>NZ_CP128399.1:2303125-2632143 GCF_030389965.1 Candidatus Chlorohelix allophototropha
CATCCCCATTGTTTTGGGTAAACTTTTTGATAGAAAGCGGTAGAAGCTCACCCTCAACCCGCTTACCCAAATTTCCAACTGTTGCATGATGTAAAGCGTGGAAGTAGCGCCAGTGATAGTAAGGTGTAAGGCACAATAAACCGCAAATCGAGCCGAGAATGTCGTTAGCCTTTTTAGCTTTGAAAAAGGAATGATGACCGCAATCGTGAAAAATAATGAAAATTCTTATCAAAAAACCGGCGGCTAAAGGGGATAGGGCAAGAGTAATCCAGTAGGAATAAGCCTGGCTGAGGTACATCAAGTACCATAGGAAAATAAAAGGGAAAAAGCTATTGATAAACTGCCAGAGGCTACTTCGTAGATTAGGATGGCGGTAAGCGGTTATCAGTTCACGCCAATCAATTGCTTGATTGGTAGTATTAGTTTGAATATCAAGGTATGCCATATTAATTATAGCCCCTATCTGTGTTAATCGTTCGCATCACGGTAGTATGCAACTCCATTTCAACTTGACAAGCAGGTATCAAAAAAGTTACATCCTTACATCTAGCATAAAGTAAAGATAAGTAAAGGTCGGTTCGCCATCACACATAGGGTAAAAACTTAGCCAATACCAAATAATGTACCTTACCACACAGACAATTGCTCTTTTAGCTATTAGGCTTTAGTTAGGAGCAAAGAAAAAAGAGTAGATTAACTTAACATTTATATAATTGAGGGGGAATTTATGTGACTACAACCGAAGATCTTAAATGTTTAATCCTGGTATTGGAAGACATCGAAGAAATTCGCGATGGGCTGAGTAAGCTGTTAAAAGTGGATGGTTATCGGGTGGAACTGGCAAGAACGCTAGAAGATGCCATTCTAAAAGCTATCTGTCAGCCTCCTGACTTAATACTGGTATGCCTGGCTGGCTCAACTACTTCGATTATTCAGGTTGCTATCCAGATAAGACAAGGGGCTGAGTTAAAGAAGGATATACCAATCGTATTTTTTGATGTCGAGGAGGTGGAGGAAGGCGCGGAAGTTGCTCTTGAAGATAATTTGTATCTTACCAAACCGGATAACTTCAACCAGTTAAGAGCTTTGTTACGGAAGCTTTTAATAAGTAAATCCCTTACGCCTTGATCTATTTACTAGCTGAAGCCGAGTAAACGTTGATATTCATTCTTGACGACATGGTAACATTCACACACCGAGTCTTCAAGACCTTTTCGATCGAGGATAGTGATGTGACCCCGCGCATACTGGATTAGACCCTCATCTTGTAACCGCCCTGCCGCTACCGTAACACTCTCACGTCTGCCGCCCAACATTGTGGCGATAAGTTCTTGGGTCATTACTAATTGGTCAGTTTTAACCCGGTCGTGACTTAAGAGCAACCAGCGGCAGAAACGTTGTTCTACCGGATGAAGTCGGTTACAGATGGCAGTTTGGGAAATTTGAGTTATGAGTGCCTGAGTATAACGTAGAAGTACCTGCTGGAAAACTTCGCCCCGCTTGAATTCTTCCTGAACTGTTTTGGCGCTTAGTCTCAAGGCAGCGCCGCCAATTTGAACTACCGCTTGGTTGGGGGCGGTATCACCACCCAGAAAGAGTGCGATGCCTACCACGCCTTCATTCCCGGTTAAACCTACCTCTGCGGTCATTCCATCTGCCATAGTGTAAAGCAAAGAAACCATTGAGGTAGTGGGAAAATAAAGATATTCCATTTGCTGTGCGTAGTGATAAACCACCTTGCCCAGTTCAAAATTAACCGACTCAATTTTGGGCAGTAAGCGTTGGTATTCTTCTTGTGGTAGCGCTGCCAGCAAATGGTTTTGGATTTTAACTCCGTCATTAGAATTTGCAGAGCCAGCCATGCAGTAGCCACCTTTCTTATATTTTACACATGGAATAGTTCAATTTCAGGTCAATTATTGAAGCTAATAACACAACGAGAGGTAGGACGGGAGAGTACGATTATGCCTTATAAATCTTATATCTCTAGTTTATCATGATATCAAGTAAGAAACTGCCCCACAACTATATTTCTTTGTCCAAGAAATAAGTAAGCGTAAAAAGACCAGCACCTCGAAAAATAAAACCAAACCACCTCTAATTTTGAAAAGACCCAGTTCTAGGTGGGTATTAAAAAGCCACTTAGAAGTAAGCGGCTGAGTTAGTGGGTTTTCTTATTCCTAAATTTATAAGCCGAGAAATTCCATAAGTACCTGCACCACTAGGCGATGGTCTTCTTCTTGCGGTAGCCCGGAAACTGTAATTGTACCAACTACCCCTACGTTTTTGATAATAATAGGAAATGAGCCACCATGGGGAGCATATTCTTCGGGATTTAGAAAGTGCTTTTCCTCAATAGTGGTATTGCGGCTTTTGTAATAAATTCCCATGAAATATGAGCTATGATTAAAGCGGTTCACCACCCGATTCTTGCGCTTAATCCATTCGTCATTGTCGGGGGTAGTGCCGGGCAAAGCGTAGTGGTATAGTTGTTGCCCGTTACGGCAAATATCTACGGTAAAACTCTTGCCTTCTCTTCTACCAATATCCACCAACCATGTTCCAATTTCGTAGGCAGTGTCATTGGTAAATTCAATGAACTGGATTAAATCCTCTTGCTGCTGTAACTCTTGCAGCAATTTATTAAAATCTTCCATGAATTTATTCCTTCTTAGTCTACTAACAGCACTTGTTTTTCACGGCTGCTTTGCCCTGCCAGTTGAATAAACTTGATTACTTCCAATGCCTCTTGCGCTGTCACTGGCGGAGGTGTGCCATCTGTTAGGGCAGTGTATATGACATTATAAAAGGCTTCATAAGAACCGGGTAAGGTTTCGATTTTCCCGCTTAGAGTCAGTTCTCCTGCGCCTGTAAAAAGCTCACCGTATAATTCCGAACTCTCTTTTCCCCAACCCGAGTCACCGGGACGCATGCCTCTTTTGAGCGCATCTTCTTGTGGATCAAGCCCGTATTTAATATAACTGCCTTTGGTACCGTGTACCTGAAAACGAGGACCAGGTTTTTTATTGATTGTACCAGAATGGAGTATTACCCGTAAGCGCTCATAACCGAGGATAAGGTGGAAATAATCAATAGTAGTTGCGCCCGGACGTTGTGGGAAAGCATCAGCCCAGATTGTTTGAGGCTTGCCAAATAACTGCAATGCCTGATCAATCAGGTGTGCGCCCAGATCGAACAGAATACCCGAACCCTCTAGCGCTTGTTCGCGCCACTTGTTGCCTACTTCAAGTCGGAAACGATCAAAGTGGGATTCGTAAGTGTAAATTTCGCCCAGCACATCACTTTCAATCAACTTCTTTATAGTCAGAAAATCGCCATCCCAACGCCGATTCTGATACACGCTCAATATACATTTGTTTTCAGCAGCAAGGCGAATTAATTCCTCGCCCTCCTCAAGCCGATTAACAAATGGTTTTTCCAACACGACATGCTTACCAGCATTGAGCGCTTGACTTGTCAAGGAAAAATGGCTGGTGTTAGGGGCACAAACTACCACCAGATCAACTTGTGGGTCATTTATTAGCGCATCGGGGCTGGCAACTACCAGTGTCTCTGGGTAATCTTTATGTACTTTATCGGGGTTTGAAGATGCTATTTTGTAAAGCTCAAATTCTTTGAGGCGTGAGATCAATGGGGCATGAAAAACTGCGCCCGAAAGTCCGTAGCCGATAATACCAACTTTGATTATGGACATACTTTTACAGGTTCTCCTTCATAAAATAAGTGAATTTATCCTACCACTTAAGGAGAGGAATGACAATTTAGATGTGCTTATTTATTTCTCCCAAAGAGAGCTAACCAGACTAAAGTAGTATGCGCGGGTAGCTTTAAAGGATAGTATTAAGATAATATTAAATACGATAAAAACCATCCATTTTATCCTTTAAAAATTGAATGAAGTAATCTATTATGTTAGATATATAATCATCAAAAATGAGGGTTTAGATCAAAGTATTTGCGTAGTAAAGGGTATGTATTATGGGTAAAATACTTAAGCCAGTCGGCACTGCAAAGCAAATAGATGAAAAGATAGTATATGGGGAGTGGGAAAACTTTACCGATACCGTTATTAGTGATATAAGAACTGGGGTACTTACCCGGTTGCTACCTACAAAACCTGACAACAAGCAAAACGCTCAACAAAAGTTGGTAAAGTAGCATTAAGCAACACCTACCAAAGCTTAATCCTCAGTCTGAATCATAAAGGGGCGATGCTGTCGCCCCTTTGCGATTTATCAATCTACTGCTGAGCTTATTTCTACTAAACGCGAAGTCATAACTATCTCGACTGAACCCGCTAGGCTGGCAGATACTGAGCAATATTTCTCGTGTGAAAGGGCAATGGCTTTATCAACCGACTCTTGATTCAGGTTGTGACCTTCAACCACATGTTCCACCACAATCCGGTCAAATTTCTTGGGGTGTTCCTCATGTTCCCAGCCCTTTACTTCTAAACGATAGCCGATTACCTCTTGTCGCATCTTTTTCAACATGGAAATCACATCCATTGCAGTGCAGCCTGCCAACGATACCAGCAAAAGCATTTTAGGGGTAAAGCCTTCATCAGAACCCCCGAACTCGGCTTTGGTATCCATTATAACAGTGAAACCACTTTCGGCAGTGGCGGTGAACTTCATTCCAGATTCCCAGTTTACTGTAACTTCTTTTAGCATAATGCTGTTCTCCTTCTCTCGACTTCATCTATTTGTTTTGATGCTTATTCCATTATAATATACATACTCCATATATATAGGCATAAAACGAGATGAAATCCTGATTTTTGTATAATGACCAACCTAGTTGAACTCAGTTGCTCTCCCATTACAACTTTCGAGATACCTCGGTTTCTTCTACCACGCAAATTTCTGATGTTTACCCAGTTATACAACAAGCTATTTATTTAGAATTAAAGTTGACTTAAAATAATAAGGACAGTATTGTGCAATATTTTTAGCCACAGTCTTTACCTTTTAAATTTAAGGATGAAACAAAATGCTTTGTCCAAACTGCCAGTTTGCAAATTTAGCAAGCGCAACTCATTGTCTTATTTGTAATTCGCCCTTAGCTCGCTCAGAAAGTCCTGATTCCAATCTTTATGACGGATTTATGCCTTCTTGGATGAAACCGACACAGACGAGTGTTACTGCCGGAAATACAACAGCCAATCCATCCGCTATGTCAGCTTTATCAATTGAAGATTTGTTGCAAAAAAGTATCCCGGCAGATAAAAACGAAACGAATAAGCCACCCGCATGGCAACAGGTTGAACCCTTACCAGTAGCAGAGACAATAAAAGCTCCGCCACCACCACCGCCTTTTGGTCAGCCAAAAGCGCCTCCTTCTCCAAAGGTTGAAACTGGAGTTTACAAAGGCTGCTACTATTATGTTGGAGAAGAGGGAGAAACCGTCATAATGCGACTAGCCGGATTAATGGAACGGTTCTGGGGCGCAGTAATCGACTCGATTATCACCTATCTTTTGTCGTTTTTATTCTATTTCATTTTCTTTATCTTTATTGGTATTGCCAGCGTAACTATGCCCACTAGCTCTAGCCAAAAATCAAGGTCTTATACCAGCACCGAGTCTAGCTTATCCAGCAACTCCAATTTCTTTGAGTGGATATTCTCGAATTTACTCACCATAATTATGGTTAGTACGATTCCGTTTCTCTATCATGTGATAACAGTATTTATGGGCGGACAAACTATTGGGCATCGTATCAACCACATCAAAGTCATTCACGGCGGTGGTACTCCCATAACTTTGGGTTCAGCCGTTTTGAGAGCATTATGGGGAATCCTTTATAGCTTTGGGTTGGGCTTAGTAGCCGGAATAGCGGTTAATTTAGTGCTGCCTTTGCTAATAGATGACAACATCCTAAACCAATCGAATTCTAGAATAGCAGGGCAATTTATTAGCGCATTGTTTACCATTATGATAGTGGTTTTGGCAATATATATAATCGGCTATATAGCAGTGTTGTATGTAATGCTGGTGGATAAGGGGAAACAAGGTATGCATGACAAAATGGCAAGTACGTATGTAGTCGAAGCCATCCCTCTATCTACTGGAAATTGAGCTTTGAGAGGCTAAACTCCTGTCAAGAGCCTTTTATAGTGCTAAATCTCGATCCTGATGATAGGGCAAACCTAAGCGGATGCTCATAGCAGCTTTGTAAAGTTCGCGCCCCAAGTAAAAGGCGTGTGAAGCATTATCAACCCCAAGCTGACGAAACAGTGTTCGCAGTTCCTTATCCTCGATACCGCCGGACACAAACAACTGATCATTAAAGGCATAGATACACTTGCCGTCAGTAAAGATTCGGATATTTGAATCGGTCAGGCGTGCTTGTATCTCCCGCAACTGTTCTTCAGTATAGTAATGGGTGGCGTTAGACGAAGCCTTAGTGCAGCGAATCTGTAATTCCAACCAACTTTCCAGTTCCGTCAGGTCGGTTGGTCCTAAGACTGCTTTTATACCACTGATTCGTTCAAGAGAAGCCAGATCGCCTTTAGCCCAACCGGGAATAACCAGCAAGTCGTAAATACCGGATTCTTCTTCGGGAAGCTTGAGATGGTCGGCAATATAGCGCACGCTCATAAAAGCAGCGACATCCATATCCATTTTAGCTATACCGTAGGTAAAGTTAAGCTGAGTGCTTAGATCATGCAGAAATTGTTCCAGAACAGGAGCAGCTAGCTTGCCAGTTACAAAAAGAAAACGGGGGGGAGGAATTTGCAAGCCCGGTTCGGCGCAATAACGAAATACGCCTTCCTTTTCAAGGTCGAAGGTAGCCAGTAAATCTTCAATAGTGCTTTGAAGTTGAGGGTGGGTAAAACGGGGGGCAAACTCGTTAAGCGGTGCAAGCACAAAGGCACGTTCATGCAAGCGCGGGTGCGGAACCTGAAGCCTATCTTCATTGACCAAGTGATCACCATAAAAGAGGATATCAAGGTCAAGCGGGCGGGGATAATTACGGGGGGCAGAGAAATCTCGCCCCGCCAATAATTCTATCCGTTTTAGGCTATCGAGCAAATCAAGTGGAGACAGTTCGGTCTCCCCTTCCAACGCCATATTCAGGAAATCGGGTTGATTAATGTACCCCACCGGGCGGGTTTCGTATAAGCCGGAAACCGCTCTGATCTTAAACTTGCCGCCTAGCCGGAGACGTTCCAGCGCGGCAGCAAGATTAGCTCTTCTATTTCCCAGATTAGCGCCCAGCGCAAGATAAACGGTAGTCACAGATAATTAACGCTTTGCCAGATTTTTCAGAGTTTGGCGCGCCACTACCAAGCGTTGAACCTGTTGCGTACCCTCATAAATCTGAGTAATCTTCGCATCACGCATATGCCGTTCAGCCGGGTACTCTTTGATGTAACCGTAACCGCCAAAGATTTGTAGCGCATCGGTGGCTACTTTCATTGCGGTATCTCCGGCAAATAGCTTTGCCATACTGCTTTCGCGAGCGCAGGGGATACCCTTGTCACGCAAGTAGGCAGCACGGAGAGTCAGCAAGCGAGCCGCATCAATCGCAGTAGCCATATCTGCTAGCATAAACTGGATGCCTTCAAATTCGGTAACAGCGGTATTAAATTGCTTGCGTTGTGTAGCATATTCGATACAGTCTTCAAGGGCAGCGCGCGCAATGCCGATTGCCTGTGCCGCTACGCCTACCCGACCGCCATCAAGGGTGTCCATGGTAATCTTGAAGCCATCACCTTCTTGACCAAGCAGATTTGAAGCAGGTACGCGCACATTATCAAAAAATACTTCGGTAGTCATGCTGGCAGTAATGCCCATCTTGTGCATCGGCTGACCAAAACTCAAACCGGGAGTGCCCTTTTCCACCACGAAATCGCTGATGTGGCGATGCTTTGCCCGCAACTCAGGGTCGGTTATAGCAGTAACCACGTAGGTTTCAGCCACACTACCCAGCGTAATGAAGGTTTTGGAGCCGTTGATAATATAGTCGTTGCCGTCACGTACTGCGCGGGTTTTGATACCGGCAGCATCGCTTCCAGCACCCGGTTCGGTCATAGCCAACGCGCCCAGTTTCTTGCCACTTGCCATACCCGGCAACCATTTCATTTTCTGCTCTTCATTTCCGAAAAACAAGATCGGCTCTGCCCCGAGGCTCATATTCACATCAAATACCAACCCGGTAGAGGCGCAAGCGGCGCACAATTCTTCCACTGCCAGCGCAAAGAGAATATAACTCTGCCCTGCCCCGCCGTATTTCTCTGGAAACGATAGCCCCATAATACCCAATTCGGACATCTGCTCTACGAGGTCGGCAGGGTATTCGCCTGTAGCATCATTGTCGGCGGCGCGAGGCTTTACTTCATTCTGGGCAAAGTCGCGTACCATATTAAGTATCTCGCGTTCGTCATCGTTTAACTCGAGATTAAAATCATCTTTGCTATACATCTTATAAGTGTTGGTAGTGGTTGACATCTTTGTACCTCTCCTCTGTTTGCTCGCCAGTTTATAGACAGCTATTACCCCATAATTTTAACAGAAATAAGCCAGTTTCACCAAATTTCACAAGTAAAATTTTGTCCATAAAATAAGGAATGAAACTACAGTCATATTTTTATTTCGATAGTTGCTGTGACTGTTATGCTCGCTATACGTTATAAAAGATGAGGATAGTCGCATTTTGGCTTTCCCTGTTCAAGCCGTTATAACAAGCGTGATATAATTAATTAGGGTCTGTTTCTTGGTAATTAGCAGAACTAATAAACAAAAGGCAGGATGTGCGGTGGAAGGAAAAGCGATGAACAGAAATTTTAGAAAATTAACCTTAATGCTGGTTTTGCTTCTCTTTGCAGGGCTGATAGTTGCTTGCGGTGATAGCACCCCTACCACCACGCCTGCCACCCCAATCCCTGTCACAGCCACCGCCGTACCGGTTGTTGCTACTAAACCAACGACAACGGCTGTTATTGAAGTGCCGACAGTTACGCCGACCACTATCGCAACCACTACGCCTGCCACTACAAGCGCAATAAGCACCACTGCTGCAACTACTACCACAGCGGCGGTTGTAACCCCCACACCGACTCGCAGTAACCTGCTGGCTTATGTAGAAAACGGCAATGTTTATACGCTCGATACCGATACCAAAGAAAAGAAACAGGTGGTGGACGGCACGAAGCTAGGCGCATCCGGCGATATTGCGCTTTCGGCGCAGGGAAATATGCTGGCAGCAAGTTTGCGAGGACAGAACGGGGTAGACTCTCTATACCTTTCAAATCTGAAAGATGCTCCCACCAAATTAGTTTCCGAGCAACCCGCTGCCACCAGCGATAGCGATCCAGAATTTTCGTCCGATGGGAAATTCTTGCTGTTTACCCGCATTCTGGATAGCAATAAAGACGGTAAGTACGATTTCAAGGATAAACACGAACTCTGGATCACCGAGTTGGGCAACATAAACCCGCGCAAGCTCGCTGATGGGCAACAAGGCGCATGGGCTTCCGATAGCAAACGCATCGTCTTTGTAACGGATGGGCGTATTCCCGCCGATTATAACTACGCGACAGAAAACGCAGTGCATATCATTAACAATGAAGGGAAAAACGAATGGGAGCCGATTAACACTAAAAAATTCCCATCCGATTGGAGTCAATCTGGCTTCCCCTTCCAAGTATTTCCCGAATTTATTAACTCCCCGGCGTTCGTGGATGGAGGCAAGCAAATTGCTTTCACTACGCTAGGGCATAGCGGCTTACTGTTCAGCCTGAATGCCACCGACGGCAAGGAACTAAAGCTGTGGAGTACCAATTACGAGGGCGGCTTCAACCGCGTGTTGGGTGCGCCGGGTAGCAGTTTGATGGTAGTCGAGGGTTTGCCCGCAACCGGCGTGATGGATTTGGATATTTTTGATTCCTCGAAAGCTCAACCAAAACTGGATGCCAGCACGGAAACCAAAATCGGCGGGGTACGCGCCGGATTTGGCGCAACTAAGCCGGCATGGTCGGCTGATGGCAAAAAACTGGCTTATATCAAAACCGGCACTTCCAGTTCCGCGACTGGCGCAGTGCGTGGCACGCTGGTGGTAGTGACTCTTAGCGGACAGAACGTGGCGAGTTGGGTGGAACTTGGCAGCGGCACTTATAGCGTGTTGGCATGGGCAAAATAAATCAGCTAATTTTTCGACTAAAACCCTTACGGAGCCTGCAAAGGCTCCTTTTTGATTAACCACTTGATAGTGTCTATAATCATTGCACCTAACTGGAGCTTTCTACACTCTTTTTCTTTCACCGCATAATTTAAGGATAAAATAGATGTCAGATAAAATGTTTGACTTTAACTCTGGATTTGTAGAGGCATATGATAATTTCGTACGCCAATCAATTTTCGGCTACGAGCAGATTTTTAGTATGGTCACGGCTTTATTAAAAGACAGGCTGCCAACAGATGCAAACCTATTGGTGGGCGGTTGCGGAACTGGAATGGAACTGGTTACTTTCGGTACAAAAATGCCCGGCTGGCGCATGACCGGCTTTGACCCTTCCGAACAAATGATGAGTATTGCGAAGGCTAAAGTGGAACAGCATGGTTTGGGTGAGAGGGTGCGATTAGTGCATGGTTATGCCACCGACCTGCCGGAGGGTGAAAGCTATGATGCCGCAACTTTAATGCTGGTGTTGCATTTTATACCGGATGTAGCAGGTAAGCTGTCTTTGCTGAAAACAGTATCCAGCCATATCAAATCGGGAGGAAGTCTAGTATATCTTAGCCACCATGGAGATACCGCAGACCCGGATTTCAAGGAAATGCTCAACGGATGGCGTGACTTTATAATCCACAACGGTGTCAGTGCCAAAAATGTTGATAATGTGCTACAGACAGCCCTCACAGGTGGGCAATTCTCACCTGAAAACATGGTATTGACGTTGCTGGAACAAGCCGGATTCAGTGATATAAAACGTTTTTACAACGCTTTTCTGACTTCAGGTTGGATAGCCCGAAAAGCATAATCCAGCCTGAGTCATATGAATTAAACTGTTAATCGCGTTCTTTAAGAGTTAAGCTGCCCAGCGTTAATACTATCAACCCGTAAGCCAGCAACCCTGCGATACTGCTCAAATCATCGCCCAATGAACCGTTGGGCAGAATCAGTTTTTGCAGCGCGTTATTGGCGTAATATAAGGGCGAGATACGGCTGATAGGTTGTACCCAATCCGGCAGTTTGTCCACTGCTACGATAATCCCGGATAAAAACACCGAAGGCAGAATTACCAACGGGATGGTGGGTATCATCTGCGCTTCGCTATGGGCGAAGTTTGACAGGAAGATTCCAAGCGCAACCGAGATTACCGCCAACAGCCAGATAACCAGATAAATAGAAGCGTATATTTCAAAGGCGTAGCTTAGTTCAAAGAGCCAGCCTAGCAATACCAGTACAATCAGGCTTTGTAGCGTAGCCAACAACGAATATGCCAGCAGAAAGCCTAGAATAATTTCCCCACGCCGAAAGCCATTTACAAACATGCGGCTTAGAGTTTCATGGGAGCGTTCGCGCACTAACGCAATAGCGCACAGGATATAAGTGAAGAAGTGAATCAGGAAAGCCCCCATGGGCACAATAAAGCGGCTTACCACGAAACCGGGACCCTTCATGCTATCGAAAAAGATTTTGAGAAATAGCACCATAATAACCGGAGCCAGCAACGATAGTGCCAAAAAAAGGCGGTCGTGTCGTAGTTGAAGCAGCACCCGCCGAGAGATGGTAATCAAACGCTTCCCGCTGAACCTGCCACTGGCGCGATGCACTTCGCCGGGATTGCCTCCCCTAGTAACGCTAGACATGGTTAGCCTCTCTCTCCGATTGCTCAGGCTTGGTTTGGTTAAGCAACTTTAATACTATGGTTTCAAGGGTGTCTTCTTCAATCTCAATTCTCGATACACCGTTATCAAGGTTAAACTCGCGCAATAGAATCGGAAGTTGCGCCCGGTAATCCTCAATGGCAAACACTTTTTCCTGCCCACCACTCCATACATGTACCTGACTATGTCCCATTTGCATGATATTTTTGGGCGTATCCTGCACCAGCACCACCCCTTGATTCATAATCGCCAGCCTATCACACAGTATCGCTTCATCCATCATGTGAGTGCTGACGAAAATTGTTTTACCCTGCTGCGCCAGTTCCCTAAAATGCTTCCAGAATTGTTCTCGTAGCTTCGGGTCAACCCCTGCTGTTGGCTCATCTAGAAAAAGCACATCGGGCTGGTGAACCAAAGCACATGCCAGCGAAAGACGTTGCTTCATTCCGCCTGAAAAGCCGATTACTGCATCATTCTGGCGAGCGGTAAGGTTGGTAAATTCCAGAACTTCTTTCACACGCTGTTTAGGATTATCAATGCCATGCGCCGAGCAAAAGAATAATACATTGCTAAAAGCAGACAGGTCATCGTACAGGGCGGGTAATTGCGGCATATAGCCGATACGATGGCGCAACTTGTGTGAATCGTGGAAAGGGCTTAACCCTAGCACCTTCACCTCTCCTCCACTTGCGTTCGATGAACCTACCAGTATCCGAATCATTGTAGATTTACCCGCGCCGTTCGCCCCCAGTAACCCAAAAATAGTACCCTTCTCCACCGTAAGGTCGATACCTCTTAGCGCTTCAATTTTCCCATAGGACTTGCGAAGACCTTTTATTTCTACGGCAAATTGTCCAGCTACGCCGTTTACCATAAATTATTCTCCCTTCTGTTCAACCAAAACACCGTGTAAATAACCATCTACTAGGCTATTTACATATTCTTCCCTAGCAGGTATTTGTATAGGAAAGACTGAAAAGAACCCTAATGAATTTAATAAGACGCGCTGAAAAAGAGGGCTGAAGAATTGGAAAAGTAACGTTACCGGATTAGCCGACTTAAACTTGCCCTGCTCTACTTGCTCTGTAATATATTGGGCTAGCGGCATCACCACCGAAGGCACAACTCGCTCTGCTACTATACGTGCCAATTCAGGATGGGTTTGCACCTCGGTTAGTAACATCCTCATCAAACTGGCAGTAATCGGATCTTCAAATAATTCCAGATAAGTTACCCCGATATTCCGCAGTAAAATTTCAGGCGGCGCGTCCACATTATCCTGAATAACTTGGCTGAGTTTCTGAGGGGGCGGAAACTGGTTCACCACTGCCTTGAATAAATCTTCTTTACTGGCATAGTAATGATAAATGAGTGCAGGAGTAAAAGAAGCTCCGGTCTGTTGCTCCATCTCTTTTGCAATCAAACGGTTGGTAGTACCCTCATAACCATACTTGGCAAAAACGGTGGTAGCCATTCGCGCAAGCTGTGCCTTCTTTTCTTCAAAATTTGTGTCGGGTCTTGCCATCAGGTCTTGCTCCCTTTTTATTAATTAACCAATTAGTTAATTAACTTAACCCCATCTTACTCCCAACCAAATAAGTTGTCAATAGGGATTTATACTAATAAAGGTCATAAACTGAGAATAATGTTAAAATAGCTGCAAGTAGCAAAAAGGAGAAGAAGTAATGTTGCAGCTTAACATCAGTGAGACTGAACTTAAAGAAATTGAGTACCAACGCTACCACCATCCTCACCCGCGAGTGCAACGCAAGATGGAAGCTTTGTACTTAATAAAGGTCTACCCATTCTCAAATTGCTCAATTGGTGGGTATTTGTGACATTTCCTTCAGAGCTTACTTTGAGCAATACCAACTCGGTGGCGTCGCCGCACTCACCCAGATTAACTTTTATCGTTCCACTAACCAACTCCAAGCCCATTATGCGAGCCTCGAAGCCTATTTCTTAGCACATCCGACTGTCAGTATTCCACAGGCAGTGGCAAAGATTGAAGAATTAACTGGTCTAGTCCTACTCAGGTTGGTATCTTCCTCAAAAGCGCGGTCTCAAACGCTTAAAAACCTACAGTGTGCCAGCCAAGTTTGATCAGGCACAACAATGGGACATTATAGACCACCCCGACCCATTTTCTTGAACGATCCTAGCCATAAACATTCGTCTGTCTGTCCTTTCAAGGATTTGGTCGCGTCAATCAGGGTCTGTTCTAAGCTGTCGCTTAGTGCAAAGGTAGTGATTTTTAATAAAAGTATTGATTTTTTTTGAAAAACCCTATATTATGTTTATGACGCACTGCGTCATAAGATTGGACAATTATATACAAGGGGTGACAAGCTTATGGCAACTGAAGTAAGACAAGAAGAAGTAAAGGCCGCTTCTGCTAGTATCGAAAATCTTTTTCGACAACTAGTAAATCTGCAATTTGAATTAATATCCATTCCCTTCAGCTTTCTGCCGGGTGAGTCTCGGAAGTATGCCACTGACACTGTCCGCTCTGCTTTCAAAGCGGTAAGAGTTGTGGTTGACGATGTAAGCGAGCTGATTGATTCGACCTTGGTGCGCAACCTGGATCGCAGCGATAAGTCTGCAAAGTAGTAACACAACACTCTAGCGCTGTTGTAACTACTATTTTATAACTTATGGCAGTTAAAATATTAAGGTGGTCAGGTATAAACAAACCGCAATATGCGATATACCAAAGACCACCTTATTTTTATTAATCTAGCTGGCTGGTTTTATTTGTCTGCGGCTGGTTAAAGAAATCATCCAGATGCGTTTTTAAATTGGAATAGGAATCCGTAAGCAGTTCTGGCATTGTGCGAGTTTGTGCCAGTACCGGCATAAAATTGGTGTCACCATTCCAGCGTGGCACAATATGTTGGTGAAGGTGGTCATCTATTCCAGCGCCCGCCACTTTGCCCAGATTCATGCCCAAATTGAAACCATCCGCCCGATAAACCGCTTTTAGCATTGCCACACAACGTTGGGTCAAATCGAAGATTTCCTGTACAATTTCAGGGGCAAGCGCAGTTAGGTCACTGGTATGCTGGTAAGGTACTACCATCAAGTGTCCGTTGTTGTAAGGGTAAAGGTTTAAAACAATGAAGCTATGTTGCCCTCGGTAGAGCAACAGATTAGAAGGGTCATTTTCCGAGTTTTCATGAATCTTCTGGCACAGTACGCAACCGGGTTGTTTTGCGCCAAGAATATAGTCCAAACGCCATGGTGTCCACAGAATATCCACCGAATGGCTCCTCTCAGATTAGAAGCGACTCTCCACCGTTGCAAATACGGTGGAGAGTTACAAACCTAACTATTTTTTGAACCCACAGCAAGTAGGGAAGCCGTAGGTATTATCCTTAGCAAAAGACGTTTCGCTCTTACCCGTTAGGTCGTAGGAGCGTACTTCAACCGATTTGTCCCGTGCGCTTGGCTGGAACAAGTAGTATAGGCGCGTTCCATCTGCACTGAAAGTCGGGTTCAGGCGTGTACCGGCTTCAAGACCGCCCTCTCCGGCAATAATTTTAATCGGCTGACCTGACCCGTCCAGAGTTACCAATTGAATACCTGCGGAATCTTTGTTGAGAAGAGGAACTGCCACTTTTTTGCCATCTGCCGAATATGCCGGACCCATCCGATAATACGGCTTACTGCTCAGGAATGCCACACCCTCTGCACCATTATTGATATATGCCGCCAACATACTATCGGCGCTTCTATTGTTGTTATCCTCAATAGTTACCAATGTTTTTAATCCACTACCATCCCGGTTAACACTATACAGGTTAGAAACCTGATTAGGCATTGGGGTGGGGCTAGGAATAGCGGTAGGTGTAAGAAGCGGGGTTGTTGGCGTACCCCCTGCGGTTGTAGTTGCAACTGTAGTGGGGGTGTTGCTCGGCAATGGGCTAGGCGTAGGTGTTAAGAAAGATGCATTTAAATCTAAACCGGCAGAAAGGTAATTCGCATTAGGTGTGCCGTAGAAGATAATGTTCTTTCCATCCGGAGTATATGCCGGGAACCAAACTCCCAGATTATTAGGCAACGTTAATTGTCGCACTGTTGCGCCCAATTTAGGCTCAACTGTAAAGGCTACCAAGTTTCGAAGTGAGAAAAATACAATCTCATTACCATCGGGTGCCCAAACCTGCCCAAGCGCGTCATAGGCGATTGCTTGCTCAGTACCGGGCTTGCCATCGGCGCTGATCACATAAAGTATGCGCACTGAGCCATCATTATTTGGTCCGCGCCCATCTTTAGCTGTTTCCGAGCGCAGGAAAGCAATTTTCTTGCTATCTGGCGACCATGCCGGAGAAAAGCTGTTATAAGCCAGAGTATGCAGCCCGGAACCATCATAGTTAACTATCTGTACGCCTGCGTTTTGGGCAGTAAAAGCAATCTGCTTTCCATCAGGCGACCACACCGGATTAGATTTAATTTCAGGTGTATTGGTCAACTGCACAGCCTCTGAACCATCCGGATTAGCGGTGAAGAGTTGCTGCCCCTTCTGAGGATCAGGTGAAGCTAGGAACAAAACTCGGTTACTAGTTTGGTTTGCCGCAGGTTGAGGCGGCGTTACATATGAACCAGCGGTCGGGGTAGGCGCGACAGTCGGTATAGGAACGGCAGTCGGTTGGGGTTTAAAGCTGAAACCGTCTGTAGCACGATACAACAAAGCCAATACTACAATAATTACTGGTAGCCCGATTATAAGCCCCCATCCGAAATTTTCCCGGATAGTCTTCCACAAATCACGTTTTGGAGGTGGTACACTGCCGGGTGTTTTGTTACGACGTGATGGTGCTTCCTGTACTAACGGGCCAGCGCCCGGTTTATGACTCCTGGGGGGTTTGGTTTTTTTGTCTGCCATTAGCCTTTAAATGCTCCTGAAACATTCTTTTTCGTAATAAGAACTATAATATTACAGGTTGAAGCCCTGACTGTCAAAAATCCGAATGCCGCGCAAAATTTCGGAAATAAGATAAGAATTAATGAGGTGTTATACAAGGAACTCTCATTCAGAGAAATTCAGCTATAGCAGATAGTTATTTTTTTACTTGTGCTTCTATTTCCTCCAATATTTGGCTTAAAGCATTGGCAGTCTCAACCTCATATTGATTGGTTTTCAGTCTATTTCGAATCAGTTCAAGAAAAATATGTACTCTGTCCCCTTCAATTTTGCGAGCCGCCAACAATTTTTGTAACCATCCCAATTCTGAATTTACCAGGAAGGGTAATCCTACTTGCAAAGAACTAATCAATACATCTCGGAAACTGTTAACTCCTTCTATTGAGAAAGAATGTAATTCTACAGGTTTATAACGCTTGTAAATAGAAGGTTCATTGAGCATAGACTGGTATAAATCTTCGATCAGGTCAGGTGTTATCTCAATTAACATTGTACATATTTGTTTAACTTGTGCTTCGTCCATACGATAACTCCTCAGTTATAAAATATTAGCTTGTTATTCAAAAGGCGGGTGCTACGTAATAATTACACCCGCCTTTTGAAAGAGCGGCACGTTTTCTTAACTGCTCTAACAGCCCCGCGCACTGATACTTCTTAACACCATAATCATGCTAAATTTAGCCGACCAACTTGGCTTCCAGCAAGATTTCGACTCCCGTGAGCGCTCTGGATACTATACAGGTCTTGCGCGTATTTTCCGCAAATTCCTGGAAAGCGCTATTATCCAATCCCGGTACTTCTGCTTCGGTTGATAATTCAATAGTGGTAATCTTGAAGCCCCCTTCCACCAATGCCAAATTCACTTTAGCTTCGGTGCGAACGCTTTTGGGAGTATGTCCTGCTTGACTGAGTCCGTGTGCCAACGCCATCGAGAAACATCCAGCTTCGGCTGCACCCAATAGCTCTTCAGGGTTTGTATCTCCGCTGTTTTCAAACCGCGAAATGAAAGTGAAAGGTCCTTCAAAGGCTCCACTACCCACTTTCAAAGTGCCTTTACCATCTTTCAGGTTGCCTTCCCATGTCGCGCTTGCTTTTCTAATTGCCATTATCATTTCTCCTAATCTTATAAAAATCCATTGAGTTACATCTTTAGTTTATCTTATGTGAGTGGCTACAGTCCAATAATTTTCCTTTTAACTTTTCTTTCGAAGTAATATGTCTTTTCCATCCCTATCGCTGTTCATTTAGCAATCTTGGCGGAATTTGCTAACTATGTCGACGTTGGTTATAAGACCACCATAGAGATTCAAGGAATCTAGTTACCTGCGTAGATATTTTAGAAAAACACATATATAGTTGACCAAAATGAAGCTAATTTCCGAAATTTACATCAGGGAATCCAGCCTTGCTTATCCGATTCAAATCCAAAAGGGCGAGGCTTATGGCGTAACACGCGAGAAATCGTTTTATGTAGCTTTACCTAATCATTCATCAATAATCCACCGGGCGTAAATAATAATCGTTTATCGAAGTGCTGCTGAGCATAGCGGTGGTGGGCAGGTGGCGTTTCCAGTGAGTGCTGTCGAGCCTCCCCTTTACCAAATCAACCTCGCTTGCTGGAAAGCCTGATTCGATAATTCGCTCTCGGTTGTAGCCGCGTAACAGCAAAGCCAGAATCTTATCAGCTTTGTAGTAGCTAATACCAAAATCGCCTTCATCGGTCTGTCCCTGAATTAAATCGGCGCTGGCTGGTTTATCTACGATAACCGAAGGCACTCCCATAAAGCGGGCAAGTTCCCACACCTGCGTTTTGTAGAGATCGCCAATCGGATTGATGGGCGGCGAGTCATCAGCGTGCCAAGTATAGTAACCGAATAGCCGCTCACTTTTGTTGCCCGTACCCACCGGAAGGGCGTGATACCTTTCTGATTGGTCAAAGATAATAATCATCCTCTGGCGTGCCATCACATTACCGCGCCGTCGTCCACTAGCTTCCGGCTCATACGCGCCGATATAACCCTCTACTGCTCCGGTTATCTCAATGGTGCGGGTTTCAATGCCTAATGCATCAATGACCAGTTGGGCGTGTTCAAGACTTTCGGGATTGCTGGTACGGTAGGGCATACGAATAGCCACCACATTTTTCGGTCCCAACGCTTCGGCACATAGGTAAGCCACTAACGCGCTATCTACTCCCCCTGAAAGCCCGATGATTGCCTTATTGTAGTTGCGCCTGCGAATAATTTCATCGCGGAGAAAGGCTACGAGCCAATCTCGCACCAACGCTGGGTTTACTTGGATTAAGTGTGAAGCAATCTCGTCTCCGCTCAGATTAGGTTGCTTGATAAGGCGAAATCTCTTGGTTTCTGACGTAAATTTATGATTCATAGGTTAATTTCCTCTTAGTGGCGCTCAATAGCATTTAGTTCTGTAATCAGGTCGGGCAAGCTGTTGAGTAAATCAGCCAGCAAAGGGTTTTCCGCCCGCGCTACTATCATATCTCGCACATCTAGTTCAACCGATAACAGGCATTCTTCGGCAACAGGTCCGTTCAAAATTACCTCACCAAAGGGGTTGGTCACAATTGAACCGCCAATAAAACCCTTGCCCCCTTCAAAGCCCACTAGGTTCGTCAACACGGTATAAAGATTATGCTCGTCCGAGATATTTTTTACCAGTTCCCGCCAGCGTGTCAGGTTACCGGGTTCGTGTGTTTCAAAGTGACGCGCCGGACTGGCATTACCCACAAAGATTACCTGTGCGCCTTGTAAAGCCAGAATTGTGCTGGTGATGCTATGCCATACATCTTCGCAAATTAGAATACCAAACTTGCCGAAGCGGGTATCAAACGCTGCCACGCGCCTACCCCTGCTCACAAAACGCTCTTCATCAAATACGCCATAGGTTGGCAGGAAAAACTTGCGGTGGTTGTGGATAATACCGGGTTTCCAGATGCCTTGTGATTGCCGTTCTGCGCCGAGCGTAAGGTATAGAGCCGCGTTAAAAAACACACCGTTTACTTCCTCATAATAACCGAGCGTAATATCCAATAGGGGCGCATCCAATCCTCGCCGCTTCAGGTATTCGCTTTGCAAGTCTTCAAACACTCTTTGCTGCTTACGGGCTGATTCGCGCACCCCACCTTCCAGAAAATAGCCGTTCATAGCCGTTTCAGGCATGGCAATTATATCTACATCCAGATTATCCGCTTCAATTTGCTCGAAGATGTCGCCGATGCGGCTCAAGTTGTGATTATAATCTCCCTTTTTGGGATGGAACTGTGCCAACAGAACTTTAAGCTTATCGGACATGGCGTCACCTTTCAGAAATTCTGAGTTAATGTCAAACATACATTAACTGGCATTATAGGAGAAGAATCGGGCAATTTCAAGTCATTTGCGAAGCTGTAATAGCCATTGTAATGTAAACTGATTACAATTTTGTTACATCGTTTATATTCTTGAGTTCTATTAGCTACTTTCAACAAAAAGCGAGGATAGGATGATTGAACAACCATTACCCGCGCGAAAAATTGCACTACAAAATGAGGGTATCCTACTATGGCAGGCTTACTTGTTGGTGTTTATCAGCAGTTCCAGCGGATTAATTTTAGAAATGGTAGCCAGCCGTATAATGGCTCCTTTTGCGGGCACTTCGCTATATACTTGGACAAGCGTAATCGGGGTGGCGCTGGCAGGGATAAGCTTTGGTAATTGGTTGGGCGGCAGACTTGCAGATAGAAGCGCTTCTTTCCAACTATTGCGCCGTCTATACTATGTAGGCGGGCTGACCAGTTTATTGATTATACCCTTGACATTACCGGTCATGGGCAGCGACCCTATCAACGGTTTGCCGTTGCAATTGCGGGTTTTGGTTTCGGCAGCACTCTTGTTTTTCGTCCCGTGTAGCGTCTTTGGCACAATATCTCCGGTTGTTATCAAACTATCCCTCAAAGACTTGACTACGGCAGGGGGTAAAGTCGGTTCAATATATGCCGTTTCTACGCTAGGCAGCATCGTTGGAACTTTTGCAACCGGCTTTTTTCTTATTTCTCTTTTCGGCACTACAATGATAGTGTGGCTGGTCAGCCTTTTAATGCTGCTTACCGGGGCAATTCTCTGTCTCTTGTTCAGCAGTGAAGGTCGTCCCAACCGTCAATACTTTATGGAAGTGGGGTTGGTGCTGGTTATATTTATCGCTATATCTGCTCCCAATTTCCTGAACGGTAGAATTAACGGTTTTTGTTTCAAAGAAACCGATTATTATTGTATTCGAGTGCAGGATGGCGTAACTCCGGATGGTCGTCCGGCTAAAGCTATGATGCTAGACCTGTTAATCCATAACTTTATCGTACCTGATTTGGCGGAATTAGGGGGCTATGGCTACGAGCAAGTATATGGAGATGTCGCTAAATGGATGAACCGCCAAGACGAGAAGATTGATTTATTGGTTATCGGGGCGGGCGCATTTAGTTTCCCACGTTTTGTCAGGTCAAATTTCTCTGATAGTAGCGCAACTGCGTTAGAAATTGATCCCGGAGTGGTTGAGGTAGCGCATAATCAATTTGCCTTGTCGCGCAATACCGATATAAATATCTTCACCGAAGATGCCCGCACCTATATGAATCGGAAAGATATAGCGGGAAAATACAGCCTTGTGCAGGGCGATGCCTTTCTGGATGTTACTCCGCCTTACCACCTCACCACATATGAATTTAATGAGCGGGTAAAAAACGCCATGAGTTCAAACGGAATCTACATGGTGAATCTAATTGATATTGGGGCTTATGGCGATTATCTCCGTTCAATGCTCTTCACCATGCATCACTCTTATAAGAATATAGCGGTTTACGTGCCGGGTGGGGATCTTTATACGCCTGACCGCCAAACTTTCGTAGTAGTAGCCTCGAATCGTGAGGATACCTATCCTGAAACGCCAAACTGGAAGTTGTTTACCTATCCCGAATTGCAGGAATATTTATCTAAAGGTAAAGCGATTCTGCTTACCGATGATTACGTTCCGGTGGATAACCTGTTGCTTCCGGTGGTAAATAAAGAACTTGATAGGTCAAAACATTAGGAAGTAAGCTCAGAATAAGGTTAAGCCCTCAATAGTTAGTCGGAATAACTGGGTTCTTAATAAGTTAAAAGGGCATTATGGACTCCAAAAGCCCACCGGAAATTCACTTTGTATACCCTAAGCTACTTGACCATAGCAGGCGTCAGGATTTAGAATCTAATGTGATATAATCGTAGTTAATGTAAGGAATCTGTTCTTCTGTTGCGCCGTATTAGGTACTCTAAAAGACCTGTGAAAATAAAGCTGGAAACGAATCTATCTATAATGGGTACGTTTACCCGGAAAGCCTCGTAACGATGCAAACCAAAAAAAAAGATAAAACTACACGCTCCTCTAATCCTTTCAAAAATGACCCTTTTTTAACAGTAACTGTCACTTGGTCTCTGGGTTTAGTTGCTATGGTTTTGGTGCTAACTTTTGTAAGCTATCAGCTAGAAGATCGCTATAACTTGTTGGTAACCGGCATTCCCTTCTTTGTAACGCTCTTTGGCTGTGCTTACATGGTCAAGTTTATTGGGCGCAGACCAGTCTTTTATACCGGTATGGCAGGGTTCTTTGTTGGCGTAGGGCTTGCTTTCGTCGGTTTAGTGGAAGAATTGCTCAGCGGTTTGTATTGGGAGTCCTTCGCCCGTTTCATCTTTGTCTCCATAGCACGCGGCGCACCACTGGTATTTGTGGGAATGTTCGCAGGTTGGTGGTCAACACGCGGTCGAATCCCGATTGAGATTGAAATTCCGGGCAAGAAAGAAGTAGAAGCAGCAACTAAATCCGGCTTAGCCGAGCCTCCTCCCCGTATAGTAACTCCGCTTTCGGCAATGCCCGGTTCCAAAGCAACCAACGCCGCTATACTGAATCAACTCGAAAAAGACCCAGCCTCGTTGCTTTCCGAACGGGAACGTCATAAGCGTTTTAAGGGTTCAAATTAATAATTCGATTAGAGATTCGTGCCACACGCGAGTCTCTATTTGTGTTCAGTGTAACCGTTTAGATTTATAAACGTTTTATCATTAGGGACATTAGACAAAAAATAGTTAGTCATGTTAGACTAGCCCAGGTTTAGAATTGTCCCCTTTCTAACCTGATATGGTTCCGGCAATATCACCTTACAAGCGCGGTACAAATATTTGTGAACCTGCTTATGGGAGATGGAAAGGCATCTGTTAATTCGTTGCGTTTTGCTTAACGCATTACAGGCACATAGCTAATAGCCGGTGTTAAGGTTAAGGGTCCGGGTTTAGCCCGGTTTGAATGTTAGTGCATCCAATTTGCTAGGTTCGCAAGGAGGAAACCTGTGAAGAAACGCTTACCGCTTGTTGCGGGGTTGTTGGTAGTATTTTTTGCATCGCTTGGTCCAACTTTTGTAGAAGCGAGCGCAGCGACCACATCAACCATTACAAACGCTGTCGCTTCATCTGCAGCAGTACCGGGGTTTGTAAACCCGGCATTCCAAGATTTGTGGCTAAAAACCGATTTGCCGGTAGAAACCGGAAAAGCCGTTCGCAGTTTCTTATGGGGACCGGCTGTACAAGCCGCTCAGGGGCAATTCGCCGAGTTCTATGACAATTCGCCGAACAATTACCGCCTAGTACAATATTTTGACAAAACCCGCATGGAAGTCAATAACCGCTATGCTAATCCTAGCGGAGATTTCTATGTAAGCAATGGCTTGCTGGTAGCTGAACTTATCAGTGGTTATCAGCAGGAAGGTGACACTCGTTTTCGGTTCGTAGGTCCTGCTGAAGTGCCGATTGCCGGTGATCCGGGTGAAGTGAATCCCCTGTCTCCGGTGTATGCCAGCTTCCGCAATGTTGCCTCTACCGACCAGTCCAATCCCCTCAGTAAAGCCGCTACCAACCAAATCGGTAAGCGTACCACCGGTACAATCAATAAAGCCGGTGATGTCGGGAACGACCCTACCAAAGCCGGAATTGATGGAACCGACATCGTTTATTACGATAGCAGTTTTGGTCACAATATCCCTCGCAAGCTTTGGGATTACCTGAATCAGGTAGGTCCTACCCTTGCTGCGGATGGCAGCACTTTGGTTCAAGGGCAGAAGGTCTTTAACTGGGTTTCGGCGATGGGCTTTCCTATCACCGAGCCATACTGGACTCAAGCAATGGTAGCAGGCAAGCCGACAGATGTATTGGTACAGGCTTTCCAACGGCGTGTGCTTACCTATACCCCTAGCAACCCTAAAGAATTTCAGGTTGAAATGGGTAATGTAGGTCAACACTACTACAAATGGCGCTTCCCCAGTGGGCCTCGTAACTATATTCCGCCGCGCGATGTGCCGCTCCAAGCTCCGCACATTTCCTACGGTATTGGCGCGCACCTTTATTATGAGGATCGTACCCAAATCAACAACCAATTGAAAGATTTGGGCGTGCGTTGGGTAGTTCAGAAAGTTTCGTGGAGAGATATCGAGGTTAACGGGCAACCGGGGGTATTTATTTGGGACGAACTCGATAGGGTAGTGGATTCGCTTTACTCCAACGGAATCCATACCATACTCGTTCCGAAAGACACCCCGAATATGTACAAAGATAACCCCAATTCCACGCAGCTACCAAACGATGTAAGCGCATACGGGCGCTTTATGGCAGCAATGGCGCAACGTTACCGACTCAAGGTGGACGCTTACGAAATCTGGAATGAGGAGAATCTCTCTTGGGAAGTAGGCGCGCCGATCAGTCTACAACGTTATGTAAAGGTCCTTGCGGTAGGCAGCGAGGCAGTTAAGGCGAACGACCCGTGGGCTTTCGTAATATTGGGAGCGCTTTCACCTACAGGCGTGACTGATGCAAATTCAATTGATGATGTCGAGTATCTTAAAAAGCTCTACGAATATAATAACGGCGAAGTTTTGCGCAATCATTACTTTGATGTACTAGGAGCGCATCCCGGTAATCAATGCAACCCGCCCGATAACCTTTGGCCCAGCAATCCGACCCCGGCAAATATTTGCAGCGGTTGGAAAGATCACCAGAGTTTCTACTTCCGCCGTATTGAAGGGCTACATCAGGTTATGGCGGATCATGGTGATGCTACACGCCAAATCTGGTTGACCGAATTCGGTTGGGCAAGTAGTAAAACTATCTCACCAAGCTCAAATTATAGCTATGCCCTGCAAGTTAGTGAACAACAGCAAGCAGACTATATCAAACGAGCTTTTGAGAAGGCACAGGCGGATTATCCCTATATGGGGGTGATGGCTCTCTGGAATCTCAATTTCTGGAAACCCAGCTTACGTCCCGACAGCAGCGATGTTGATGGTTCTATCGCCTACAGCATCTTCCGGCGGGATGGCACAAAACGCCCTGCCTACGATGTGGTCAAGGCGTTGGCAACAGCCGTTAAACCTTAAACGCTGATAACCGCTTTATAAACTTTCAAGCAAGGGGCGCATGCCCCTTGTTTTATTTTCTGCCTCAACCTGCACGTGCGGCAGGCAATGTTTCTTTCAACTTGGCGATAATATCCGTTGCTTGTTCGGCACTAAGCTCGGCTAGCCCAGTACCGTATAATTCACGGCAGCGTTTTTCGATGCCTTGCATGCTGAGTTTACGCCGAGCAGCTAATTCTCTAATTTCTGCCAAATAAGTTGGGTTGTTTTTACCCGCCTGTTCCGGTTGGGAAGTTTTATTCGTGGCTAATTTAGGATTCCCAGCTTTACGAACAGCAGCGCGTTGCTCGGAAATGTAGGCGCGGTCATACAAACTGTTACCAAGTTGCTCTCCATATATCCTGAAGCAGCGTTTCAAAGCATCGGTTATCGCGCCCTTTCGCCCTTTGTCATGTTCTAACACCAGACCTTTACCCTTTACCAACTCAACTGGGCAAACCCCTTCCTCAGTCACCGGGATACAGCCTCGCACCTCCAACCGTACCCGTGCCGAGTAGAACGCTCCTACCACCTCTCCTGATGAGGGGTCAGCCACTTCGTGGTATTGTACTTCAAGAGTTTCATGTCCCCACTCACCCGGTAAGAATATTTCATTGGCTTTGTCTATAACATCATAGCCTTCAAGATAGGAAAGGCGAGTACCACCCGGTCCGGGTCTCTCTTTCACACGCGCCCAATCAAGTGGTTGGCGTAGCGCTTCGATTTGATCTTTGTGTAACATATAAGCACCTCCTAATATAATTATAGAACATATGTACATGTTATAATATCTGTACAATTAGGAAAAGAGGGAAAACCCGTACATTTTAGACTTTCGCTACCTCTGGGTGATTGAAATTTCGGAAGGGATGGGTTAAATTTAAACTAGGCGGGTAGGGGAAGCATGCGGCAAGAAAAGGCAAGAAAAAGGAGTCGCGATGCTTCAATTTGTTTCACCGGATGACCTGAAAGATAAAAAACCAACCCCACGTTTCCGGCTGATTATTTTAGCTCTTGTTTTGGTTTGTTTATTTGGAGTTGGTGCATTCTTGCTCATTCCCCCTGTGCAAGCGCCTACTTCAAAAACCCATGAGGTAACACTGGACGGAAACGCGATGTCGCCGACCTATCTCAAAGGCTCAAGACTAATCTATGAACCGCGTTTGCAATATATGCAAGGTGATGTCATCGTTTTTCATGACCCTCAGCAGCAACAAGAACGAGTGCGGCGGGTAGTGGCAACTGCCGGACAAACTTTGCAAATTAATAGTGGGGTTTTATTTGTAAACGGCGTGCAAGTAGTAGAACCCTACTTAGCCACGAAAAGCAACCGTGATTTTCCGATTATTACTGTGCCAGTCGGCGCAGTCTTTGTGTTAGGCGATAATCGTGATAATAGCCTCGATTCTCGCGATTTTGGCGCAGTGCCGTTAAGTAACATTCTGGGCGCGATAAAAGGATAGAGCCTGATGCTGGTTGGATACTGCGGTAACGAGCCAAAAAACCCTACCCTATTTGAGCAAGTGGCAAAATCCTGCGGGCAACCGCTAATCGTCCGTTTCAACTCTTACGGTGGGCTTGCTGCCAACAAGTTATATACAACCAAAACAGGCGCTTTGCTGGCAATTGAGGGTACATTGCTCGATACCAGCGGTGAGGAACTAAGCGCAACCCTTGAAAATCAGGTGGCAGCGGTTCTGGCTGAAACTCAAGGGCAATGGGCAATCGCATATTTGTCAGAAAAGCTAACGCTCGCCCGTGATCATTTCGGGGCATGCCAATTATTCTATGCCCGCGCTGGTTCTACCGTCTGGTTCAGTTCCAGCTTGCGTTTATTGCTGACTATCCCCGAAATAGCCCGCACTCGTAAGCTGAATCTAGAAGCGTTATACGCCTATCTTGCTTTCTCTTTCATACCTGCCCCCTATACTTTGCTGCAAAACGTGCAAGCCGTACCACCCGCAACCGCGCTAACCTTTGATAGTACTTTACCGCATGCGTTAGATCTATTTCCGCTACCTGAAACAGATATAAACCCCTTAACCCTCACCGACTGGCAAGCCGCTTTGCAAACCCGGCTTGAAAGCGCAATGCGCCGCCGTTTGCCCAACCCGACAAAAGAGGTTGCGCTGTCCCTCTCCGGTGGGCTAGACTCAAGTGCGGTTGGGGCATGGCTCAAGCACTTGAACATCAAATTCAGGGCGTTTCATTTGGATTTTGGCGATGGATTTAACGGAGAGGGATATCAGGCGCGAAATGTAGCACAGCATTTGGGCGTTCCTTTGGAAATTATTCCGATTGCGCCAGGTAAAGATACCGGACGCGCCTTGCAGGAAATGGTGCGCGAACTAGAACAGCCGTTTGGCGACCCGGTTACACTCCCACTTCACATGCTCTATCGCACTATCGCGCAACAAGGCTATAGCACGGTTTTTAACGGCGAAGGTGGCGACCAACTTTTCGCAGGCTGGCCCAACAAAGCGATGTTCGCGGCAGAACTTTATGGGGCAGAGGATCGCGCCGAAAGCTATCTACACACTTTTCACCATTTCTATGGTAAGCAAATTGCAGCGCACCTGTTTGGTGAGAGGTTGAATGAGGTGGCAAAAGCTACCGATTTACGGCGTATAATCGAGCCATACTTAGAAACACCGCCGCTATCCGGTTTATTCGCCCGCTTGCGCTGGACTAACTACCGCCTCAAAGGTAGCCAAAACATTATGCCCCGCGCTGCTACCCTTGCACGCGCCGCCGGGCTGGAAATGCACGCGCCGTTGTTTGACCTTGATTTGGCGCGTTTCGCCCTGACAATTCCGGGTGATATGTTGCAAAATGGCTCGGTAGAGAAATATCTTTTTAAGTTAACGCTTGGCAATATGCTGACTCCTGAAATTATCGAACTCCCCAAGCGCGGCATGGGCGTTCCGGCAGCGGAGTGGTGTCTAGGGGCATTACGTCCGCTGGTTAAAGAATTGGTAGGTAAAAACCTGCTAAAACGAGGGCTATTTCGCCCAGATTATGTGCGACAATTGCTGGCAGGCGAAGACTTGCCCAGCGAGATTCGGGCGCGGCGTGTAGGTGAAAAGCTCTGGCAATTGCTTATACTGGAACTTTGGCTACAACTCTTTTTCGATGGTAAAGCGTTATAAAGGAAAGTATATGAAGTGTATTTATTGCAATACCGATAGTCGCTATAAGGAACGAACTGACGGAACCTGCAAGAAGTGCCATCGTCCGTTCGCTTTTGAACCTACCAAGCTGAAGGATTTTGTAATCACCGATCCCGGCTTTAAAGCGACGGCGGACGCGGTTGCGGAAAAGCGCACCATGTTTTACACCGCACGCCAGCTATATTACCAACTAATGAAACGTAAGAGCAAGCAGATACAACGCGCCTCTTGCTATAACTCATTGATCGGATTGTTATTCATCGCTTCTATCGCCTTGCTGATCTTCACAAAAAATAAATTCCTTCCAGCCACTATAGTTATGCCCGTAGCTTTGTTTCTATCTTTTTTCCTGTCGCGTATATTTGTTCCGGCGCTTGGACTATTCTCTATACTTTCCGCGCTGCTATTCTCAGGTTTATTCCTTGCAACCAAAGACCTGATAGTTTCGGTAGTAGCCGGAGCAACTTTGCTGATAGTAGGTTTGGCGCTGGTTATTGCTGTACCCTCCGGCAAGAAAAACAAGCAAAAACTGGCAGGTACTCCCCAGATAAACTTCCAAGCCTTCGAGCAAAACTACCTCGGCGCATGGATTAGAGCGCATGGCATACCCGAAAAGATGCTGCCGAGGGGAGGACGCTTGCGCCCAGAATTGCGCCAACAACCCGCGCCTGATTTGCACCTCTACAGCTTTGACCGTCTGCTGGTGGTAGATAACGCCGAAATCGCCGATATGCTGCTGGCTAATAATTTCCATACCGAAACCAATACCCCGGTGGTAAGCATAGACGGCTACCCACAAGATGTATTCCGCAACGTGATGGAGATGGTGCGCCGCAATCCAAATCTGAAAGTTTTTGCGCTTCACGATGCATCGGTAGAGGGTTGCCTGTTACCGTTGCGCTTGCGTGAAGACCCTGCGTGGTTTCCCCAGCCAAACATCGCGGTCATTGACCTCGGTTTGCGCCCTCGTCAGCTTGCAAGTTTGCCTAATTTGCCCGTGCAAAAAGGCTACCGTGGTGAACAATTACCGCCCGACATGAATCGTGCCTTATCACTCTCTGAAAGACGCTGGTTACAGGGCGGCTATTATGCCGAACTGGGAGCATTTAAACCTTCCCAACTGATAAAAATTATCTATCGCCAGATACAACGCGCCGCCGACCTTGAGAATCAGCATAAATTTGCCGCCGTCCAAGACCCGCATGGGTTCTTCCAGACGACTCTGCCCGGCGCTCCGGCAATTGGTATTGCTTATACCGGGCAACCCGGTGAGAATCCGGGCGGGGGCTTTCCGCCACCAACGGTGAGGAGTTAAGACGAGATGAGTCAATCGCAACCCAATTTTAGAATCAATTTTATGGATTATGTGCTACCGGACGGCTCGATAGAACGGCGTTATCGGGACGGAACCAGCGAAAGGCGCACCATTGCCGGACCCGGTCGTATCCAATGGAACGATAATCGAGGGCGTAGCGGTGTTGACATTAACCTCGGCAACGGACAAGTACAGCGACAATTTGCTAACGGGCAGGCATCTTTCGGGCAAGATTTGGGCAACGGCATAACTTCGTGGAACGGCGGTCAATATGTGACAATTAACGAAACTCCCCTTCCTGAGCAATTGCCGCCCCCTCCTACACCCCTAAAAGGTTTGGGCGGTTTGATGGTGGGGCTAGGGTTAGGCTGGATGTTCGGACTGAGCGCGTATGCTAACAACCCTTATGGGCTTGACCCAAATGCGCCTGAATACGCCCTATTCGCCGAGTATGAAATGCAACAGGAACAGTTGCGCCGACAGCAGCTTGCTGCATCGAGCAGTAGTAGTGGAGATGGCGGCGACAGCGGTTCGAGCAGTAGTGATTCGGACTGGAGTGGAGATAATTCCGGCAGTGGCGGAGATTTTGGCACAGATAGCTTCGGGTGAGCATTATGCAATATCGTAGTTGGTTTAGCGGCATTTTCGGACTTGAAGCCGAAAGGGTTTTGCCTACTCTATTCGGGCATGGCGAACTGGTAAGCAGCCGAATAATTGGCAAAGTCGCTTTTGGTTATCTCAAACGAGTGGATGGAACGCAACCTGATTTCTACACCGACTTTTCAGGACAGGTAGTATTAGCAGCCGACGCCACCCTATACAACCTGTCCGAAATTGTCGCCACGTTGCGGCAACGCGGTTTGGCAAGCAGTGAGAGAGCGAGTCCGGGCGAATTATTATTAGGGCTATATCTCGAATTCGGCGCAGAATTTGCCAAACATGTGCGCGGCATGTTTACGGTGGCAATTTGGGATGGGCACACCGATAAGCTTATTCTTACCAGAGATGCCATTGGGGCGCGTTCGCTCTATTACGCGCCTACCCGTTCGCGGTTGGCTTTTTCCTCCACGTTGCGCTCGTTGCGGCGTTTCCCCGACCTCAAGCTGGAAATAAACCTTGATGCCGTTCGCAAGTACCTGACGTGCGCCTTTGTGCCGGGGGAAGTCACCCTGTTGGAAGGGATATACGAATTGCTACCGGGGCATTATCTGGTGGCACAGCAGGGTGTGAACGGCGCAATCGACTACGAAACGCGCCCTTACTGGCAGGCTCGCGAGGGCGAATGGGATGAAAACGCGCCGGTGGAAACCTACAGCGACCCCCTACGCCGTATGTTGGAGCAAGCGGTCAGCGAACGCTTACCGAATAACGGTGCAGTAGGGGTCTTGTTGAGTGGCGGGCTAGACAGCAGCGCCATCACTGCCCTAACCACCCGCTTGTATGGCGATGAAGCGGTACATACCTATTCCATCTCCTTTGGCGCAGAGTATCCCAACGAACTCGAATTTAGCAGCATGGTAGCGCGTCACTGTGGCACTCGTCACCGTATTCTTGAAATCGGCGGAGAAGAAATCGCCCGCCTTTTGCCAAGCACCGTTGCCTTACTAGACGACCCGGTTGGCGACCCTCTCACCGTACCCAATTTCCTGCTAGATCGTACTGCCAGCCAAGACACCGATATTGTGCTAAACGGAGAAGGCGGCGACCCCTGCTTTGGTGGACCTAAAAATCTACCGATGGTTTTGCACGAAATGTATCTGGATGGCGCTTCCGCCAGCCTTGCACGAGAGCAAAATTACCTGCGCTCTTACCAGAAATGCTACGACGACTTGCCCCAACTTCTAACACCCGCCACGCTGAATAGGCTGGAAAAGCTGCCGCCGCTTGAAGAACTGGTCGCGCCTTATTTGGATGAACGTAGCGGTATGCAGCACTATCTCAACCGCTTGATGCTGGTTAATGTTCGTCTCAAAGGGGCGCATCACATTCTCCACAAGGTTGACCGCATGACCGCTGCGCATGGGATAGAGGCGCGTTCTCCTATGTTCGATAGGCGTATTGTGGATTATAGTTTCTGTATCCCGCCGCGCTGGAAGCAATACGGCAATGTCGAAAAATATGTCCTGAAAAAAGCGGTGGAAGATATTCTCCCTCGTGAAATTATCAATCGTCCTAAAAGCGGCATGATGGTTCCGGTACAAGCGTGGTTCAGAAAACCCTTACGAAAGCTGGCAAAAGAAACACTCCTCGGCAAACGCGCCCGTGAACGCGGTATCCTGAACCAGAAATTATTAAAAGATTGGCTGGATTATCGTGATATTACTTTCCCCCGACATGGAGTCAAGCTGTGGCTGGCATTGACGCTGGAGTTGTGGTTTCAGGCGTATGTGGATGCGCCTCGCGCTTGAGGCGGCTTGACAAAATTTGGTAAAAGCGGTTTCATCTAAAGCGGTATTTTCGACATTTTGCTGCTTTTACCACAGATTGAGAACAAGAATGACCAGACGTTTTTCGCTAACCCTTCTTTCGGTACTTGCCACGCTTATGCTACTGGCTGGTTGCGGCGATACTTCCACTGCTATCCCCACAACCATTGCATCTACCGCTACGGCTGTACCTATTGCAACGATTGTGCCAAGTTCCACCCCTATACCCACGCCCACCACCATACCGCCAACCGCTACTCCAACTTTCACGCCTACGCCGTTACCTTCGCCTACACCCGCCTATCGTTTCGGCGAAGAAGTAGCCACCTTGCAAGGGCATAGCGGGGGACTATGGCAAGCGGTGTTGAGTCCGGATGGCAAAACCCTTGCCTCAGCCTCGGCTGACAAAACTATCAAGTTATGGGATTTTGCCAGCCACAAAGAGCTTTTAACGCTCAAAGGACATACCGCCGAAGTAAGGGCAGTTGCTTTCAGCCCGGACGGGAAATTGCTTGCCAGCGGTTCGGTGGATAAAACCATTAAATTGTGGCAATTGCCCGGAGGCGAAGAATTGGCTACTCTGAAAGGGCATACCGATGAGGTAGCAGCGGTCAGTTTTAGCCCGGATGGCAAAACCCTTGCCAGCGGCTCAAAAGATACCACCCTGCGCCTGTGGGAAATTCCATCCGGCAATGCGCTTGCCACCCTTAACGGACATACCAATTGGCTGGAAAGCGCGGTATTCAGCCCCAATGGCAAGCTCATCGCTACCGGTTCGCTGGATTACACGGTACGCCTGTGGGACGTGGCGACCCGTAAATCTGTGGCGGTGCTGCGTGGGCATACTAACTGGGTCTTGCCAGTCACTTTCAGCCCCGATAGCAAATTGGTGGCAAGTGGCTCGAAGGATGCCAATGTGCTGGTGTGGGAAGCAGACACCGGAAAATTGCGCTACACCCTCAAAGGGCATACTGAGGAAGTGCGTTCGGTAGCTTTCAGCCCTTCCGGCAAGGTGCTGGCAAGCGGTTCGGAAGACCAATTCACGCGCCTATGGGATGTGACTAGTGGTTCGCCGCTTGCCAGTTTTAAAAACGGCTCATCCGCAGCGTGGGTCACTTTCAACGCCGATGGCAACTTGTTGGTAGCCGCACTTGGCAACGGGCTTATTAAAATTCGCTACGTGGGAGTCTCGTAGTATTCTTATACAAATCTTTAACATATCTGAAACAAAATTTCACCAAGCCTATCTTTCGGCAAAACCATTTTTGTGAGAAAATCCTGTTAGTGTAGTATAAACTACCTAAATAGTGGGGCAAATTTGATAATTTTAAGCAACACCACACTAATTTATTGGAAACAGGAAAAGAATCATGAAAAGCGTCATAGAGATTGCGCGAACCTCGGAAGAAGTCTTTGAATATCTTTCCGATGGGAATAAAACTAACGATTATTTTATCAAGGATTTCGAGGTTAAACCCCTATCGCGCCCGCCCTCAACTGATGGCATTTACCGACTCGGCACTTATGTAAGGGGCAAAGGCGCGTTTTTTGGTAAAAAGGTGTCAATCCTTTATAAAGTAGTGGTTTTTACACCCGGACAGGAAGTACGGCTGTGTTCCGAAGATAAAGAATATGATAGCGAGGTTGTCTGGCTATTGCATAAAACGGACGAGGGGAATACTCGTGTTTCGCTGGAGTTACAATTGGCGATGAAAAAGACTTTTATTGGGTTTTTCGCCAACACCGCCATCCAGATGCTCGAACCTGTGCTTAATGGCTACCTGCAACATAGCCTCGCACGCCTCAAGCATATCCTTGAGGGAAAGCCGAGCGAACACTTCGTGCAAACCGCTCTCAGTCAGAATTAAAAAGCTTGAAATGGACGCTCGCTTGGGAGCGTCCTTTCTTCTTATCCAATCAACTCTTTCATTACTTCTCTTACTGCCTCAAAAGGGATATCACGGCGAATAGAGATACGCCCAACTCCTTCTGGAATTATCCAGCGAATTGCGCCGCCATCGCTTTTCTTATCCAGACCCATCGCTGCCAACGCTCTTTCCGGGTCAACGGCTGCCTTGAGCTTGAAACCGAAGCTTTCGAGGAGATTGCGCTGCCTTTCTACAAAAGCGGCATCGCAGTAGCCTAATTGTTGTGCAAGTAACGCCACCCCGTGCATCCCAATCGCCACAGCCTCGCCATGCAATAGTAGGCTGTAGCCACCCGCCGACTCAAGACCGTGTGCGTAAGTATGTCCGTAGTTAAGAGTCATACGCAAGCCTGTCTCATGCTCGTCCTGCGCCACTACACCAGCCTTTACTGCCACCGACTCACGCAAAATCGCGGCAGTTATTTCTGCCTCTCCAGCCTGCAAACGGGACAAGTTCGCTTCCAGTCGTGTCAAGCGTTTCAGTGCGCCATGCTCATCGGGGTCTGCACCGGGAATAAGGGCATGTTTTATAACTTCTCCCCAACCGCTGCGCTTTTCCCTTTCTGGCAAGGTATCGAGCAAATTGACATCGGTTAGAACCAAGTTCGGTGGGTAAAATGAGCCAACTAGATTTTTGCCCTGTGGCAGGTTAACCCCGGTCTTGCCACCCACGCTGCTATCCACCATTGCCAGCAAAGTGGTGGGAACTTGCACCAAGGGTACTCCGCGCAACCACGTAGCCGCTACAAACCCGGCTAAATCTCCCACTACACCACCGCCCAACGCCACGATTATATCTTTGCGTTCGGCACGCGCTTCTGCCAATTTTTCGTATAGCTCTGCTACACGCTCAAGGCTTTTGGACTGCTCGCCGAAAGGCACGCTCAAAAGAGTGGGGCGAAAGCCTTCCGAGCGCAGTAAGTCGAGCGTTTTCTCTCCGTAAAGTACGGCTACATTAGAATCGGTGATTACAAACACTGCGCGATTTTCGCTACCCGGCAAATGTGTTTTTATAAGACTTCCTAGCTCTTTTAACAAATTCGGCGCAAACAAAACATTATAACTGCGATTCGAGGCTTTGATTTCAAGCAGATTAGAATCCGGAGCAGGAGGAGTGAAAACCATCGCGTCTGCGGCGGCTCTTCCGGCGGGAGTAGTCGCGCCACCCTTGCCTTTTTCACCGCGTCGCTTTACCAGTTCTAACGCTCGTATAACTTCTGCTGCAACAACTTCTGGGGTCAAAAAATCGGTATGCACTGTCCAATCCGACTCGGCATAAAATGCTTGCCGGGACGCTTTTAGGCTGGTAATACGAGAATATGAGTCGCTACCCTGAAGTAAAGGACGCACCGAACCGGGTTCGCCACTTGCCAGCATTAGACGCACCATAATTGTTTCTGGGCGCGCCTCAAGGCAAAATACATAGCCATTAGCAGTCATCTTTGTGCGATTGGTCGCCGAAATAACGATGCCACCTCCGGTAGATACCACCTGATAATCTTCGCGGCATACCGACTCTAGCACTTCACTTTCAAGCTGACGAAAACCCGCTTCGCCATCTGTAGCAAAAATCTCAGGGACACTTCTTCCGGTATTAGCTTCAATCTGGAGATCGGTGTCAACAAACTCGTAACCGAGCATACGGGCAAGTAATTTACCTACGCTGGTTTTACCTGTGCCGCTGAATCCTACCAGAAAAATGTTTTCTTTCAAACTTTCCATGTTATCCTCTAGTTTATTTTTGCCTCATTTTATGCCAAAAGCACCTATGCGGCAAATAGGCACAAAAAGAAGGTGCATTTTTACTTTCGGTGGCTTCTATCATTGTTTGACACGGCTCTCTTTTCATTATGAGACAGTGAGTAGAAATATGTTAATTATACTGGTAAACATAGCCAAGTTCAGTGAATCTGCGGAATACCTATTGAGATAAACTAATTTTCAAATATTTGACCTAATTTTTACCTATTTTTCCATTCTGTATACCTCGCGATTCTATAATTAGTTGTGGTATTTGGCTAACTGTGCAAGGATATTGGACAGCACCCGGGGCATTCAAATTTTGGTTTTAGCATATCCCGACATCTTTCAAGGACGAAGGAATCGTGTCTTATAAACCGGTAATTTTAATAACCCGGCGAGCTAAAGCAAAGAAAGACCCGCAATTATGTCATTAAAAGTCAGCGAAAAAGTTGTGGTACAACGCCCACACTTTCCACAGCTTTTTGAAAACCTTGTGCAACAGGGTTATCAGATTGTAGGTCCAACTGTTCAGGATAAAGCCATTGTATATGCAGAACTTGAGTCTCCCGATGAGCTTCCTGAAGGCTGGGCTGATGAGCAAAACAACGCATTTTACAGGCTGAAAAAGCGTGAGGATAAGACGCTTTTCAGCTATGTAGTAGGTCCTCATTCTTGGAAAAACCTTTTATTTCCATCCAATCTGCAAATGTGGCGAACCGATGCCGGACTAACAAGTTTTGAAGAATCCTCAGAACCGCCTCCCAAATATGCCTTCCTCGGGGTGCGAGCCTGCGAATTGCACGCCATGCAGATTCAGGATAAGGTTTTTTTACAGGGCAGTTATGCCGATAGCGATTATCGGAAAAAGCGCGAAAACCTTTTTATTGTAGCAGTGAATTGCACTCAACCGGGGGGCACATGTTTTTGTAGCTCTATGCAAACCGGTCCACAGGTTGAATCAGGCTTTGATATTGCATTGACCGAAGTTTGTGAAGGGGCTTTGCATTACTTTGTGGCAGAGGCAGGTTCAGAGTCAGGCTTAAAGGTTCTGCAACAACTTCCCCATGAAACCTCTTCACCCACCGAGATTGAAAAAGCTGCCAGCCTAGTAAAGCAAGCGGGAGAGCAAATGGGACGCACTCTTGATACTGAAGGGTTAAAAGAGTTGCTCTATCGCAATACAGAAAATTCGCGCTGGGAGGAAGTAGCTAATCGCTGCCTCACTTGCGCAAACTGTACTATGGTATGTCCAACCTGCTTTTGCTCTAGAGTCGAGGATGTTACCGATTTGGACGGCGCTGGTGCGGAACGTTGGCGCAAATGGGATTCATGTTTCACCGTTGAGTATTCCTATATAAAAGGTGGCGCGGTACGTCCTTCTGTACACTCACGTTATCGGCAATGGCTCACTCACAAACTCGGCGCTTGGTACGATCAATTTGGAACTTCCGGGTGTGTAGGTTGCGGGCGCTGCATAACTTGGTGCCCAGTAGGGATAGACCTGACCGAAGAGGCGCGTGCCATTCGTCAGAGCGAGCTATCACGCTGAGAAAGGAGAGGTCATTATGTTTGAGCAAGTTATAGCAAACCATCCTTTCTTTATGGGGATGGGCGAATACAATACCAATCTAATTGCAGAGCATTGCATCAATACTGAATTTAAACCGGGAGAGTTTATCTTTAAAAGTGACACCCCGGCGCAACAATTTTATATTATCCAACATGGTAAGGTCTCGCTTGAGATTGCAGGCGCCAAAACCGGCTCGGTTATCATCCAAACCTTGCGAGAAGGTGATGTTCTAGGCTGGTCATGGCTATTTGCGCCTTATCGTTGGCATTTTGATGCCCGTTCGGTAGAACATACTATTGCGCTTTTTATAGAGGGTAAGTGGTTGCGCGAATATTGCGAACAAGATCATGACTTGGGTTATATCTTGATGAACCGGGTAGCGCAATTGACCATCCAAAGGTTGCAAGCTACTCGGCTACAATTGCTGGATTTGTACGGCAAATCATCAGAAAGACGGTGAAAAATGACTAACCCGTCCATTATTTCATCTGCCTTACCTAACCCCATGCTTCCTGCTCCCTTTGTAGTTGAACAGGTGCGCAAAGAAACAAATGACACCTTTACACTACTGCTTGAACCGGTAAATGAACATCGCGAGTTTCGCTTCCAACCCGGACAATTCAATATGCTCTATATGTTTGGGGTAGGCGAAGTGCCTATTTCAATCAGTGGAGACCCAGCACACCCCGAAACTCTTGTGCATACTTTGCGGGCGGTTGGCTCGGTCACGAATGCTATGCGAATGTTGAAACCGGGTGATACGATTGGAGTGCGGGGCCCATTCGGGGTGCCCTGGCCCGTTGATAAAGCTATTGGCAAGGATATTGTACTTATAACGGGTGGAATTGGACTCGCGCCCTTGCGTCCAGCCATTTACCATATTCTCACAAATCGTCCAAATTACGGTAAGTTTGTGCTGCTATACGGGGCGCGTACTCCCCAAGAGGTACTTTACAAAAGCGAACTGGCTAAATGGCGCAGTCGCTTTGATATGACGGTAGAAGTAACAACCGACCGCGCTACCGGAAGTTGGATGGGCGATGTCGGCGTAGTGACTACTCTAATACCCAGAGTGCCATTCGACCCGCATAATGCCTTGGCACTGGTATGCGGACCAGAAATAATGATGCGTTATACCATTATGGAATTGGAAAAACGTGGCGTGCCGCTTGACCATATTTACGTTTCAATGGAACGAAATATGCAGTGCGCTATAGGGCTGTGCGGGCATTGTCAGGTGGGACCGGTTTTTGTGTGCAAGGATGGTCCCGTTTTCAGATTCGACCAGATTCAAGACTGGTTCAAGAAGTGGGAGGTTTGAAATGCAACCTGAGAAAAAACCAAAACTGGCAATCTGGAAGTTCGCCTCATGCGATGGCTGTCAGCTAAGTTTGCTCGATTGCGAGGACGAGCTACTAGCGGTGGCGGATAAAGTAGAAATTGCCAATTTTCCAGAAGCTTCTAGCACCGTACTCAAGGGCCCTTATGATATATCGCTGGTGGAAGGCTCGATTACCACTTTGCATGATGCCGAACGCATCCAGAAAGTACGCAACCTTTCAAAATACCTGATTACGATTGGAGCTTGCGCCAACGCGGGTGGTATTCAAGCACTCCGCAACTTCAAAGATGTAAAGGAATTTACCAGCGCGGTTTATGCCAACCCTGCCTTTATAAGTACGCTGGATCGCTCAACGCCTATCGCGCAACATGTAAGAGTGGATTTTGAGTTGCAGGGCTGTCCAATCAATAAATACCAGTTACTGGAAGTAATAAATGCCATGCTTAACGGGCGCAGACCCAATACTCCGCCTTATAGCGTATGCGTGGAATGCAAAATGCGGCAAACTGTATGCGTGATGGTCGCAAGTGGAACGCCTTGCTTGGGCCCAGTCACACACGCTGGATGCAATGCGCTCTGCCCTTCTTACCAACGTAGTTGCTTTGGCTGCTACGGACCAAAAGAAACCCCCAATACTGCTTCTTTAGGTGCACAATGGGCAGAAATGGGCAAGAGCAAACCCGAACTTGTGCGTGCGTTCCGAAGCTTCAACGCTTATGCCGAAGCTTTTAGAAAAGAGAGCAGGTCACATGAGCACTAAAACAATCAAAGTTGATTACTTGGCGCGGGTAGAGGGCGAAGGCTCGTTATACGTCAAAATCAAGGATAATACGGTGGAGGATGTAAGACTGCAAATATTCGAGCCTCCTCGTTTCTTTGAGGCTTTCTTACGTGAGCGCGATTTCCGCGAAGTGCCTGATATAACCGCGCGTATTTGTGGTATTTGTCCGGTTGCCTATCAGATGAGTTCGGTACATGCTCTGGAAAACGCTTTTGGGGTCAAGGTAGAAGGGCAATTGCGAGCGTTAAGGCGTTTGCTTTACTGTGGCGAGTGGATAGAGAGCCATGCACTACACGTCTTTATGCTACATGCGCCTGATTTTCTCGGCTATCCAGATTCTCTGGCGCTTTCAAAAGATTATCCCGAGTTGGTAAAAAGCGCATTACAATTGAAAAAAGCCGGCAATGAAATTGTCGCGCTGGTAGGCGGACGCGAGATTCATCCGATTAACGTCAAAGTTGGCGGATTCTATCGAGTGCCGCGCAAAAAAGAGCTAAAACCTCTGGCAGAGAAACTTAAACAAGCGCGGGAAATAGCAATTCAAGCGGTAAAATTTACCGCAACCCTACCGATACCCGAATTTGAACGGGAGTACGTCTATGTGGCTTTACGCCATCCCAATGAATATCCCTACAATGAAGGAAGGCTTGTCTCGAATAACGGTCTGGATATAGCGATTTCCGAGTACGAAACCCACTTTAGAGAAGAGCATGTCAAGCATTCTAACGCGCTACATTCGCGCTTGATCGGTAGCAGACCTTACTTTGTGGGACCATTGGCACGTTACAATCTAAATTTTGACAAACTTTCCCCGCTTGCGCAGGAAACCGCCCTTGCAGCAGGGCTTGAAACCACCTGCAACAATCCCTTCAAGAGCATTATAGTGCGTGCGGTAGAAACACTTTACGCTTGTGATGAGGCGTTACGCTTAATTGCACAATATGAAGAACCGGATGCGCCTGCTATCGAGGTTGAACCGCGTTTATCCAGCGGTTGTGGTTGTACCGAAGCGCCTCGCGGTATCCTCTATCACCGCTACAATGTTGACAAGGAGGGGTTGATTACCGAAGCTAAAATTGTACCGCCTACCTCACAAAATCAGAAAATTATCGAGGATGATTTGCTGAAGTTTGTAACCAAAAATATGAACATGCCTACAGATGAACTTACTCTCAGATGTGAACAGGCAATTCGCAATTATGACCCCTGTATTTCCTGTGCTACTCACTTCCTGAAACTTCACATTGAGCGAAGCTGACAAGAAACCCCTCTACTGCTGCTTACAGTAGAGGGGTTCTCTCCTTATGTCACTACAATCTCATTTATCGGGAACCGTGTATTGCTGCAACAACTCCTGCACTTCTTCCCCCGACATTTTATTGATTCGTTGCCAGATTTCAGCAATCTTTTGGATTTGACCGGAACTTTGCTCCATAGTAAGCAGACTCCGCGCAATCCCTGCCACAGTGGGCATTTCAAAAAATGAACGCAGCGGCATCCTTACTTGAAAGATGCTGCCCAACCGGGATACAACCTGAGTTGCCAATAGAGAATGCCCGCCCAATTCAAAGAAATTGTCGTTGACCCCGATTCTTTCAAAGCGCAGTATCTCGCTCCAAATTGAAGCTACCACTTCTTCAACGGCGTTGCGGGGCGCTACAAAAGGTCGCTCACTTTCAGGGCGTGAAAGGTCGGGTTCAGGCAATGCCTCATAATCAATCTTGCCGTTTTGAGTCAAAGGAAACTCGCGCAATAAAACATAATTTGAAGGGAGCATATAATCCGGCAGCAGTTCGCCCAAACTAGCCCGCAATTTGGGCAACCATTCGCGCAGCAATTTTGGCTGAATCGGTGAGTTAGCAAACTTTTCCAATAGAGTGACCGAAACAGGGCGTTGTTGCCCCTTAACCGAGCGTGTTGAGTAAGATTCTGGCTCAAAAAATACCGCGTCAAAACAATCCGGTTTTTCTGACCAGCTTAACAAAACCGGGCGTGAAAATTCTTTGCCGATAGAGAGTACATGTTCAGGGTCAACCCCTTTCTTTTCAGCCTGTGCTAATTGTTTTCGCAAGTTCTCTATTGTTTCAGATTCGCTAGAGTATTTCAGCATAGTTGTCAGGCGATAATCCGCTAGTACCCTGCCATTGGGAATATGGTTAAAGCCGATTGCCTCTTTTGCTTGTGCCAATAAAGAGCGCAGATTATCCGAGGTTAGGTGTTCATCCGTCCAGTTATGCCATGTTAAGACGGTTTCTAGTATAGGCTCACCGTTGACACGAAGGAATACGTCATAGCGAAACTTGTTAAGCTCGTTCTGAAAATAACCTTTCTTCAAACTAATCTCAACCCCGCTCAGTTCGGGGATGTATTGGGGAAGGGCATAGAAAAAGGAAGGTTCAAGAATAAGCTCGCTTTCCCGCTCTAATTGTTGTTTAACCAGTTGTGCTAGTTGTTCCAGTCGCAGGTCTGGTTGAGCTTTTTGCAATTGAACTGAGGCGTGAAATGCTTCCAACAAAGCTAGATTGCGCACATCGCCTATCAGTATATACCCACCATTTTTTACCAAGCGGGTCGTTTTTTGCAGAACTTGTAGCAGATAATCCACGCCGGGAAAATACTGAATAACCGAGTTCAGAATTACCAAATCGAAGTGTTGTGCTGGCAAATCTTCTAAATCTTCGGCGGCACGTTCCAGCAATTTAACTCGTTCCGGTTTAATATCCGTACTTGCCAGCGCTTTGCGGGTGTACCCCAAAATTTCCGATGAAAAATCAGTACCCCAATATTCTTCACAATGTGGCGCAATCGGTAATAATAATAAACCCGTACCGCAACCTATTTCCAGCACCCGTGAGGGCTTTAATTCCAACACGTTTTGAACAATATAGTTCACCTGTTCGTGGATTTCTTCTTCCGGCATCGGCTCTCCGGTATAGCTACTGTTCCAACCGAAAGGATTGAAAGTTGCATCCGCTCTGACTTCAATCTGGCGGTGCGTTTCATTAAAGACCTGTTTCCATTCTTCCAGTTGTTGGGCATAAAGCGACTGAGCATATTTCGCCAAATACTCACGTTCTGCCAGCATGTAAGCGATTAGACGCAATTCACCAAGTTGGTCAGGTTGTGGTAAAACCAACGCAGTATCTATACCGGGCAATTGGCGTAATGCCTGCTCGATTTCACCCAACTCCACCCGATAGCCCCGCATTTTGATTTGGTTATCCAACCTACCCAGAAATTCTACCGCTCCATCCGGCAAGAATCGGGCAAGGTCTCCGGTTCGGTACATGCGTGAACCTAATTCAGGGTTGTAAGAATCTGGCAGGAACTTTTCAGCGGTTGCAGCAGGTTGGTTCAGATAACCTCTTGCCACCCCTGCCCCTCCGATAAATACCTCACCGGGTAGACCAATCGGGACAACTCTAAATTGTGAATCAAGTATATAAACTCGCAGATTATCAATTGGTCGTCCTAACGGTGGCGTGGCAGCGTAAGGAATTCCGTCAGATTTTTCAAATCGATAGGTTAACACCCCAACGGTGGTTTCAGTAGGACCATAGTGATTTATCACGGTACATTCAGGTTTGAGCGTTTGCAATTGACGGCAAAATTCCCAATTCCAGCTTTCGCCTCCCAATATCAGGTAACGTGCTGGAAGTAAGTTTGCAGGATTGCCCATTTTTAGCAAAGTTATGAGATGAGACGGCACAATTTTCAGGCAATCTATCTGGTTGTGTTGAAAGTAACCCGCCAAGGCAGCCGAGTCAAACATCAAATCCCACGAAATGATATGCAGGCAACCGCCTCCGCAAAGTGACGGGAAAATCACAGTGTTTCCCAAGTCGGCAGCGATAGTTGAAACGGTGGCATAATTCGCGCCTGCTGGCAAAGCAAGCTGTTTCTGGATACTTAGACAATAATTCAAAAGCTGGCGATGCTCTACCACCACCCCTTTGGGCTTTCCGGTTGAACCGGAAGTGTAAATTACATAAGCCGCATTTTCCGGCAGCACCTCATAAACCGGGTTCTCGGCATCCTCCATTTCCCAGAGTTTGTGCTGTGTATCTAGACAAACAAGCTTTCGGTTATCAAATCCAAGATTCTCAGCTAAGGTTTGTTGGGTTAATACCAGCGTAACCCCGGTATTATCAAGCATGTAATTTATCCGGTCAGGTGGAAAACGCGGGTCGAGTGGTAGGTAAGTTCCTCCAGCTTTTAGTATAGCCAGCAATCCCACTATCATCTCTGTCGAACGTTCCACACAAATACCCACAACGGTTTCTTGACCAACCCCCAAACGGCGTAAATATCGCGCCAATTTGTTAACGCGCCTATTTAGCTGGCTATAGGTGAGCCGTTCGCTCTCAAAGACGGTTGCAAATGACTGGGGGGCTTGTAGAACTTGCGCTTCAAATAAAGCAATGATACTGCTTTCGGATGAAAAGCTGGTTTTTGTTTCATTCCATTCTAAGGTGATGCGTTTACATTCGGTGTCGCTAATAAGCTCTAACTCACTCAGCGGTAACTCCGGCGATTCTACAATATTTGCCAGCAGGGTATTAAACTGTGCTGCTATTCTGGCTATTTCGGCGGCTTCAAAATCAGACGAATTATAATGCCATTGCAGCATTACCCTATTATTTTGCACTACACACTGAAGTTTGAGCTTAAATTTAGCAATATAACTATGCCCTGAAAAATCGCTAAAAGCCTGTTCCCGTAAGTCAGGTACTTCCTCAAAAGAGAAAATAAAAGGAATTTGCGCTGTTTCATCGGTAAATTGTTCAGGGCTAAAATATTCTTGCCAACGTATACACTGCTTCACCTGTTCAGAAATATCTTTGCAGCGCACCCTAAAAGGTGTCGTAGCCTGAAAGACATCTTTGATGGGAATTGTCCGGGCTACCAGCCCAACTAAAGGTTCTAATTCATCATAAACTCGCCCATTATATTCATAACCGCTAACGCCTTGCTCACTCTGGGTTAAGCGTCCTAATAGCGTTTGCCAAGCAGTAAATAGCAAATCCGAGAGGGATAAGCTGGATAAGTGGGCTAACTCAGCAATTTTTGTTGCCAACTCTTGCGCCAACTCAGCAGAAAGGCATGCAGACTCAAAATTAATTTGCTCAGGCTGGTTAAATTCCAAAGGAAGCTTTGCTTTAACAGGCGATTCGGTAAATTGTTTCTTCCAAAAATTATCGGCTTCTTCTTTTTCAGGCTCTTCTAGTAAGGCGTTTTGCCACTCTGAAAACTGCACATACTGAATCGTTTCTTCAGGAGCGGATTGGTTTCTCGCAATAGTCTCATAATGCTGCGCAATTTCTTCAAAAATATTCCATAAAGAACGATAATCTGCACATAGGGCGGGGAGGGTTACAAGCAAGCTAAAAGCTTCCGGGTTCAGTTGTACCAGCACAAAACGGCATAAAGTACCATTTTCCAGATCGAAAGAAGCGTTCTTCTCTGTATCACAAAGCTTTGTAAGCGCAACGTTTTGGTTTTCTAAACTCAATGCGGTGAAATCTTCTAGTCGAAAGAGTGGGGCAAGGTTTGGGAGAATAACCTGAACTGGAAGGCGCAATTCCGGCACAGGACGGAAAACTGTTCTAAGTATCTCATGCTGTGCTACCAGCAAATCCAACGCTTTTATTAAAATATCAGGGTCAATTCTGCTTTCCCACCTAACAATTCCCTGTGCTGTAAATATCCGCTTGTTTTTTTGTAAAGCCCAAAGATAACGCTGTTGAGGAGAAAGTAGATAACCTCTGGTTGGCTCATTTTTCATTACATTTCTCCAATAATTGCAACTGGTATGGTTAAATGATTTTGTGATTATAATTCAGGAATATTCAACGTTACTCTGGAGAGTCAAGTACATCGGTGTGTTTAACGTATTGGTTACTCCACAAATGGTCACTATTGTACGAGGTTTTGATGAAACAGTACAACATAATACGATCAGCCCTATATGAATAAAAAGGCACAATGTTGACAGTCAATATAGAGCCAAGTATAATTTTAAGAACAGGTTTGCCCATGTCTAAGGGTTCTGTACCTGTTAGAAATATCACAACGTTTAACCTTTCCCGCGCGTATCACTCATACTGGACTGTTTCTTACCGAAACCGGAAACTTATACTTGGGTAATCTAATACTCGCCCATATTGGAGGTTTTTAGATATGGCTAATCAAAACGATTATAAGAAAGCAATTTTATCTCTGGCTGATGCCAACCCACAACTCGACAGAAAAATTTTGGAGCATGTAGCAGACCTTTACGATCCTAGTACTGGAAAAGTATCAGCAGGTTCTGCTGAAATGAGCTTGGATGAACTGGATAGTGTAGCAGGTGGCACCAGTTTCTCACAATATCAGGGGGCTGTTTTGTCGTTAGGCTCCAAATTTCCCGGCTTGAACTCAGGCATACTTCAGCAAATTGCTAATACCAAACTGCACATGTGCTGGTAAGCCAGTTTACGCGGGTATTTTTCCTAGTTAAGAACTTTTTTGAGGATTTCCACCCTTCATATAGGGTGGAATTTCATTACTTTTAGCGCCTGCAAAGAGTTATCGCAAGTTTAGGCTGTATAACCCACACAGGCTTATTTACTTTTAGACCTTCCCTCCTCAAATTACATGCTAATGTCGCAAATAACCAACCCCCTGCTAATATTATGTCCTGATATAGCGGCGTATGAACTGGTAATTTCCAGCCTTGCGAACAAAGCGGCTGCCCTACAGTTTGTACCAGTGCTAGCGAATGATGCTAAACGCCTGAAAGGCTTCCCGCAAAACCAGCCAACACTTCATTTTTCTGAATGGACTGCACCTAACTATTATGAAGAAGCTCTATTCGGTAGCAATGAAAACCGGGTGTGTGCAGTGTTAGGGGAAGAACCCTCTTGTATGCTGGCAGCACGCTACCTTTGCCTCGCTACGGGCAAAACGCTGGTTAATTGTAGAAATGGGACTGATTGGACTGCTACACTTCGCAGGCTGGTGCTTGATAAAAACCTGACCAGCTTAACGCTCATTTTTCCTTCATGGCGTGATGCTAAACTTGAGCCGGGTCAATTGGTAGAGGTGCTAAATTTCATGCGCCAGCCTGACTTGCTACCTTTTACATCGTCTCTATCTTACGGAATAATCACAGGTACTCAGCCCGAGGTTATTGCTATGCAGGTGGCTAAAGCGGTGTTGCAACCCTCAATCATTAAGGCATATCAAGCTAGTACAACTAGGGTAATTACCACCTATTATCAGGAAAATTTAAATACGCCAATTCCCCGTTTTGAGGAGGAATCCGGTCAGACTCCTTTGCAATTGTTTGATTACCAGAGCTATCAAGAAGGCAAGACTTGGCAGAACCTTAAACAGCCTTTTGAGGCAATATTATTCAAAGGTCACGGGCGCAACTATTGCGCCTTGGATGGCTTGCTATGCGGCGCTAGACACTTGGCAGAAAACCCCTTCAGTTCCGTAAAATCCTGCGTTATAGGCATGCAATGTGCTGATCCTTCTTTCCCGCAGCTTGACCCGCGCCAATTCAATACTCCGGTTATGGTGATGGATAGTTGTGGCACAGGCAATTGGGCTGCGTATGCTTGGGAAACAGGCATTCCTTCTCTGGCTTTTTACGCGATAGCTGGCGCGCCTTCGGCTGTTATCACGGAAGATGCGGTAACTATTAACTCCGCCATAGATTATCTGGATAGTCTATGGGCTTTACAAACTGCCGATACGCTGGGTAATGCGACGGTTAGGTTTAATCATATTCGTCGCTCCGAAAACGCTATACCGCCTTACTTCTTGATGGGAGACCCTGATATTCCGGCAGGCGCAGCGCGTTGGTCGGGTTGGGCGTATGAGTTTTCCAATTTACAGCCATTACCGTCCCGACATCCCGGCGGTTTTAGCTGGGTTGCGGGCTTACCACCGTTGCAAGAGCCTTTTGTGCGAATACAGTTTCCGCCGCACCCCGGTGATAATTTGCTAACTTTTGCGTGGTCGCCCCAAAAAGAGGTTGAAGTCAATAGCTGCCGTTTCTACCAATTTGGAGAAGAGGCGGAAGCATGGGTCACATTCAATGCGCCTCTCGGTGCAAACACTATGCTTATCCTTGAGCGCATACCATGCCCTTCCCTTCCTAAAGGTTTGTTGGAAGCCGCCACCCAACTGCCCTTGACTTTTACAAGTTGGAAGTCTCCGCTTGAAGAAGCAAAACTACCCTTACTACAAGCCGCCGAAACAATAATCGAGACCGCCCGCTTGCTGGATAAAATTAAAGGTGGTGCATTGGCTTCTTCTCCTGAGCATTTGCAGAGCATGCTTAGGCAAGCTCAATTAGAATGGATAAGCGCGCATGCCAGCGCGGTACAGGTTATGCTCAAATCTGCTCCGAAAAGCCTGTGGCCCTTTAGCCTTTGGGAGGCTTATAACTATATGCCGGAACAAGTAGCTACACCTTGTCCGCATTGTGGCTTAGCTCCAACGATTGTACGCACTTACCAATCGGGTCCGGTTAGTGGTCAAGTGCGACAGGAAATTGAATGCAAGCGTTGCGATATAGTGCAAGACCTTCCATTAGTGCAGGGCTATCCTCAGCTTAATATGCCAGTACCACAGGTTATCAGACCCGGTAGCGCCATAATTGAGCTTGAAATTGATAATTCCCTCGGTGAGGTTGATTGTCTTGGCGCTGGCGCAATTTTGATGGATCGTAGCGGTCATGGGGTAACAGCCAATCCGGAAATATTTACTGCGCTGGTAGCAAGGGGTAATAGTTTCAAAACACAGGTAACGCTAACGCTCGATGGAAATCCTCCGATTTCGCACCAATACCGGGTACGTGCCTTACTGCTGCTTAACGGCAATTGGTTCTGGTTGTCCCGAACTGTAAGGGTATATGGGGTCGAAGAACCCGAATCTGGCGGCATCTAAATTCAACCTAAATAAAGTTGCGTTATGGAATTATTTACTCTTACCGATTTAAATCCTATTTTTTTCTTTCTGTTTTTGCTGGCATTAGGTGTATCACTTTCGTTGGGTTTGTACTTGCTAAAAATGCCGAAGCCTGTTCCTGCCACTGCACCCCTCGATCTATTTTCCTCAGAACGTGCCATGCAACATCTGCAAGCTATTGGACGCGAGCCTCACCCTAGCGGAAGCCCAGAACATTGCCGGGTTGGAGATTATTTACTGCTGGAATTACAAAAACTCGGTTTGGATTGTCAGGTTCAGGAAACTACTGCAGTTAATGATTCGCGTGGTTGTGGCAGAGTCCGTAATATAATGGGGCGTTTACCGGGCGAAAATCCCTTAACAAAGATATTGATTTCGGCGCACTATGATACGGTTCCCCATAGTCCCGGCACAACCGATAATGGTGTGGCAGTGGCAACGCTATTGGAAACGGCAAGAGCTTTACAAAAACAACCAGCGTTACATAATGATATTGTATTTCTGTTTACCGATGGTGAAGAAGCCGGGCTTTTGGGAGCGCAAGCTTTTGTGGATAGCCATCCTTGGGCTAAACAGATCGGGCTGGTATTAAATTTTGATGCCAGAGGCACACGCGGACCACTTTTGATGTATGAAACCAGCAATGACAACGGCACGCTCATTCGGGAATTTGCCAAAGCTGTGCCATTTCCGGTGGCTTCCTCCTTCTCATATGAAATATCAGAGCGTTTACCTACACATACCGACTTTGATGTTTTCAAAAAAGCCGGGTGGATGGGTTTGAGCTTCGCTTGTATCGGCAACCTATGCCAGTACCATACCATGCTTGATAACCTAGAAAATTGTGACGAGCGTCTTTTGCAGCATGCGGGCAGTTATGCGCTAAGCTTACTCAAGCATTTTGGTAATATAAAACTGGAAAATTCCAAACGCACCAACGCAACTTATTTCAACCTTTTCCGCTCTTTATTGATTCATTATCCTTCCTCGTGGAATACACCTATCGCGCTATTAGGGGGCGCGGGATTAGCTGCCACTGTTTACGCTGGATTTAACCTTAAATTATTATCTTTTCCGGGTCTGTTGTGGGGATTAATTCTATTTTTGCTAACTGTATTGGCGGTATCGGTTGTTACATGGCTTGGCTGGGAAACGCTTAAGCTACTGCATCCACAGTATCGGATATTACGTTTTGGCGATACCTATAATAGCCACCATTATTATTTAGCTTTTGTGCTGCTGGCGGTTGCGCTGACCAATTTGGCAAATGGATGGTTTTCTAGCAGTATCGGGGCTACAAATCTTTGTTTTGGTGTATTATCAGGTTGGGTTATCGCTTCTATAGTTATGAATCTTGTCGTACCTAGCGCGGGATATGTATTTGCTTTGCCCATATTAAGCAATCTGGCTGGGTTTGGTCTTATTTTTGCCCTGCGCAATTTTGCCTTTGACCCGCAGTTTTACCTTGCGCTTTATGGTATAAGTGTCATTCCCACCCTACTAATTCTACCCGCAACAATAGCATTAATGTTTGAGGCGTTGGGTATCCGGCTGATGTTTGTGACGGTGATTCCGGTAGTATTTATTACCGGGTTGCTTGCGCCATTTTCAATTCTTTTAGCTGATTCCAATGGCTGGATTGTTTCTGGTATTCTATTTGTTGGCTGTGCGGTTTTTCTGGTGATCGGTAGTATGAGCGCTTCTTTCAACCAACAACGGCGCAAACCCGATAATATCTTTTATGTAATGAACGCTGATACGGGGCAGGCGGTTTGGGGTAGCACCGATGCTCAACCGGATGAATGGACTGACCAGTTTTTTGGACAAGGTTATAACCTTGATACCTTTCCGGATTATTTTTCTGCCCCCTCCCAAATCGGACGTAAGGTACTACTGAGCCAAGCTCCGGCAGTAGCTTTGCAAGCCCCTCTTTGTGAGGTGTTGGGAAAAACCATTGAAGATGATTTAGTGGCTATTCGGCTCTGTATTCGTTCTCAACGGAATGCCCCTGTTATGAACCTATACATTACCAATCCATCAATACTGGAATCTAGCGTAAACGGGATTCAGCTAGTTGAGACAATACAAGTAAAACCGATTTCACGTTGGGGTTTGCGCTTTGCCAACCCGCCTGAAGCCGGAATTGAATTGGTGTTGAAGGTGAAAAAGAATTTGCCCTTGACTTTACAGATTATTGACCAATCCTATGAACTACCCTCAATACCGGGGTTTGTGTTTAAACCGCGCTCTAACCATATAATGCCTGTGCCGTATATGGGCTTTATACCGGATTCTACGCTGGTAAAGAAAACTTTTGAGATAGGTTGGAATGCACCAGTCGGGAGCTAGGGTTTAGGTGGATTATCAAGCCTTGAAAGAAAATAACTGCGAAAGTGATACCAAAAACCTTCCAGCGGCGAAAATACCCGGTAGCGTGAAATCTGTCCATTCATTTTAGATACTTTGCAAAAGGATGCAATATGCGCTTTATTATTTTGGGTGATTTGCACTATGCCACATATAGTAAACCAGAAGTAGCAGCCGCCCGTGACCGCTTTTTTAATGCCTTTTTTGGTCAGGTAGCGGCACATCAGGCTGATATAGTTTTCGCGATCGGGGATGTTACCCAACATGGCAGCTATGCCGAGTTGCAGAATCAGGACAAAATTGAGACATATGCGGGGTTGAAATTAGTAAGGTTAGTGGGAAACCACGATGCTGATAGCCTAGAAAAGGCTGAGTTAGCCCCCTATTTTTTGGGTGGCATGCGTTCGGTCGGTGAGGATGGGTTGTACACGGCTTTCACGTTGGGTGATGTGCGCTTTGTGTTGTTAGATACCGCCCGTGTTAAAGAAAGTCACACCGATTACGGTGGGATTATACACCTCCGGCAATTGACATGGCTAAAAAATGAAATCGCACAATTCAATGCTGCGCTCTCACCCCGCTATCTGGCGGTTATGGCACACCACCCCATCACCAATACCACACATCGTAGCGAGAAGCCTATGTTGAGTATTTTGAATAGTTCGGAAGTCCAGCAAGTTTTGGCACAGGTGCAACGTAAACCCGCCTTCTACTTCTGCGGGCACAACCATAGTAATAGCATTTTTGGACCAGATGCAAACGGCTGGTATCATGTGCAGGCGGGTGCTCCCTTAGAAACAGAAGGCTATCGGGTAATAACGGTGAAGCGTGATTTTATAAAGGTAGAAACGGTTGATATAGATTTCGGTGATTCAGCTTTGCGTGCCGATTTCGATTTGATTCGCTATAACTTCGATGACGATTTCACTATCCACGATTTCACCCTATTCTATGGCAATTCCACAGACCGCGAGTTTGTTTTTGATGTGTCATAATAAAGAACAAGGTTTAAAGTTCGCTAATACTTTGGCTGCGGAGAACATATCAGTTTTGGGGCGTTTTTACTTTTCATTTCCCTTACTTCCCTAGCGACCACTTTCTTAACACGAAAAACTGATGCATACCCAGCACAGCTTAAGTATTTACATATATGACAGCTTAAAGTACAATTTATAATAGGATATAGTTCTGGTGAAGGATTCAAATTACCCTATAAGGGATTTCTTGCGTCTTACTACTTTTATTTAGTTGACCAATCCTCACTTAACCGCAATAGTGTTTCTCACGAATCCTGTGAGGCTAAAGTAAGACAGCATCGAGGTATTCCTCCAGAATTGATCAGATTGATGCCAAACTTCGCAAGATTACACCGCAAGCGGTGGGAAATTTACTCAGAGAAATTAAATGGATCAAGTGAACCTGCACATTGACAATGAAGATCCAGCACTGACCCACAGTGAGTCTATCAACCCGATAGCAACTTTTCTAAATAATATACACGGAAGCATCTTTGTCCTTAGCTCGCATGGTGATTTTACACACCTGAACGTCGCTGCTGCCCAATTACTCCAACGTAAGCAGGAAAAGTTACTGGGGAAAAATATCTGGGTCGAATTTCCCGTGCTAAATGATAATCAATTTAAATACAATTTCCAACTGGCATTAGAAAAAAAACTGGCTTCCGAGTTTCAATTCTATTATCCGCCTTTGTTAAGCTGGCTAAATATTCAAATGTACCCTATGGAAGAAGGGTTACTGGTTATACTGAAAAAAACTTCTGACAAAACCATTTCAGAACCCATTCCTGCCAAAGAAAATGAGGGTTTGCGGCGGTTCGATCGCGATGTCGGCGAAGATATTTTGATGCTCCAAACAGTTTTTGAGAATAGCCCTGATGGTCTAATATTCGGAACCACCCAAGGAAAGATTCTGGAAGTTAACCCGGCAACCTGTAAGATTCTTGGCTATACCAGAGAAGAGCTATTGCAATTAAGCAGAATCGATATTGTAGATATTGCCGACCCTCGTTTCAAGGAGTTTCTGGGTAAGCGTAACAAAGATGGCTATGCCTTTAGTGAATTGATACTCACACGAAAAAGTGGCGATAAATTTCTGGCAGAAGTGACCTCGAATATTTTTTATATTGCGAATGGTGAAGCGCGTGCCAGCCTGATATTTCGGGATATAAGCCAACGTAAGCGAGACGAGCAGACCTTACACGAAAGGGAAGAGCAATTTTACAAGGCTTTCAAATCTGCTCCAATGGCGCTTTCCATCAGCACGCTGCATGAGGGATTATATATTGATGTAAATGATAGTTTTCTGGAAATAACCGAATATAGACGAGATGAAGTAATTGGACGTAGTGTGTTCCAAGTATTAGGAATCAAGTTAGCTGAAAGAGAAGAATGGCTAAAGCAAGTCGCATCTTTTGGGGTACACAAAAATTTTGAAACTATTATTACCAACAAAAACGGGCAGAAGCTTATTGTCATAGCCTCTACGAGCAAAGAAGTTATTAATGGCAAGGAATATCTTATCACATCATTCTATGATGTTACGGAATTGAAAAAAGCTCAAGAGACTTTGCAACAATCTAAAGAAAGATTTTTCGAAATATTCCACAATGCTCCGGTCTTAATTACAATCGCTAATGGCACAGATGGCAGAATTTCAGAGGCAAACGATAAGTGGTTAAAAGCCACCGGGTATACCCGTGAAGAGACAATAGGGCATACCAGCACCGAACTTGGTATTTGGGATAGTACTGAACGGAACACGGTGTATAGTGAACTGGAAAAATTCGGCACAGTTAATAATTTTGAAACAAAATTCAGAACTAAAAACGGCGAATTACGTGATGTGTTGGTATCGTTCAGTGAAATTAAAATAAAGGAACAAGCTTATTTTCTGGGAATGGCGCTGGATATTACCGAGCGCAAAAAGCTGGAAGAAGCCTTGCATCGTAGTGAAATTCGGTTCCAGGCATTTATGGAAAACAGCTCTACTTCTGCAATGATCGTAGATTATAACGGCGATATTCAATATGTGAACAATGCGTACAAGCTAATGACCGGAATTGAACTAGAAAAACTAATTGGTCATAGCGCGTTTGAAATCTTCCCACCTGAATATGCCGACCAATATATAAAGCCTATAAGACAAGTGCTGGAAACTGGAGTCCCAAAAGAAATATTTGAAACTTTCGTCAAGCCTGATGGTTGCATTGGTACAGCCTTAGTACATCTTTTCCCTATTCCCGATTCAAACGGTGAGAAAGTTATTGGAGAAATTGCTGTTGATATTACTGAGCGAGTAAAGGCAGAGGAAGCGCTGCAAAATGAGAAAGAACGCCTTGATATTACTCTGCGCTCGATTCGGGATGGGGTTGTGGTAGCCAACAGAGAAGGTAAAATTGAGATATTTAATCAGGCTGCCGAGAATATGACCGATTGGTTACAGGAGGAAGCGGTTGGGCAACCGTTGGATAAGGTTATCCAAATGGTAAACAGCAGAACGGGAGAACATTTAGAAAGCCAATTATTACAACAATTGCTGAATGGAGAAAGTGTTCAACAAGAAAACGAACACTATATATTAGTAGCCCGAAATGGAAATACACGTTATATTTCCTATCAGGGCGCTCCGTTGCTCAACAAAAAGGGGGATTTTCTAGGAACGGTGCTGGCTTTTCTCGATATTACCGATAAAAAGAAATTGACCGAAGAAAGGCTAAAAGCCCGTAACCTCGAATCGCTGGGAGTGCTGGCAGGGGGCATTGCTCATAATTTTAACAATATTCTTACAGCAATTCTCGGCAATATTTCTCTGGCAATGATGGAAACTGACGAAACCAGCTCGAATTTTGAATATTTGCAAGAGGCTGAAAAGGCTTCATTCCGCGCCAAAGATATGGCACAACGTTTGGTTACCTTTGCCAAAGGGGGTTCACCTCACAAACAATCAATCAGAATCCAGGATGTGGTTAAAGGCACAGTTCAGTTTATGCTACAAAGCACTAAATCTCACGCCGAGTTTGATTTAAGTGATGATACCTGGAATACTATGGTTGATCAGGGACAATTTAGCCAAGTAATTCAAAACTTGGTGCAAAATGCGCTCGATGCCATGCCAAATGGGGGAGTGCTGAATGTCCGTACCACAAACATAATCCTCGAAGCAGAACAGATTCCCACGCTAAGCAGTGGCAAATATGTGCTTCTTACAATTCGTGATCAGGGTGTGGGTATTCCTGCTGATAACATGTCGATGATTTTTGACCCTTATTTTACTACCAAAATTGCGGGTAGTGGATTGGGTTTATCCATATGTTACTCGATCATGAGAAAACATGATGGGCAAATTGCGATAGAAAGTGAAGAAGGCAAAGGTACAATCGTTTCCCTATATCTTCCGGCTTTCATTAGACCCGGTACCGGAAAGCTCAGCACTTTAAGCACATCACCTATTCGCTTGCGGCGAATTCTGTTTGTAGATGAGGAAGAAAGTACCAGAACTATAGTGAGTAAGTTGCTCATTAAGATAGGTTATGAAATAGAAACAGTTGAAACAAGTGAAGCCGCAATTCAAGCTATCCAAACTGAGCAACCCTTTAATGCGGTCATACTCGAATTAGGTGGTTCAGGAAGCAACAGAGCTAAAAATTTAATCGAAATCGTGCATAAGCTCGACCCAAATATAAAATCTCTTGGAGTTACGGATTATATTAATGACCCAATAATGACGTATTACCGAGAATACGGTTTCGATGGTGCAATCTGCAAACCCTTTACACCATCACTTTTGGAACGAGCATTACACGAGATTTTAAAACCCTGAAAAGCCTGTTAGAAGCAAGGATATTCGCTATCTTCCCTCAAAACGTGGTTTGCGCTTTTCCATAAAGGCGCGGGCGCCCTCCTCAAAATCCTTGCTCTGGAAAAGCTGTACCAATACGGCATAAACATATTGGACATTACTCTCAAAGGTTTGATCAAGCCCTAAACGCATAGCGCGTTTGGTAGCCTGTATAGACAAGGGCGCGTTAGAAGCAATCTCAGCAGCAAGACTATAGCTCTCTTCCAACAAATTATCCGGTTCAATCACCCGGTTGACCAGACCAATAGCAAGGGCTTCATCTGCCGAAAGAGGAGCGCCACGTAAAAATATTTCGCTGGCTTTAGCCCAACCAACTATACGGGGCAACAACCATGTGCCGCCGCTCTCCGGCAGTACACCCAGTTGGGAAAAAGCAGGCGCGAGTTTTGCAGTAGTGGACATTAGGCGAATGTCACAGCCTAAAGTTAAATCCATCCCATACCCTGCTGCCGCGCCGTTAATGGCACATATAACCGGTTTATCAAGATTATGTAAAGCCAATGGAGGAGAATCATTGGGAATACTAACCGGGCTATCTTTAATCAGTGAGCGCAAACCTTTGCCGTCCGCCTCGTCTTTTAGGTCGTATCCAGCGCAAAAACCTCGCCCTGCCCCAGTTAGAACTACAACCCGAACTTCATTGTCCCGCGCCGCTTCTACCAGATAACGACTCAACATATCCAACATTGAGATGCTTAAAGCATTGAGACGATCTGGGCGATTCAGGGTAATAGTCGCAATATAATCCTGCTTACTGTAAAGCACATGGTCTGAACTCATTTGCTAATTCTCCTTTATTCTAAGCTCTGCTCTGCACATTAACGGATACTTACACCGATAAAGGGAAAAGTCAAGCCCCAATTTAAGAGGAGATTTTATTTACTTCTAAAATAAGCGGTACTGTGGTAAAATGGCGACAACTTCACCTTCATTCTGCAATAGAAACTGACGAAGGAGTCTCTTAACCCAATGGATAAAGCACAACTGGTTAAAGAGCTTATCAAGATTTTCGGCGAAGATAGTGTCTTGCACCATGTAGAAGATCTTATGGTGTATGAATATGACTTCTCTATTGATAGCAATCGCCCGGAAGCGGTGGTTTTGCCACGCAATACCGACCAGATTTCCCAACTAATGGATTTATGCGAAAAAAATAAAATTCCGGTAGTGCCACGCGGAGCGGGAACCGGCTTGAGCGGCGGCAGTATTGCGGTGCGAGGCGGGATAGTGGTTTCGCTGGCACGTATGAAGAAACTGGTAAAACACGAGCCTAAAAATCGCTATACGGTAGTTGAACCCGGCATGGTCAATTTTGACCTGAGCAACGAAATTGCCAGCACCGGCTATTTTTTTGCGCCAGACCCTGCCAGCCAACGCGCCAGCACTATCGGCGGCAATATCGCGCTTAACGCCGGCGGTCCGCATTGCCTCGCGCATGGCTCTACCACCAATCATATATTAGGGCTTGAGCTTGTTCTGCCCGGTGGCGAGGTAGTAAAAACGGGTGGGGCTGCCCCTGACCGTCCCGGCTACGACCTGACCGGCTTCATTGTGGGTAGCGAAGGTACGCTCGGCATTGTAACCGAGGCGACCGTCAAAATTATGAAGATACCGGAAGCGGTACAAACCTTCCTCGCCCTTTTCCATACAATTGATGAAGCCTGTGAAGCAGTGGCGCAGGTCATCGGCGCAGGCATAGTGCCTGCCGCGTTGGAAATGCTGGATAAGGTGATGATTGAGATGATAGAACGCGCCATGAACGCCGGATACCCACCCGATGCCGGGGCAGTTCTACTAATTGAGATAGACGGACTCAAAGAAGAATTAGGGGATTTACAGGATACCATAATAGATATTTGTCGCCGCACCGGTGCGTTTGACGTAAAATACGCCACCAGCGAGGAAGAACGACAGAAGTTATGGAAGGGGCGCAAAAGCGCCGCCGGTGCGCTTGGACAGGTTGCGCCTAATTTCTACCTACATGATGGAGTTGTGCCGCGTACCAAATTACCTGAAGTTATGCACAAGGTGATGGAGATTGGGCGCGAATACAATCTAGTAGTGGCAAATATATTCCATGCCGGAGACGGCAACTTGCATCCGAGCCTGCTTTTCGATGCGCGAGAACCGGGCGTTATCGAAAGGGTCATTGAAGCAGGTGAGAAAATCCTGAAACTTTGCGTGGATGTAGGCGGAACCATTACCGGGGAACATGGCATCGGAACTGAAAAGCAAGAGTATATGACTTGGATATTCAGCGAAGCTGACCTTGAGACAATGCGCAAGGTCAAAGATGTTTTCAACCCGAATGATACCGCCAATCCCTGGAAAGTCTTTCCCACTCGCCAGAGTTGCGGCGAAGTTAGCTTGAAAATGCGCATACTGAAATCAAAACCGGGTATGGAAGAAGCTTGGATTTAAGGGTGATTCATGAAAGCAACCGGAAATAAAAAGAAAACTCGCCCGACAGAGATAAAAAACTCGCCGGAAGCACACAAAGAAAAACTGGAAGAATTGGCAGTGGATGGGCAAATACCGAAAGCGGTTGCCTACCCTACCACTAATGAAGAAGCCTGCAATCTTCTCAGGGAAGCCGACTCAACTGGTAAGAAAGTCTCAATTCGAGGCGGCGGCACAAAGCAAAGAATCGGCAATTCTATAGAAGGGCTTGACCTTGTAATCTCAACCCACAAGCTTAATCAAATCCTTGAATATGAGCCTGCCGACCTGACTCTATGCGTGCAAGCAGGCGCAAACCTAGCGCAAGTGCAAAGTGAATTGGCAAAGCACGGGCAATTTCTGCCAATCGCCTCGCCTCTTTCCGCCAACGCCACTGTAGGGGGCGCAATTGCCAGCAACAGCAGCGGACCTACCCGCCTCCAGTACGGCGCGGCGCGAGATTGGCTTATAGGGGTGCGTTTTGCGCTGGCAGATGGCACACTCGCCAAGGGTGGCGGGCGCGTGGTCAAGAACGTTGCCGGGTTTGATATGATGAAATTGATGATAGGTTCTATGGGTACGCTGGCAATGCTCTTAGAATTGAATCTCAAACTATTGCCCTTACCGAAAGCGCGTGCCACTGCCCTAATTCCTTTTAGCGCGGAGCATGAGGCTTGTGAAGCCGCTTTACGCATTATTGATAAAGGCATTTTTCCTACCGCTGAAACAGTGTTAGATTCTAAAGGCGCAGAGGCTCTAGGCTTGGACGCACGTACTATCCTTCTGATTGAAGTCAGAAATACGACACAAGCAGTGGAAAGACAAATGCGCGAAATCCAGCAATTAGTCTGGCAATTGAGCGGCGCGAAGGTAGAGCGTATAAACGATGAGGACAGCCAATCTAAGCTATGGTCACCTGTCACAGACTTCGCCTATCGCGCAGCAGTGAACGCCCCCAATACGTTCGTAATAAAGATAGGGGTCGTTCCTACTCAAGTGGCAATGCTTATCAGACAAGCGCATCAATCTGCTAAGATGAATAATATTCAGGTTGAGTGTATGGCGCATGCCGGACACGGTATAATGTATGTGGTGGGCAACTATCCTGAAAAAGAGGAAGAATCAGCCTTGAAAGCTATTAAAGAGATTATTGCCAAAGCAGAATCAAATAGCGGTTCAGCGATAATAGAGCAAGCGCCACCAGCGCTCAAAGCGCAGTTTAAAGATATATGGGGCAATGCCTTGAGCCGTACTGAATTGCGGCTTATGCGCGAAATCAAGAAAAAACTCGATCCCAATCGTACTCTAAATCCCGGAAGGTTCGTTAATAGCATCTAAACCTAAGCGCGGTTTTTGTTTCGCGCCATTGGTAATTTGACGGCTACTAGAAAGTGGACTGAGTGATGGACACCGTAAAACTGGTTGACCTTGTGAAAGATAAACGCTTGCCCGGTTTCACCCAAGGGGAAGCCCCCAGCTACGATGATATGACGCGCTGTATCCATTGTGGGCTATGTCTGAACCAATGCCCTACCTACCGAGTCACCGGCAACGAAACAGAGTCGCCACGCGGCAGGCTCTATCTGATGCGGGCTTTTGCGGAAGGGCGTATTTCCGGGCAAAGCGAATCTCTGCAAAAACATCTAAACCAGTGCCTACAATGCCGCGCTTGCGAAAGCGCCTGTCCTAGCGGTGTTAAATACGGGCATCTGGTAGAACTAACCTCTGCTGAAGTTGCTCAACAAACGATTCAAAAGCAAAGCCGTAGCGAAAAGATCATCCGCTGGTTGGTATTCCGACAGCTATTCTCGAAACCAAAGAACCTAAGATATTTTGCGCTTGCCACCCGCCTTTACCAGCGTTCATCTCTGCAAAAAATTAATCGCGCCGTGGGTTTCTTACGATTACCTGCTTTATCTAAAATAGGGCTTGGTAAACTCGCTGAGCTTGAAGAAACAATGCTTCCGCCCATCAGCAAACCATTGTTTGAGCCGCCAGAAGAAGGGAAAGTTCCCGCGCTTACCGAGCAAAAATATCGGGTGGCACTGTTCAGCGGTTGCGTTATGAGCATCGCTTTCGCCAGCATTAATGAAGCCACCGTCAGAGTCTTGACCCGCAACTACTGTGAAGTGGTAGTACCCAAAAGCTTAAATTGCTGTGGCGCACTCCATGTACACAACGGAGACCGTGAATATGGCAAAGAAATGGCTATTCGCAACATCGAGGTGTTCGAGGAAAGCGAGCGCAAATTCGGCAAATTCGATGCCATTATCATCAATGCTGCCGGGTGTGGCGCTATGCTGAAGGAATACGGCGAATTGCTTAAAGCTGATAAGACAATGGCAGAACGTGCCGCAGCATTTTCGAGTAAGGTAAAAGATATTACCGAATTTCTGGCAAGTATTGAGCTTAATCGCAATTTTGGGCGTATTAATCGGCGTGTAACTTATCAGGACGCATGCCATTTATTGCACGGACAGAAAATCCAGTCTCCGCCACGCTCACTGCTAAAGGCGATTCCGGGAATTGAACTGGTAGAGATGAAAGATAGCGACAAATGCTGTGGCAGCGCGGGGATTTACAATGTAACCAATTCTGAATTGAGCATGCAAATCCTCGATGAGAAAATGAATAATGTAGCGGACGCACGCCCCCAATGTATTATCGTTGCCAACCCCGGTTGCCAGCTACAAATGAAATTGGGGGTAAAACGTGCCGGGCTAGAAAAAGGGGCGGGTAAACCGATTGAGGTAGCACATATCATAGAATTACTAGACGAAGCCTACCTAGCGGCTGAAATTTAAGAATAACCGCCTATAAAATACCTAGTGGTTGACTTGATTACTACCTAAACCTATAATGTGCCTGTACTTAGTGGTAGAATGATTGGGAAGTTCAATATTTAGGGGATTTCCATTATGGGAATGAAACTTGTAGTAGCAATTGTACAAAATGATGATGCAGACGAGTTAATTGATGCGCTGACATCATCAGATTACCGTGCCACTAGATTAGCCAGCACTGGCGGGTTTCTACGTCAGGGAAACACCACTATTATTGTTGGAATACCGGAAGAATCTGTTAACCAAGTGTTAAATATTGTTGCCGGGCATGCGCACCCTCATCATCAGAATGTCGTGCCAAATCCTTTCCCTACTCTTACAAGTGTTACGCTGCAAGCCGCAAATGAAGAACCTCCCGAAGTACAAACTGCAAAAGCGACTGTTTTTGTGCTAGATCTCGAACGCTACGAAAGAATCTGAGTATTATATAATGACAAATGAGAATTTAGGGCAATCAAAGAAACTAGCCATAGTGTACGGCCCGGAGTTACTCAACTATGATTTTGGACCGGAACATCCTTTTGGTTCAAAACGCGGGAAAGTTACATGGGAACTTCTCAAAGCCTTAGGCATTCCTGAACGAGAAGATGTATTAAATCTCAATACCAGAGAAGCATCAAACGAAGAATTGCGCTTGTTCCATACACAGGATTATATTGATTTTGTGGAGAGTGCATGCAAGCGTGGGTTTGGGTATCTGGATGGCGGCGATACGCCCGCAATGCTAGGCGGGTTTGAAGCTGCAAAAACCGTAGTAGGTAGTAGTTGGAGTATTTGCGAAGCGGTAATGAAGGGGCAAGCGCGTTACGGGGCTACCATCGTGGGCGGTTTGCATCACTCTTTTCCGGGACGTGCCTCTGGCTTTTGTGTCTTTAATGACCTAGCAGTCAGCATACAGCTATTACGGCGCGAGTTCAAACTAAAAAGAGTAGCCTATATAGACATAGATGCGCATCACGGTGATGGGGTGATGTACGGTTTCTATGAAGACCCGAATGTAATCTTCATTGATTTTCATGAAGATGGACGCTACCTATTCCCCGGTACAGGTGCAATCCATGAATTAGGGCGCGGAATCGCTACTGGTACTAAATTCAACATGCCCATGCCACCCTATAGCGGTGACCAGAGTTTTATACGAGCTTGGGATTCGTTAGTACCGCAATTGCTGCACGACCTCAAGCCCGAATTTATCTTGCTTCAAATGGGAGTGGACGGACACGGTGGCGACCCTCTGACTGAATTGAATTATTCCTCTGCCAGTTATAAACATATCATTCGTTCCCTGCGCGAACAAGCTGAAGAAATTTGTAATGGGCGGTTAGCTTTATTCGGCGGGGGTGGTTACAACCTAGAGTCGTGTGCTCTACGTTGGACTGAAATGATTGCGACCTTGATTGACGCTGAATTGCCGGATTTTCTACCGGATATTTGGCGCACACATTATAAAGAAATTACAGGGGAAGAAGCCCCGGTAACATTTCAAGAAGATTCCACCGGAGACAACACTCTTGTCAGAGTGTCTGAAATGGTGGATTGGTTTCGCATGAAAGGGTATTTACTCGCATGATTAAGCGAATCTTGCTTGCCTACGATGGCAGCCTTGGGTCGCAAATTGCGGCACAACACGCTGCTGAAATTGCTACACACTTTAATGCTGAAGTAACCATTTTGACTGTAGGCGGTCCGCTCTTTGGAGGAGTTAGCAAAGATGCCCCTATCGCACATATGAACGAAGCAGACTATGAAAAAGTGGCAGATGAAGGTCTTGCGATTCTAGCGGACAAAAAGGTACGTGCCCATAAAAGATTCCGCTGGATTGACCCGGCTGATGAAATTTTGCACGAAGCTTTGGAAGGGGGCTACGACCTGATTGTTATGGGGCATCGCAGCGCACATAGCAGTATTCGACGGGATGAAGGCATGCTCGGCAGTGTCGCTATTAAAGTAATTAATCATGCTCCTTGCTCAGTTATGATTGTGCGCCCTGATTCAAATCTCCAGCATCGAAGCAATATCGTTTAGCGGGGGTTCAGCTTGTACGAAATCAAACCAGAACGGCAGCTAGAATTATTGCGTTGGCTTATATCCTTTCAGGATGCCCAGTGGTTGATAAAGACCACTGCGGTCTTGGGAGGGGCTGAGGCGCTTAAGCTAAATAGCAAAGTTCGGAATGCGCTAGGCAAAACCGAAATGAAAGCTGTTCTGGCGTTGGTTGGTAAAAGCAAAGCCGATAACCTAGCCGACGCTTTTGAGATTCTCAAAACTTTCCTGAATCTAGCGTATGGAGAACGCGGGTGGAAGGGTGAATTTCGCCTCTTTTCCGATCACCAGGCTGAGATTGAGGTTTCTTCTTGGATCTTAACCGATAACCTGCGTAAAGCCACCAATTCCGGTATTGAAGCATTCAGCTTTGCGATCGAGGTGCTTTGGAATAGCTGGTTTGAGATGTTATTACCTGATACGCATGTTGAGATTTCCTCTAAGCTGTCAGGCACAAATGGACGCACCAGCGACCTGTTCTCTATTACTTGTTTTAGTGAATCATTTGACATTCCGCCCCAACCTGCCGTTGTAAATCCAGCGGTATCCGAATCGAATCCGGTGGCGGCGGCGCTACAAATCCCGCTTGATGATGAGAAACCAGGAACTACTCCTGTACCTCCCGCCAATACGCTAGTAGATTACACTACTTATACACCACCGATTGAGAGCAGGCACACGCCTCCTGTGTCGCCAACTGAGCAATTTGATAGCAAGTCAATCCCGCTTCCTGCGCCAATGCAAGGAGGAACATTATCGCAAAGGCTAGCTAACAAGCGCATTGGTAGTAATGAAATAAACCCCGAACCTTCGCACACCAATGAAAAAACGTCTGCAAATATTGTGCCGTTATATGACCCAAATGAAGCCCGTCCGCTGTATTCGGTTGATTTAGAGCGGAAAACCAAAGATGCGATAGGGCGGAGTGAACTCAAACGCAACAAACTGATGCAAAAACTTTTCCTCTCCAAAGAAGCGCGTGAATTGTTGGAAAACGCAGCGGATGAGGCAATTGTTCCGGCTTTTAATCTCGCAGCAGGTATCGAGAGCATTTTACAGAACCTGATTGTAGAGCGTAATCATAAGACTCCCGGCTATATCAGCGAAGAAGTGCATGTTATTGGCGGGGCAAATGGTGATTTACAAATTCTTGTAGGCAAGCGAGTTTTTAGCGCAGTGAGTGAAGTGCCACCCGGACATATCCGAGAATTGCTGAATGAAGCAGTAGCGCGTTGGGGCGAAAGCGCAGCAGGCTAATAAAACAGACAAGAGGCTTATAGCCCCTTGCCCGAAATAAACTAAAGACCTTCCATAGTTTCGGTCAAAATTCGATCTACAACCTTTTTAAAATCCCCGGTTTCGTGAAAAGTAGCGAGTTGGCGGTCAGCGCTGGTTCCGCCTTTAATGAGAGTGCGAACATAGTCAATTTCCCTGCGGCTACCTAACTCGTCAACCACTTCATCTACAAATTCCAGTAGTTCATTCAACAAATTATGCGCGCTGACTTCTTCTTGCTTACCAAGGTCAAGCATATTCCCCTCAGTACCATAGCGCACAGCCCGCCATTTATTTTCCATTATCAAGGCGCGGCTATAACGTCGCCAGCCGATATTTTGCTCACGCAATTTATAAAGTTTGGTACAAACCGCTTGAATTAACGCGGCTAAAGCCAAAGTTTCTTCCATTCGGGTTGGCATATCGCAGATACGCACTTCAATTGTGGTAAATTGAGGATGAGGTCGAACATCCCACCAGATTTTCTTGCCATCATCAATACAATGAGTATCCACCAGTGTTTGTACGTAGCTGTCAAAAGCGGCAAAACTTTCAAATTCTTCGGGTATGCCAGTACGAGGGAAACGTCCGAATACCACCGACCGGAATGATTTCAGCCCGGTATTGCGCCCCATCCAGAAGGGGGAACTGGTGGAAAGCGCCAATATATGAGGCAAGAAGTAGCGCAATTCGTTCATTATTTGTACGGCAAGGTCGCGGTCTTCTATACCGACATGCACATGCATTCCGAAAATCAATATCTCGCGAATAACATCCTGTAACTCTTCTTCCAAAATATGGTATCGCTCATGGTGAGTGATTGGCTGAGTCTGCCAACTTGTAAAGGGATGAGTACCGGCAGCGCCAATGGCGAGACCATGCTTGAAAGCAAGTTCTGCCAAAGTATATCTATTGCGAGTCAAATGCTCACGCGCCTCTGTAATGTTTTTGCAGATAGGGGTAACCGTTTCTACACAACTCATTAACATTTCAGGCTTGATATTGTCGCCCAATATAGGAGTGCCAACCGCAATAATTTCAGCATTGCGGGGGCTTAACTCGCGTGTGGTAGGATCTACCAATTGGAACTCTTCCTCGATACCTAATGTAAAGGAAGGTGTAGGGCGTCGCATACTTTACTCCATTTTATTACTCAATAACAAAAGTTGGTACAGTACTTCCGGTTCCTGCTGTAACATTTAGCAGCGATGCGGCAGACAGGCGCGTCAGCAACCCTGCTACTTCACCGTCAAAAATATAAGGGTCACAATCTACCAGTCGTTCCGCTAAAACAGTCTCACCATTATTCAACACGGGATACAGTTCTTTTGCCACCTTAACTTTCTCCTGCACCACAAACGGTTCGGTCAAGGCTGCGTCAAAAGCCGCTTCCCACGAAGCAGCGTCACTCTCCCAACCAATGGTAATACCCTTGCCACCGTACTCGTCATTCGGTTTCAGAACCAGCCTGTCCCTATTGTGCATAACAAAAGCGCGCAGGTCAATTTCTTCACCTTTGTAGGAGGTTTTTCCTTCGCGCACCCGTCTTGTCCATGGCACATGCTTCCCAATCAGTTCAAGTTGGAGTGAAGAAAAGTAACGATGATTTTGCTCATCAGTTAAAAGCCCGAAAATCATCTTCTTATGAAAGATTTTGCAGCGGAAACTGTTAATCATGCAAACCGCGCCATCCTCGTAGGCTTTGAAAACCGGTTTGCACTCCGCTGCCCGTTCGATTAGCTCGCTTCCTAATACCCGCTTTAAAATTAGATCTATTTCATAATCATCTTTACGCAATTTACCATTAGTATAGGTTAATTCACGCGGGTCACAGATGATGGCTTTCACACCGCGCTGTGCAAAATGCTCTTGCAAAAGCTCAAACTCGGTGCGGGTTGGCACATCATCCCAATCTACTATCGCTATTTGTGGCACTCGTTGCGGACGAGTTCCCAAATATTCACGATAGTTATTCAACAACATATCCAGCAATCTTGGCTTCACATCGATGTGGCTAAGCTGATATTTCTCGGTGAATTTTTTCATCACAGGCAAGGTGGTGAATAGTTCCGAGAGACCATCCTCATAGGTTGCGCCTGCGGGGGATTCGGCATTATACTCAACAAAGTGCATCGTCAAACCATCAGCATCAACGCTCAGGAAGCTGTCAAGACGGCTGTGCGCGCTCAAACGCTTATAGCCGGTATCAAACGCCATCAAGCGATGTTCTTCTTCTGTCAAGCCCACATCTTCCAGCAATCGCTCAGCTTCGGCTTTATCACTACCAAGCATAACATCGCCTAGGCATGAAATTGCCCCGGTCAACGCTTTGCACACTTCACGAATATAATTGAAATGAACCCTAGTGGTAAAATGAGGACGTAAAACGTTGCAAAGGGGCTTACCCCCAAAGGTTAGCTTTCGGGGTGGCATGCCATCCACCAGCAGTTGCCAGCTATTGGCAGTAAGCTCAGGGCTGCTGGTTATCAATGAGTGATAATAATCTACAGCTTCTTCAAGCCGCGCCGCTTCTTGCTTGATTTGCCGATTTGCATCCATTCTCTACCCCCAATCGAAGGAGCGGGGTATTTTTACCCCGCTTTTAACTGTTCTATTACTTTGAGTCTTGCACACGAGCAACTCTACCACCAAGAAGTGCATCCCAGCGATAACGTACCGGTTGAGGTTTGCGTTTGCCAGTGGCATAATCAATCACCAGATCGGTCATCGCTCCCATAACCCAATCAAAATAGATTTCGCCTACGCTCCAGTAATCCATATCCGGCGCAGGATTCAGGAAGTCAATAGCATAGGGTACGCCGTCACGAATTGCAAACTCAAGCGTGTTCATATCATAACCGAGCGCTTCGCATAATACCTGACAATCACGTACAATGCGGTCGTGCAATTCTTTCGAAAGATAATTGGGGTCAACTATGTATTTACGCTCAGACGGGTCATAAGGCATTACCTTAATATTATCACGACCGATAGCATAACAGCGCACATATTGGCGGAATTCAATAGCTTCTTGCAAAATCATTGTAAGCTCACCGGTTTGGTTGTAGCAACGCCACAATTGGTCCAAATCATGCACCTTATACACATTCTTCCAACCGCCCCCGGTTGCCGGTTTTAAGAAAGCCGGAAGCCCTGTATAAGCTACCACTTCATCCCACGGCAAGGGATAGGCTAAATTTCTCAGCGACTCGTCAACAATTCCTTCAACATACGCCTTGTTAGGTAGCACTACTGTTTTGGGGTGTGCTACCCCTAGTTTAGTGGCAATTGTTGACTCAATATATTTATCGTCAGCAGTCCACCAGAAAGGGTTGTTGATAACAATAGCTCCTTGAAGCACTGCGTTTTTCAAGTAGCTACGATAGTAAGGGACTTCATGGCTGATACGGTCAATGATAACCTTGTACTCACATGGCTCATCCATGTAAGAACCGCCGAGAGAAACCATCTCGGCAACAACCCCTGCATTTCTCGAATTAACGCTGTCTATGAAAGCCTGCGGAAAAGTGCTTTCCCGCCCAACTATTAGACCAACTTTCAGCGGTTCTTTTACTTTCTTTGCTTTGCTTGCCATTTCCTTCTCCAATGATCTTATAAATACTTACGAATCTGTGCTCTCCAAGCAGGCCAATCATGGTCGTAGCCACCCCAAATATCAAGACGGTGTGGTATACCCTTTAACTCCAGGATTCCGGCAAGTTGTCTTGTTTCGTAAAGGCAAACTGGTACATCCCATTCGCCCGCGATTAGAATAATTTCCTGCCTACGCAGTTTATTGGCAAAGTCTCCTTCACCTAACCCTCCGATATAATCCACCGGTACGTTATAGTAAACATCATTGTTAACAAAGCCGTCCAAATAGGTATGGACGTTATAGCGCCCGCTTTGCGCTACAATCTTGCGGATAACTTCTGGATGCCGGAATCCATAATTGATACTTTGAAATGCGCCAAAACTACATCCAGTTGTCATAATAAAATCGTTCTGGTTTTTATTTCTGATAAATGGCAAAACCTCTTCGGTCACATAACGGTCATAGGCAAGGTGGCGGCTGATTCGCTCTGAAGGCGAAACTTGGTTGTTATACCAGCTTTCATTATCAACGCTATCAATGCAATATAGCTGTAGCCAGCCATTATCCAGCCTATCCCGTAGGACTTCGACCATTTCGCTATCTTCGTACTGGTAAAAACGTCCCATTGAGGTTGGAAATACTATCACTGGAGCACCAGCATGCCCAAAAACCAGTAATTCCATGCGACGTCCGAGGCTGGAACTGTACCATTGGTGGTATTCTCTATTCATATTCTTCTTTCTGGCTGAACGGATTCCAAGACAAAACCTTGCAGAATTTAACATTCAGGTGGGAAATTGTCAACCTACACAAATTATATAGGTGTGCATCAGTTTTTCGCATTACAAAAACAGGATTAAGAGAATATAAAGCCCGACCGACCTTCATTTGACGCTAGGGAAATGGTTTGATCTAGGTCGCCAAAGCTTTTTTTCTTCTTTTTCAGCCGGGGATGGGGCAGTTTCTGTTTTTATTTCTGGCATAAGGGCTAAAGTAGAATGTGCAATAAGTTTATACATTTATAATGTTTCATTAACTTGAGCAAGTTTAGCGTAGAGCCGCTTGCAAAATACAAGAAGCAGAAGGTCAGACCAAAAGATGGCGTACTCACCAACAGGCGCAGGAATCAAAAATAACACTGCTGAAACGACAACGGCAATATATTGTGGCAATTAAAAATTGTGAAAGCCTGAACCTTTGGGTTATAATCGCTCTGATAATGCTAGATAGTGGTTATGTAATCAAAGAGGAACTAAATGGAGCTTATTACGAGTGTGGCGGAGATGGCGCTTGCCACCTCAAACTGGCAGGCTGTCGGCTTGAAAGTTGGATTAGTACCGACAATGGGATACCTGCATGAAGGGCATATTTCTTTAGCGAAACGTGCCAGAGCAGAGAATGATAAGGTAGTAGCCAGTATTTTTGTTAATCCCCTGCAATTTGGTCCTAAAGAAGATTTCAGCCGCTATCCTCGTGATCTCGAACGAGATTTGAATCTCCTCGAAGGCGCAGGAGTAGATGCAGTTTTTCATCCAACCCCGCAGGAAATGTATCCAGAAGGTTTTAATGCCTCGATTGAGGTGTTGGGTATTACTGATGTGCTGGAAGGCGCGCACCGCCCCGGTCACTTCAAAGGTGTAACCACAGTAGTGGCTAAACTCTTTAATATTGTATCCCCTTGTAAGGCTTATTTTGGTCAGAAAGATGCACAGCAGGTCGCGGTTATCAAGAAAATGGTGCGAGATCTAAACTTCCCCCTTGAAATTGTGATTTGCCCCACTCTTCGAGAAGCGGACGGCTTGGCGATGAGCAGTCGTAATATATATCTTAGTGTGGATGAACGCAAGGCAGCAACAGTTTTATACCGTGCGTTAACAGCGGCGCAAACCGCTTTTGAGAACGGTAATAGACAAGGCGATGCTTTACGAAAGCTAATGAACGAGGTTATAAGCTCTGAAACGCTGGCAAAACCGGATTATGTGAGTGTGGCAAATCCTGAAGACCTACGTGAATATGCCGGATTAATACCAACCGGAAAAGGGGTTTTGCTTTCGATGGCGGTACGTTTTGGTTCAACCCGGCTAATCGATAACTTCCAACTGTAGTGGGTTGCTAATTAATAACGTCGCGCTGCGTAATGAATGGCGTTAACCAATTCTTCCCCGCTAAAGGGCTTTACCAAGAAAGAAGAAGCGCCTGATTGCAATGCGCGATGATGATAACTTTCTTCATCCTGTACCGACATAATTATTACCGCAATTGAGGGGATGCGGGTTCTAATCTGCCGAGTGGCGGTTAGCCCGTCCATCTCCGGTAGATTAATGTCCATCAAAATTACATCTGGTCTAAGTTGGAAAGCAAGGTCAATAGCCTGCTTGCCGGTTCCGGCAGAACCAACGACCGCAATGTCATCCTCAAAACCCAACAAATTTATCAAGTTATGCCGAGTGCCTTTTGAATCCTCAGCCACTACAATCTTGATTTTATTACCTAAATTAGAGGTATTAAGCGGACCTGACATGTTGTTTACGGCGAACTTGCCGCTTCCTCCTTCTTAAATGAAAACTAAAACAACTTATAATGAGTATAGCAAAATTCTGGATTAATTTCATTAGTTAATAGCCTGAGAATTTGTTAATGCAAAAAATGGAGAATTTCTGGTAGAAAACCCGTTGCATTATGCTGTAATGCCTTGAGAATAGCGCTGAATTGCCTTAATATTAAGAGGATTTATTACTCTGGCTTAAGTTGTGGCGATTAAAGAGAAAGGCTTTTGTAAATGTCATTAGAACCTTATCATCCAATTGATGCGGATGCTGCGGAAGAATTGATCGCAAAGGGTGTGAAGGTGATAGATGTGCGGCAGCCTTACGAATATGGCTACGACCACATTGAGCAAGCCGTACTGGTATCGATTGACGGTCTTTACTCATTTTCTCAAGCGCTGAACCAACTAAATCTTTCTAAAGATGAGCCGTTAATATTTGTATGTGAAATGGGTCAGCGTAGCACTGCGGCTTGTGAGGTAGCGGCAATTGCAGGGTACACCAATATATATAATCTCTCAGGTGGCATGAATATGTGGCGTTATTCCGGTAAAATGGTAGTAAAAGGGCAAAAATAGTTATTGAGTAGGTTCTTCGCCACGCTTCGAGGCTTTTCGGGCGTTTTGATCCCGGTTTCTACCATTTACGATATCTTTAGCTTCTCGTATAACCTGTGCGAGAAGTTTTTTATTTTGGGCTTTATCTTCCGCAAATTCCGGGTCATTCATACTTGCATCTATCGTTTGGTTGATGACGATATCCACCACTTGCAAGACTTCTTCGGTGATTGAGCGGTTATCAAAGCCCTCGTAGAGCGAGCCTACCAGAACATTACTTGCAAATTCAGCAATTAATTCTGGTTGCGACTGCCCTTTCTGACTTATCTGAACCAAGTTTCCGAGTAGGTGGTATAGCCTTTCTCTTAAATCTTCAATCGGCACATCTGCAAAAGCAAAGCTATACATCACTTTAATGGAGGTAGCAGCTTTATCTACAATTTTATCTTCGTTTTTTTGGAGTATATTAGCCAGTGTATTGGGCATAGCAACAAATCTCCGGTTTATTTTATCAAGCGAATTCCCAACTTGGCAGCGGCTTCTTCTACTGAACCTTCCCGTAAAACCTTGGTTTCTTTTTCTTTATCAGGGTTACCGGGTAATGAAATCAGCGAAGGTGATTCGGCTGTTTCATCTGTGAAATCGTCCGGCAAGGGTAGATTATTCTCATTCGAGAGATGGTTATCCGCTCTTAATAATGAGTTTAGATAATCTTGAAAACTACTAGCCTCTAGTTCCGGTTGTCCAATGAACTCAAGAGTTCGTAAAGTTTCGAGGGTTTGCATGATGTCGCGGAATTTATCCATGCTTAACAGAACCGCCGAGGCTTGATTATTTCGTTTAATAATGAAGTGTGTTTCGCCACTATCCAGCATGTCGAGCAAGTGAGATAATTCGGCGCGTAGTTGTGTTGTTGTAATTTCTTTACCCATAATATGCCTATTGGATAGTTCTAAAAATGATCTCTGACCTCATTTATATTCTTACTTACTTTGATTTGCTGGTTTCGTCTATTATTTTGATTAGTGACTCAAGTTTGGAAATAGCTTCTGTAGCTACTTTACGCATGCTTACAAATGTTACCGGATCAATTTCCTTTGCCCAAAGTCGCATATCAGATTCACTGAGTTCATTCCATTTGGCATCCTGCTGTATGCGCAATTTGATCTTACGCACAGGATCATTTTTCTGAACCGTCCGCGGGTCAGGTGGTTCTTCTTCCTTTGTAGGTAGAATTCCCAGAACCGCTGCCAGTGCATCAACATCAGCAGTACGCACAAAGGGATTACCGGATTTCCCACCGAAACTTTTCAGTTTACCTTCTTGAATGTATTGCAGCACAGTCTGACGGTCAGTTTTGAGGTTAGCGGCGGCTTCTACTGCATCCATAAAAGCAGGTCTAATAATCTTGGAATCATTGCTCATGTTTTTTTGTTACGTTCAATCTATGAAATACTCCAGCAGTTTGAGGTATCATATCCGAAATTGGATTATTAAGCAACCATAATTGAGGTTACTATTCATTTACCAGCTTCCAGAGTCGCATAATTTCGGAGACACTCCATGCTTGAGCTATACAACCCAAAGGTCGGTGCGGTGGTTCAGCATCGAACACCTCGTTGATAGTACCGATTCCACCTTCTTTGAGACAATTTTGGAGGGGTAACAGGTAATTTCGAGCTGCTTTTTTATCCTTGAAAACCCGAAGATGCGCTTCAACAAAAGCCCCCAGCAACCATGCCCATACAGTACCATTATGATAGGCTTCATCTCTTTGTGCTTGATTTCCGGTATAACGTGCCTTATAACGTGGATCGTTCCGGTTAAGTGTTCGCAAACCGTAAGGCGTTAATAGCTCACGTTCGCAAATACTAATTATACTTTTAGCCTGCTTGACTAATTCTTCGGTTTCAAGACTCGCATAGGGGCTAAACGGCAAGGAAAGGGCGAACAGTTGGTTGGGACGAATCGAAGAATCATGCTTGAGTGAATTAATATTGGGGGCAGGCGCGTTTTCTGAATCTATCACGTCGAATAAATAACCGCCTTCTTTGTTCCAGAACTTTCCCAGAAAAGAGCGGCGGGCTTTATTGTACAAAGTATTATAGGTCTGGGTAGTTTTTAAATTAAGTTTACTCGCGAAATAATTCATAATTCCTAGCGCATTACACCAGAGCGCATTGATACATACGGGTTTTCCATGACGAGGTGTTACGACCCAGTTGCCGATTTTTACGTCCATCCAAGTGAGTTGTATCCCCGGTTCTCCGGCATGCAATAATCCATCACTGGGGTCAACCCTGATGCTGTAACGAGTTCCGCGCAGATGCCATTGTATAATTTCTTCAAGACTAGGGAACAATTCGCTAACCAGTTTTGAGTCGGAAGTTGCTTGGTAATAAGAATATATTGCTTGGAAGAACCAAAGAGTGGCATCGGCAGTGTTATATTCAAGTTTTTCCCCTATATCAGGAAAACGGTTTGGTAACATCCCTTCGCTTAAGTAGGCATTGAAGGTGCGCAGTATCGCGGAAGCTTCCCCAAAACGCCCGGTACTAAGTGTTAAACCCGGTAGCGCAATCATTGTATCGCGCCCCCAATCGGTAAACCAATGATACCCGGCAATTATAGTCAAGCCTTTTTCGTCCGCTTTTAGAACCTGCTCTACCGAAGGGCGTGCTACTATAAACTGATCGCTGGCGGCAGCAAGGCATTTGCCAAATTCATCGAGTTTGCTAAACGACTGTATTCCCAACATCCTACGTTGCTGGTTTTTTAGTGAGACTTCAAAATCCTCTTCCGGTGCATCCCCCAATGAGGCTACTAATCCTGCCGACTTACCCGGTTTCAATTCAACGGCATAGATTTGTGGTCCAAACAAATCTTCCAAATGATCTTGCCCACGTTCCATTTCAGCGCGATGGTAGAAGTTATAAAACCAATATCCAGTTTGAGTAGCAGACCAACCCTTCTCATTTTCAAAGCGAATCTGTAATGGTAAACCCGATTCTTTCCTGTAATATTTAAATCCGGAATTATTTTCCAAAATATCACAGTACCAGCGCAGTTCAAGATTAGCGTGAGCTTCGTCATGAGAATTTTTACGATTTATCAAGGGGCGCAAATGTAGCTCAAGCTTATCGCCTTGCTCTATTCCTTCCAGCCGATAACGTACATAGGTTGCGTTATAGCCGTTTGCCATCCAGACTATTTTTATGAGTCGGTAATTACCTACTTCATAGTGAAATTCGACCGACCAGTAATTTTGGATAAATTGCTTTAAATATCTATCACCATGTGGGTCGGCAACCTCATTTGACCATTCATTAACCTCCAGTGGATACACTACCCCATTTATTACTAGCTCTTCGTCAATTTTAGACAAAAGCACCGTGCGTTCGGTAGGTATCTTCTCGGCAGCCACCAGCAAGCCATGATAGCGGCGAGTATTTGCGCCAAAGATTGAAGCGCTAGCCCAGCCCCCCAACCCATTGGTAAGTAGCCATTCCCGGTCAAGCCCACCTTCCAGATCTTTCCAGTCCCCAGGTTTCAGTACCACCCGTGCCATTTGCGGGTACTCTCTATCTTGCGAACTCAAATAGCCCACCGTTCTAGTGCTTCCATTACTTGCCCCAATCTTGGAACGCCTTTGAAAAATATTACGGGATACACTGGCTCTTGCCCATCTTTACTAAAATGTTCTCGCCCACAACGAGTTCGTTCACTGACCATTACTATTAGGTCGCGCCTACCTGCTCTATTAAGTTTTGCAATCTTTCGTTCCAGATACTGTGGTTGCCAAAACCCCATTATTTCAAGCAATGCGCGCCGCCCATCGGTATGTTCAAATGAAAAATCAGGTATCATAACCGTGTCAAAAACCGGAATAATGCGATCCTCACGCTGGATAGCCCATCCTTTGCGCTCTTTCTGCTTTCCGGTTCCGAATTTTTCCTCGAAAGAAATAGCCAGGCTTTGCTCTAATTGGCTATCAAACTCACCGCTCCCTTTGAAATGGCTCCGTAGGTGCGGTTGCGGCTTTAGCTTGAACAAGGCGTTTTTTCCAAACCCTGTAACCAATTCGGCTTCAAGTTCCCAATCTGCTTCACATAGTAGCAAAGCCGGTAAGAACCGGGCAAACTGGATTCCATAACGCCGATCGGTACGCGCTAGAAAAGGCGAAACTGCGCCTTCCAGCAAGATTTCGTAGCCTTCTATTGAGCTTTCATTACCCTCAATCCCACTTTTCGAATAGAGTGGTCGAGTTTCATGCATCAAACCAAAGAGCTTGATGAATTTAAATAGGTCTTTATAATTGTCACGTACTCGGATTATCAGACGAGGTGCAAGATATAGTACCCCGCGCAGCAATTCGACATTATAACGATTAAGTAAGTTTTCAACGGTTAGTTCCGCTGATAGTGCTATTAGCTTGTGTCTGCCCGCCAGATCAGAAAAAAGGACATCGCCAACACGCAATGGCTCATCAGAGTTATTCAAGCTAAAACCGCTCTGGTGCGCGATACTACGCAATATCGTTTCTTTTTTGCTCTCTGGTAGCAGTTGAGCAAGCAGAGTTTCATCATGGCTGGCTACAGCTTTTGTAATTTTACCAGAACTGCCTGTTAAAGCTACTTTTAGAGCAGGATTAGCGAAAGGGCTAAATTCAGGTTTTACAACCTCACGCCACACTGCCAATCGCAAACGGCTCAGTTGCGCTAGTTCGCTTTGCTCATCTTCGTTTTCAGCTTCATTCGGTTGCCCTGTGATGGAACGGAATTCTGTAAAACTATCACAGATAACTTTTGCCAAACCATCTATTTCACGATAATCTAGCCGCGCGCCAGTAAAACGCGCCAGTCTTAAATCCAACTCGTCTCGACTAACATTTTGTTTTACGGCTTCCTGAAAAAGCCCGATCAGGTTCTGGGCACGTTGAGAATCGTCTCCCAATTGTGGACGCATCTGTTTGACAGTGGCAATACCACCGTTGATGTGCAATCGTGCCATCACCTGTGCCAGTTTTAGCATAGGCTATATCCATTTACTTGTAGTTTGCGAACTATGGTTGTTTCTATTATAGCAGATGTAAAGAAATATAAATTTTTCTCTGCTATTTAGCCCATTACAATTATGTTAGTAGCCTGCTGTGGAAAAAGGGTTTCAATCAAAATCCTGCTACGTTCGTTAGTTGGGTAGCAATCAGCAAAGGCGTAAATTAACTCGCTAAGGCTGCGATGACCAAATAGTAACTGTAAAAAAGTTAAGTATGGAAAAAGCGCATCGCCATCTTCAAAACTTTGAGGCTGGTAGGCTCTAATATCAGTCAGTTTGCCTTTTTCAAAAGTTAATTGCAAGTGGCTTACATAAAAATTCAACTTTAATGTACCCGAAAAACCTTCAAAGACACTACCGCTCAATCGTTTTTCTAATATTGGAGCAATCCGGCGTAAAAAGTCCGGCAAATCTGCCACCCGTATGTACCAAGCATACGGCTTGTTAAGCTTCTCAAGTTGTTTTCCCAATGCTTCATATACCGGGCTGGTTTCGCCTAGTGAGAAGATAGCTGCCTCGAAAGGTTTTTCCCGCCCCTTATTTCGTTCATTGGTCATTTCATTCAATACTCTTGTAAGATACTCACAAACAATTCTTATTGGATGACCGGACATTACCGCAACTTCGCATATATTGTAAGAATAGGTTTCTCCCGGCAAAGTGTTAAAATAACCTACCGGAACACCTTCCAAGGTTTCGATAAGCCAATACTTACGAAAGAACAGATACTTTTCATCGGTGAGGCTAATTTCGCGCTGCCAATCGGCATCGTTTCGCACCCGCCAAATCGGCTGGTCTTTACAGTAAGATTCATACAAAGTTGTTAAAACCGGGATGTCGTTTGGGGTGACGGGGCGATATCGATATTGCTCGGTTTCACCTTCAGCAAGTTTGCTTATATTGCGAAAATAAAAAAACTTATAACCGTTAAGGTTAAGCGCCATCTCATAGCCAAATTGTCGGTAATACCACGGGATACCGGTTATTGCCTGAATGATTTCACCCTTAGCCTTGCTAATAGCATGAATGGCTTCAAACTGGGCGCGTATTAGACCTTTGCGCCGATACTCAGGGTCAGTTCCAACTATTTCAGGTTGTCCAACTTTCATTTCAATCCCATTGAATGACCAGATTTGTGAAATCAGACAGAGCGTTGAAACTATTTTACAATCCTGTTTTTGATCCACTACTACCAGAAAATCATCCGGGGAAACACTTGGATAATCTCCCTTTATTAGCGCAAGTGTCCAGTGCTTTACTCTTTCTTCTGGCTTACCCGGTTGCCCATGAATTATAGAATTGAAGTTGGCAATTGCTTCAGCATCGGCTAAGGTAGCTTGCCTTAACAACAAACCATCACCAAGCTCTTTGGGTAATGTGTACTCAATTGACATTCTTATATCTCCTAAACTAAATTGATTAGCTGTGTATAGTATATCATAATTTAGTAATTGCTCAAATTTTTACCTATCAAAATAATTTAAGTTGTACCATAATCGAACATATATGTTATAATCTGGGCGGTGAAGTTGGTAATTCTCAAGAATACAAAGCTGGCAATGGTATGGACCAGTCCTCAAACGGAAACAATCGCTCCCATAAAAATGGCGTAAAAGGCAAGATTATTCCACCTAGAAGTAATCGCCCTACTCCACTACCGGTTCCGGGGCGCCGAAGCGCTAAACCAGCTTACCCTTTTTATGGTGTTTATTCCTCAAATCGTGTTCCCGCTTGGATTCTTAGAAAGAAAAACCGCCGTCCCCCGCGTGGCGGCAAAATTACTGTCCTTGTCCTGATATTATCCTTGGCTATTGGCTTCATTCTTATTGCTGGATTATTTCTTGCTATAGCCGGGTTGGGCAGTGGGGCGGCAATCTTGACTTATTCCTCCTATGCCAAAGGGTTGAGCCTTGATAAGGAATATGCCCTGACATTTGAAACAACCCGAATTTACGACCGCAACGGCGTTTTACTTTTTGAGAAACAGCCCGAAGCCGGAGCACGCGATTTTATATCATTTAAAGAAATTCCTAAAGTATTGGTAGATGCTACCGTGGCTGCTGAAGACCCCACTTTCTTTGAAAATCAGGGGGTTGATATGTATGCCATCTTAAGAGCAGTTTATATAAATCTTTCAAAGCAGGGTAGCTCTGGAGCCAGCACTATTACCCAACAGGTAGCGCGTTTGTTGTATTTACCACCGGAAGAACGCTATACTCCCACTTTTGAGCGTAAATTTCGCGAACTTATTCTGGCGACAATGATCACGGAGAAATTTACCAAAGAACAGGTTCTCGAAAAGTACCTCAATAATATTTACTATGGCAACCTAGCCTACGGGATTGAAGCTGCGGCTGAGGGTTACTTTGGTAAGACGGCAAAAGAACTCACACTGGCAGAAGCCAGTATGTTAGCAGGATTGCCGCAATTACCAAGCCAGTATGACCCCACAATAAATTATGATTTGGCACGTTTGCGGCAAAAACGTGTGCTTGAATTAATGGTTAAATATGAAAAAATCACCGATCAGGAAGCGGCAGATGCGTATGCCTATGATATAAAAGCACACCTGCAAGACCGCCGCGCCAAAACCAATACGATGCGAGCACCCCATTTCGTAAATTATATTCTGTCCGAACTTTCCAGCGATACTGGTTTAAAACAATTAACCGACGCGGGCGTTCTAATCAGTCCCGAGGATTGGGAACTTGGCGGTTTTGATATTTACACCACTATAGATGTACGGTTGGTGGATGAAGCCGAGAAAATTGCTCGAAAACGGGTTGATGAACTCAAACAGCAAAAAGCCAGCAACGCAGCTTTGGTAGCAATGCGCCCTTCTACCGGAGAAGTGCTTTCAATGGTAGGGAGCATTGATTTTTATAACAATGCAATAAACGGACAATTTAATGCAGCAGTTTCTTACCGTCAGCCCGGTTCATCAATAAAGCCTGTAACCTATGCCGCAGCAATGACCAAAGGTTGGACGGCAGCCACTGTAATTGCCGATACGCAGACGAATTTCCCCTCTGGCAATGGTCAGGCTTATTCTCCGGTTAATTCCAACGGCAAGTTTCTAGGACCTGTGACGCTTCGCAACTCCCTTGGTTCCTCCTTGAATGTTCCGGCAGTTAAAACGCTCCAGTTTGATGGAATCCAATACATGATGGATCTTGCCAAAGATATGGGCGTTCAGTTCCAGAAAGGTCCTGAATTTTATGGTCTGACCTTAACTCTTGGTGGTGGTGAGGTACGCTTGCTGGATTTAACAGGAGCTTACTCAGTATTTGCCAACGCGGGGAAAAAGGTTGACCCTGTATTCGTTCTTAAGATTACGAAACGCGATAAGCTGGTATATGAATTCAAGCCGGAGGATGTTAAACCGCGTCAGATTCTTTCGCCGCAAATCTCTTACGTTATTACCAATATTTTGAGCGATAATGAAGCCCGCTTGCTGGTTTTCTCACGTTCCAATCCACTAACATTATCGCGCCCTGCCGCTGCAAAAACAGGTACTACCAACGACTTTAAAGATAGTTGGACGGTGGGTTACACTCCAGACCTTACGGTAGGGGTCTGGATCGGCAATAATGATAATAGTTCAATGTTAGCGGTTGCCGGTAGTATTGGCGGTGGCTATGTTTGGCATGATTTCATGGAAACGGTGTATGGTACGCCAGAACTCAAAGCGGCAATCGAGCAAAAAGACAAGCCGCTAAAGCTTAACTTCGATAAACCCGATGGGCTTGTCACTGTAAAAGTCTGTGTGGATAGTGGGCTTTTGCCTAATGACAATCCGATTTATGATTGTCCTGACAAGCGTGATGAGATTTTCCCGGTTGAATTCGCTCCCAAAACAAAATCAACCTTACATCAACGTGTAAAAATCCCCAAGAAACAATTACCATCGGGTGTTACAACCCCTCCTACTACAACTACGACTCCCTCTGGTACTGGTACACCTAGTTCGGGTGATATAAAAATAGATGATCCGAATTACTGTGTTGCCGGAGATACTTACCCGCCTGACGCGGTTGAGGAGAGAATATTCTTTAACTATCCACCGGAATTGAAGGAATGGGGAATAAGAAATAACAGATTGCCGCCACCAACACAATCTTGCCTGCCATATGTTGCGCCGATTGCTACGCTAACACCGGATGCATTTCCAACGGCACAACCGGGAACCGCTTACCCGGGACTTACAAACCCAGCCATACCGACGAGTGGTACGCTGCCGGTTCAAACCCCAACTACCCTACGCCCTGAGACACCAACTGCTGTTCCCACTAACCGAAGCCAGACACCGCTGCCGACTCCAACCAAATCTGGCTGAAAAAAGGGCAAAAAAATATGCGTCACCCACCCATTACGCACAGCTTACGGCTGCTACTTTCCAGTCCTGACCGGGTTCACAGGCTCCTGCCGGATGACGCATTAAGAATATTACACCTATCGCTTGCTAAAGTCAAATTTTTCGGGTTCTAATTTTGAGATGAATTTTAATTATGGCGAGGCTGGAAGATTAAAGAGCTATTGGAAACAAGTTGCACCAATAATATTAAGCTATCCATCCTAACTTCTAATTTCTTAACCATACGATGCTTTGGGCTTAGCTCTCTCGTCATAATTTGTTTAAGAATTTCGCTAAGATTGGTGAGTTCGATTATAACCTGAGCGGTAAATTCAAAACTGGAAGTGGCAAGTTCGGAGTTATAAGAGGAGAAGTGGCGCCGGATTGAATCTATCAACCGCGCCACTTCTTTTCTGTCTCGATTTTGGATATATGCCAGCACTCCTGATAGGGCTATTTCGGCTCTTTCTGAAAGAGCCGTTTCACTTTCTATCTTTTGCCGTTGCTTAAGCAGTGCTTCTACCTGTTTGGAAATTATTTCCTCCCTATGATTTTGCAACTGCCTAATCAAAGATACGTCCGGCATACTTCCCTTTCCCGCTACTTTTATTGATTAGTCGGAGTTAACACCACATCCGGGGTATCAGTTGAGGTGTAGTTAAACTCGATATCTTTCCAAACATCCATAGCTGCTGCCAATTCGGGTGAATTTCGAGCTGCTTCTTCAAGGATGTCTTTGTCATCTGCCAAGTAATCCCGACCTGAGTTACGAGCCTGTACCATCGCTTCCAAAGCAACGCGGTTAGCAGTAGCGCCCGCTGCAATACCCAAAGGATGCCCGAAAGTGCCACCACCGAACTGCATGATAACATCATCTCCGTACAAATCCAATAGGCGAGCGACGTGACCTACGTGGATACCACCAGAGGCTACCGGCAATACGGTTGCAATATCTGCCCAATCTTGGGTAAAGTAGAGACCACGAGTAGGGTCTTGCTCAATATGGTTTTCGCGTAAAAGGTCAGATACGCCTGTTACAAGGTTTCGGTCGCCTTCCAATTTACCAAAAACGGTACCAGTGTGAAGGTGATCGCCACCAGCCAACCGGAGCCATTTAGCCAGTACCTTGAAGCTGATACCGTGATTTTTCTGGCGATCCATTACGGCGTGCATTGCGCGGTGGCAGTGCAGCAGCATTCCGTTTTCGCGTGCCCAGATCGACAGCGAGGTGTGAGCCGACCAGCCCATTGTCAAGAAGTCTGACATAATTACTTTTGCGCCGATTTCTTTGGCAAATTCGGCTCTTTTGTACATTTCTTCGATAGTACCGGCGGTCACGTTCATATAGTGACCTTTCTGCTCTCCGGTTTCCGCTTCAGCCTTAGCAGTGGCTTCCTGGCAAAACAGGAAACGCTCTCTCCAGCGCATAAATGGCTGGCTACCGATGTTCTCATCGTCTTTGGTGAAGTCCAAACCGCCGCGTAACCCTTCATAAACTACACGCCCGTAGTTTCTGCCGGAAAGACCGAGTTTAGGTTTTACGGTAGCGCCCAGTAAAGGACGACCGTATTTGTTTAGCTTGTCGCGTTCTACCTGAATACCATGCGGGGAACCCTGGAAAGTCTTAATGTATTGGGTTGGGATGCGCATGTCTTCTAGGCGCAGGGCTTGCAGGGGTTTGAAACCGAAAACGTTACCGACAATAGAAGATGACAGGTTAGCAATCGAACCTTCTTCGAAAAGCGCCAGATCATAAGCGATGTAAGCAATGAATTGGTTATCATTTCCCGGTACAGGCTCAATATTGTAGCATTTGGCTTGATACCGCTCAAGGTTGGTCAGTCTGTCAGTCCAGACTACTGTCCAAGTAGCGGTTGAGCTTTCGCCCGCGACAGCAGCAGCGGCTTCTTCGATCGGCACACCGGGCTGCGGAGTTACGCGGAAGGCGGCAAGCACATCGCTATCTTTTGGAACATAGCTTAGATTGAGGTAGCCCATAGTGCGATACTCGCGCACGCCCGCGCTGAACAACTGGTTCTGAGTATTTTTTCCATCTTGCACAGCCATCCTGTTATTACTCCTTCAATAATGTGCCAGCGAGCATATGATTGCCAGCCGGTATAAATTTCCAAAAATTATCGTCTTGTTTTTCTTTACAGCAGCGCTTTATTTGTATGGAAAAACTATAACATATATTACTTATAGTTTCCAGACCCAGAAATTGATATTTTCTATAGATTATTCTCTATAGATGGGATATCAAGCCGGTAGCGCTGTTTTGCATGCTGTCCGTAACTCGGCAACCGTCTCTCTAACTCCACGCTGCTTGTTAAACACAGCCGAACCTGCCACAATTACATTAGCGCCTGCTTCAACTACTTCACGTATATTAGAAGCGTTAATGCCGCCATCAACTTCAAGTTCTACGTCGGGCTTTACCTTTGAGATTAGCTCCCAACAACGTCTGATTTTATCAACAGAAGTTTTAATGAACGCTTGACCGCCAAAACCCGGGTTAACGCTCATAATTAAAACCAAGTCGATGTAGGGTAGAATTTCTTCCAGTACGGAAAGAGGAGTGGAGGGATTGAGCGATACACCTGCTCTGGCTCCGCAAGCATGTATTTGCTGTACAGTGCGATGCAGATGTGGGCAAGTTTCCGCATGTACAGTAATGATATTGGAACCGGCTTTTGCAAAGCTCTCAATGTAACGTTCTGGCTTTTCGATCATCAAATGCGTGTCGAAGGTAGCAGTGGTAACTCCTCTAATCGCCTCTACAATCAGTGGTCCAATTGTAATATTAGGAACGAAATGCCCATCCATAACATCAATGTGAATATAATCTGCGCCTGCCTGTATTACCTCCTCAACTTGACTGCCAAGTCGGGCAAAGTCGGCAGAGAGAATTGAAGGAGCTAACTTAAAACTATTGGGCATTGTAAGCACCTCTCGAACTTAATCAGGTAAAGCCAGCGTCATTGCCGTTGCCTGGCTATTTAAATTTTGGATAAGCCAAATGAGGTTTAGGCTGAGTTTTTATCTCGCGGAAGATATTCTATGAATTATCCTGAGATTAGCCGGAACAATAGATTCCAGTTTCATCTCAGGATAGATCTGTTTATGACTTTTATACTTCGTGGAGATTACTAAACTACTATAATGGCGGGCTTTCGGGAGCGAACCCACCCATTACTAGCGCTCTATCCAGACCTTCTTTCTCGACTGAATAGGTGCGATGAGGCGCTTCGGCATCTCCTTCGTGCGCTTGGATATAGGCAGCCAAATCTACGATACGGCTGGCGTAGCCCCATTCGTTGTCGTACCAAACCACTATTCTGGCAAGATTCTCACTCTCCATAATCGCGGTGCTGGCTCCGTCCACAACTCCAGAATGGCTATCACCTCTGAAATCGCTGGAAACAAGTTCAAGGTTGGTAAAGCCCATAATACCCTTTAACTCGCCTTCTGCGGCATCCTGTAGCACTTTGTTAATCTCTTTAACGTTGGTTTTGCGTTCGAGATTTACTGCCAAATCCACCAACGAAACCGTCAGAGTTGGAACGCGATAAGACATACCGTTTAGTCGTCCCGCCAGAGCCGGTATTACTGTGCCTAACGCTTTGGTAGCGCCGGTAGAAGTAGGGATGATGTTAGCTGCCCCTGCTCTGGCACGTCGCGGATCTTTGTGGCTACGATCAAGGATACGCTGATCGTTGGTATATGAATGGATGGTGGACATCATTCCACTTCTGATTCCGAACTCGCGATGTAAGACATTAGCTACAGGTGCGAGTGCGTTGGTGGTGCAGGATGCCGCCGAAACGATTTCGTGACTATCGGGATGGTAGTCGGTTTCGTTTACGCCCATTACAATCGTGATATCTGCGCCATTACTAGGTGCGGTTATCAATACTCTTTCAGCCCCAGCCTGTATATGGGCGGCGGCTTTATCGGCATTGGTAAAAACACCAGTTGACTCGATTACTAGATCAACCCCATAATCCTTCCAGGGGATTTCCAGAGGATTGGTATGGGAGCTAATCTCGATTGGATGCCCATTGACAACAATTTTGTTATTTAATACTTCCACACGTCCTGCAAATGGCCCGTAAGTCGAGTCATATTGAAGCATGTGGGCATTAATATCAGCCTCGCCTCGATCATTAATTGCTACTATATCGAGGTCAATGCCGCGAGCGATAGCGGATCGTATGATTAGTCGCCCGATCCGTCCAAAACCGTTAATTCCTATTCGCATTCTTATTCCTCCGGAAATAAAATGCTGCTTATTTTTTTACCAATTCAAGAGCTTTTGCTACAACATTGTCCGGAGTGAAACCGAACTCACGCAACAGTACTTTATATGGAGCAGATGCTCCAAAATGTTCTAAGCTGATAACTTCCCCATCAATTCCGACGAAGCGTTCCCAGCCCTGCGCAATAGCTGTTTCCACTGCAAGACGCGACCTGATCGCAGAAGGCAAAATAGCTTCGCGATACTCTTTGGTTTGTGCCAAAAATAACTCCATGCTGAGCATTGATACAACTCGTGTCGAGATGCCCTGTGCTTCCAGCAAGAGTCGTGCTTCAAGGCACAATGAAACTTCCGAACCGCTACCTAGCAGGATTAGTTCGGGATTACCGTTGTTGGCATCTGCCACTACATAAGCACCCTGTTCTGCCGTTCCCGGTCCGGTTGCTTTAGCGGCTACCGGAAGATTCTGGCGACTGAGTATTATTGTAGATGGTCCGTTCTTTCGCTTCAAAGCAATCCGCCATGCTTCGATTGTTTCGTTTGCATCTGCCGGACGCAAAACCACCAAATTGGGTATTGCGCGTAACGCAGCGATTTGTTCAATCGGCTGGTGGGTAGGCCCATCCTCACCCAACCCGATGCTATCGTGGGTGAAAATATATATTACGGGCTGATGCATCAGGGCGGAAAGCCTTATCGCCGGGCGAACATAGTCTGAGAATATCAAGAAGGTTGCGCCATAAGGACGTAAACCTCCATATAAAGACATTCCATTTAATGCCGCGCCCATCCCAAATTCACGTATACCAAAGTGTAAATTTCGCCCGCTGTAATCGCTAGAGCTATAATCACCAAAACCTTTTAATTCCGTGTTATTGGAAGGAGCAAGGTCGGCTGAGCCACCCAGCAAAGCGGGCAGTTTCGGCGCTAAGGCGTTCAAAGCTTTGCCGGATGCTACGCGGGTAGCAACCTCGGTTCCGACAGCAAACTCAGGCAAATTCTCATCCCAACCATCCGGTAGAGCGCCTGATAACAGCGCGTTCCATTCGGCGCTAAGATCAGGATATTCTTGCGAATATGTAGTTAGCTTTGCCAGCCACTCAGCCTGCAATTGTGCGCCTTTCCCGACTGCCTGCCTGAAAAATGCCAGAGCTTCATCAGGTACAAAGAATGGCTCAGTTGAAGGGTAGCCTAACGCTTGTTTGGTTAGTTTAACTTCTTCCTCGCCCAAAGGTGCGCCATGAGATTCATGGCTACCATGTTTATTCGGGCTACCATATCCAATTTCAGTGCGTACTGCAATTAGCGTAGGGCGATCTTCGACTGATTGTGCTTCAATAACAGCACGATCAATTGCTTCAAGGTCGTTACCATCTGAAACACGTCCCACATGCCAACCGTAGCTCTCGAAGCGTGCCAGCACATCCTCACTGCTGGAAACTTCTATGTCACCCTCGATGGTAATATGGTTATCATCCCAAAGACAGATCAACTTGCCCAACTTCAGATGCCCTGCAAGCGAACCGGCTTCGTGCGAGATGCCTTCCATCAGGTCACCATCAGAGCAAATCACATAGGTATAGTGATCTACCAGAGTGTTTCCTTCTCGGTTGAAACGCGCAGCTTTCCAACGCTCCGCCATTGCCATACCGACTGCTGTTGCCAGACCCTGCCCAAGTGGACCGGTTGTGGTTTCAACTCCGGCGGTAAGCCCATACTCCGGGTGACCGGGAGTAAGACTTCCCCATTGCCTGAAGGCTTTTAGCTGTTCGAGTGGTAAATCGAAACCATTCAGGTACAACAGGCTATATAATAACATAGATGCGTGTCCGGCAGATAGTACAAACCTATCCCGATTAGGCCACTGCGGGTCAGCAGGATTATAGCGCATATGTTTGGTCCAAAGCACGTATGCCATGGGAGCCATACCTAAAGGGGCGCCGGGGTGCCCGGAATTTGCCTTTTGCACCCCATCGATAGCCAACGCTCTGATTGTGTTTACACACAAATCCTCAAAAGCGCTGTTTTTCGTTACTTGGCTTACCTGTTCGGATACGCTCATCTAGCGAAACCTCCAACCGGCAAAGGACCGGAACCAGGCTTGGCGCCGGGATTGCGTGCTCTCAACAGGTGATAAACTAGGAACAATTGGGTTAAGGCAAGAGGGTGACTACGGCGGGTAACTAGACCAGCGGTATATTGACCCAATTCCTCTTCCAAATTATGTCCGGTCAGATGGAGTTCATCAATGATATAGCGCTCTAGTTTCAGAGCTTTTTCTTCGGTGATAAATCCAAAAATATCAACAAACTCGGCGACTTTTCCGCTCTCACGACCCATAGACAGACGCACACCACCGGAGCCATCAGGGCGAGTTACAACCTTGCTAAAATCAGGGTGCTGCAAGTTACCAGTCATGGTGAGCTTCACATTTAAGAAGGAATCTGAGCCACCTTCATTATTCGGGTCAGGGTAAAAGCGCACAATGGTATCGGCAAAGGCTCTCTGTGGGCGAATAAACTCTTGTGAATCTGGCTCACGTTTATCTAGGTCTGCCAACACTGCTTCTTCGGTATAACCACGCTTGGTGGTATCGCGGGTTATCTTCCAACGCCGTCGCAAATCTTCAGATGGATCTAGGAAGAGGCGAATATCAAACACATCGCGCATCTCTTTGGTGTAATAGGCAAGCAAGCCGTCAATAATGACGTACTCGGCGGGCTGGATATAGACAGGTGGGTCAAAATCACCACGGCTGTGATTATAAACCGGCTTAAGGATCGGCTTACCTTCTTTGAGCAGTTTCAAATGCTGCTCCATAATATCCATATAGTTGCAATCGGGGTGTAATGGAGTCAAATCCACGACCTTGCGCTGCTGGCGATTGTATTTGTGGTAGTCATCCACGCAGATAACCGTCACTCGCTCAGGACCTAACAATTGCTCAATACCCTGAGTAAGGGTAGTTTTGCCGGTTGCACTATCACCTACAACCCCTAACATTACCGGTCTTTTTGTTGAAACATCCAATTCCATTCTTTCTTACCCCTTTCCTTATCCAATTACAAACCCGGATGGGTCTTCGACCACAGTTACCGGATTATTTGAGACTAATTGCCATAACCTATTCCAGTTATGTTCGGTTTTGATGTGCTTTAAATTCACATCAGTACCAGAACTAAGCATCAATGAATGCGTGAATGCCCCGCTGCCTCTATATTTTACTCCTGCAAGTAGTACGCTATCGGTTATACCTGTAGCTGCAAAATATAATTCTTGTCCCTGTACCAAAGTATCGAGATCTAGAATTCTTTCTAGATCAATGTTGGCATCAATTGCATGTGTGTATTCTACCGGATTTTGTGGAGCTAGACGCGCCAGCATTTCCCCGCCCATCGCTTTGAGAGCACAGGCACTGATGAGAGTTCCGGTAGAACTGGCAATACCTGCCAACATATCGATCCCATAACCGCGTAATCCCACTAGCAAGCCCAATTTGATTTCACCTTCGTCAAAAAGGATTACTTTAGCGCCAAGAGATCTTACGGTTTCAATCGTAGTCCGATTAAATTGCTTGTTAAGGATGGCTACGTTTAAGGCTGAAATTTCCTTACCAAGCTTTTCAGCTACCTTATTAAGATTTGTTGCCAAAGAAGCATTAAGATTAATTACCCCTTTGGCAGCAGCCCCTACTGCTAACCGTTCTATATTTTGTACTGGATTAGTAGAGAAAAGACTGTTTTTCCCTGCCAAAGCTGCTACCGAAATGGCATTAGGCATACCTTTTGCCAGTGCTTCCATACTTTCGAGTGGAAGAATGATAAGGTCTTTTTCGGTGCTACCAGCTACCCCAATTTTCCGATTAGTATTCGAATAGCTACTATTTTCGGGGGTTAGCACTACCATATTTTCAATTGCCAGCTTTTCGAGGGAACGAAACATTTCTTCGGTCGCAGCCTGATAAGCTGCGTCTGCATTCCCTCTTCCAAACCACCTAGACGCTTCAAGGGCAGCCATTTCGGTAACCTTTACCAACTCCAAACCTAAGTGGTTAGTTCGATTATTTGCCCTGAAAGCGTTTGTCATACTGCAACTGCCTCTGTTTTATATGTTTTATGCCAACCTTCTGTAATAGGCAGGTTGGTGTAACGTTCATTCCAAGGTGTCGCCCGATAATTGGCTATAGCGTTCAAAATTCCCAAACGGCTTATAGCGGTAGTTTCTAGGAAGTTCTGCCGTTCCTCAGCAGTTTCTAGAGTCATACCTTCTTGCCAAATGGCGCGACCTACCAAAAACCCACTTGCGCCCTCTTCACAGGCAATCTCGACTAAGCGCTGGAAGGTATCGAAGTTTTCGGCTGCGCTGAGAATTACCCAAGGAACCGGAGAAATTGCAGTCAACTCGCGGCAATAAGCCCGCATCTTGCTCTCATCTTTTTCAAAATGTGGGTCAGAAGGAAACTCAGCTTTCAATAAATCGATACCTAAGCCAGACAAGCGGCGGGCTGATTCGAGCACAACTTGCGGCTTGTCAGCGGCAAATTCAGCCGATTCCTTTTTCTGTCCTTTAATTATTGGATAAGACATCGGCTCAAGTAAGAGAGCGATGTCGTGCTGGCGGCATTCTTCGGCTACTCTAACCACTAATTCTTCTTGTTGAGCGGCTACTGACGAATTCGGGTGATAATAAAGCAACAACTTTACTGCGGCTGCTCCCATACTCTTGATTTTTGGTATGCTCCAGCCTTCGGTAATCGGGGTAATACGGGCTTCATCCGTGCCTTCATAGCCCGATTCTTCCAATGAGACAAGCAACCCGATGTTACCAGGAAGCGCACCGGAAGCAACTATCTGGCTAGCTCCATACACAGGGTCAACGAGAATGGCGCTGGAATGAGGGGCAAAAACACGGGTCATTCGAAGCTTTTCGGTCACCACTTCATTGTAACCAACTTTGATATTCGGCATGGCAGCTTGAAGGGATTTTTTCAACGAGCCACGATGATCAATTGCGGTTACGGTAATGATGCCTTTTTCGTTAGACATCTGCTGCATTCCGCGAATTTTCCCAATGTATGTTGCACTGATACTCATCAACCATTCTCCTTAGTTTTCTGAATTATTATATATATATACTGGTAAATGAAAATCAACAAGTATCATTAAGATTTGACAGTAGACTTGGTGAAAGTTATGCTATTTCAGCAGTGATTTAGGAATGCTCTAAGAATAACAATTCTTATGCATAATGTCCAATACATAAACATTCCTTTATTCATAGGATAAGGTAAATGAATTATACTTTGCATCAGTTAAAAGTTTTCTATACTGTTTCAAATTGTGGAAGCTATACAAAAGCGGCGCAACAACTGGGTTTACAGCAGCCAACCGTTTCTGAACAGGTCAGCACCCTTGAAAAAACCTTCGGGCTTGATTTAATCGAGCGGATTCATGGCGGCTTGCGTCTTACCGATGCTGGAAAGGTTTTATACCAATCGGTGCAACATGTTCTCGGTGTATCTGATGATTTAGGACGGATTGTAGAACAGCTACGTGGGCAAAGTACCGGAACTGTACGAGTTTGTGCGGATACAACTGTGGGCACAAGCGCTATACCCGATGTTATCAGCAAGTTTCAACGATTACATTCTGGTATTCAAATAATTCTCGAAGTAGTAAATCGGGCTAAGGTAATTGAAAGACTCGAAGAAGGTAAGGTAGATCTGGCGGTTATGGGAAGACCACCCGACCTAAGAGGCTTGGAAGTGGAAATATTTTTACCGAATGAACTTCTCATGGTGGCTTCGGTGCGTCATCGTTTGGCATACCAGCTTAAATTGCCGCTCAGCGCAATTTCTGACGAGCGTTTTCTGGTGCGTGAAAGTGGCTCTGGTACTAGAACGGCGCTGATAGAATTACTTGAAACTGTGGGTATTAAACCTAAAATTGCAATGGTCTTGAGCCATAACGAAGCGATTAAGCAGGCAGTTATTGCCGATCTCGGAATTGCGCTAATGTCTCGGAATGTGCTTGAACAGGAACTCAAACTGGGTTTGATGACAATTCTCGACCTAGAAGGTTTGCCGATTATCCGACGCTGGCACGTTGTGTCGCCGCCGGGAAAACTGGTTTCTCCGGCTACGCGCGAGTTCAGGCAATTTTTAAAAAATTACCAGCCTAATTCAAAGTAGAATTGAAAATTCTGCCCCAATCCAGCAGGTAATCTTTAAGTACAGTTGCTGCCAGAGAAAGTTTGCGACCCTCGCGGCAAGCAATACACCAGCGCCGTCTTATTGGGAAGCCTTGAACTTGGAGTACTTTAAGGCTACCAGCCGCTACCTCAACCTCGATAGCTTGCTTAGGAAGCACAGTAATACCCATTTCTACAGCAACGCCCCGCTTTATAGCTTCAATACTACCCAATTCTACTAAGGTTTTGAATTCTACACCCAGTTCCTTTAGTACATTTTCCACATCAAGGCGTGTGCCAGACCCACTTTCCCTGATCAAAAGCGGTTCTTCCGAAAGCTCCGGTAATTTATATTGTCGTTGAACTTTATGCAAGTGATACTCAGGAGAAGCTACTACCACCAATTCATTTGGTAGAAACGGTTCTATAGAAAGCTCGTTTGTATGCTCTACAATACCCATTACTGCCAAATCAGCTTGATTGTTCAATAGCTGACGCTCTACCTGATGTCGGTTATTGATTTCTAGAAATAGTTCAATGTTAGGATAGCGCCGGTGATATTCACCCAATAAGGCAGGGACAATATAAATTCCAGCAGTGGTAGTGGCGGCTAACTGCACCGAACCGACCTTCATAGATTTAATATCAGTGACTACTTGATTGATAGAATCGTATTTTTCTAGGAATACAGTTACCTGTTCGTACAAAACTTGCCCTTCGGCAGTCAGAATAACCCCCCGTCCATATCGCGTAAAGAGACTGAAGCCAAGATTTTTTTCCAAGCTGGCAATTTGAGCGGATAGGGCAGGCTGCGAAATAAATAACTCAGCAGCAGCGCGTGAGTAATTTTCGTATTTTGCTACGGTTAGGAACATTCGCAAATGGTGCAGATTGAATTCCATCTTTATCCTCTCATAGATAAAGCCAACTCTAGAAAAGCGCGGGATGGCGGAGATAAGCGCTTTCGCTCAAGATGTACCAAATACCATTGTCGTTCTACCGGAAATCCTTGCACATCGAGTGTAACCAGTTTTCCGCTCGCTAATTCTAGTTCAAGAGTTGCCGAAGAAATGACCGCAACCCCAATTCCGGCGGCTACTGCCTGTTTTATCGCACCGTTATTACTAAGCTCCATTACTATTTGCATTCCTACCCCGTGCTGAGAAAAGATTTTTTCAGTGGAAGCACGTGTACCTGAGCCAGATTCTCGAACGATAAATGTTTCCTTGCTGAGTTCTTCTACAGGAATATCTTTGCGACCTGCCAAACGGTGTTCTGGATCGGCGATAACCACCAGTTTGTTCGAGCGTAAATGCAGGGCAGTCAGTTCTGGGGTCTCCAAAGTATGCCCCATAACCGCTAAATCAGCTTGATGCGAGAAAAGCTGATCTTGCACCGATGAACGGTTAACCACTTGCAAGCTAATTTTGATTTGGGGATAACGGCGTTTAAATTCGCCTAAAATTGCAGGGACAATATAAACACCCGCCGTTGTATCAGCCGCGATTCGCAGCCTGCCGCGCTCCATCCCCTGTAACTCTTCGATCACCAGCATTGCTTCGTCCATCTGGTTTAGTATCTGACGCGCATAGCGATATAGCTCTTCACCGGCATCTGTCAGGCTGAATTTTCGCCCGGTCTGCTCAAAGAGGGACACGCCTCTTAAAGTATCCTCAAGTTTTTGAACTTGCATTGATACGCTTGGCTGGCTAAGGTATAATACATCTGCTGCTTTCGAAAAGCTTCGCTGCTCCACAACTGTAATAAATATAAACAATTGGTGTAGGGTGGGGTAATTTACTCTTTCCATTATAATTCCTGAGTATTATAGACATTAGTTTATGGGAATTATTATAATCTACTCTTTGTATTTATACAACATCTATGATAAATTTTATTCACGGCAATAACATAATTTTGAAAGGATACGTGAGCTTATGAAGCTTGAAACTTTCTCTTACCTACCTCCTATGAATGAGGCGATGCTAAGAAGCCAGATCCAATATATGATCGATAAAGGCTATGCGCCTGCTATCGAGTATAGTGAGACTGTCGATACTTACAATAGCTATTGGAGCATGTGGGGCTTACCGATGTTCGAGATACGTGACGCGGCAGCGGTAGTTTATGAGCTTAAGGCTTGCCAGAAAGCCAATGACAATTGCTATATCAAGATTAATGGCTTTGATCCGTCAACACAGGCTCAAGCGATCAGTTTTGTTGCTTATACGCCAAACAAGGGGTAGTAAATAAGTGGAATCAACGCTTCTGCAAAATGATGAAACCAACCAACCGCCCGAACAAGTAATGGTAGATCTGCCGCAATCCAACCGTGACCGTCAGATTCACCGGATATTACAAGATTTTGATACCGGGATGATCGGGTTACAAGCTGTGAAAACCAGAATACGCGAGATTTCTGCATTCCTGTTAATAGATCGGATGCGTGAACAGGTTGGTTTAAATGCAGAACGCCCGGTGCTTCATATGAGCTTTACTGGCAGACCAGGCACCGGGAAAACCACTGTTGCCATGAAAATGGCGAGTATCCTTTATGAGTTGGGTTATATCAGGCGAAATCACGTAGTGGTTGTTACTCGCGATGACTTAGTAGGTCAGTATGTTGGACATACCGCTCCCAAAACTAAAGATGTTCTCAAAAAAGCAATGGGCGGGGTATTGTTCATCGATGAAGCTTATTATCTTTATCGACGGGAAAATGAAAGAGACTACGGTCAGGAAGCCATCGAAGTTTTATTGCAGGTGATGGAAAATCAACGCGATGATTTGGTGGTTATTATGGCAGGGTACAAAGACCGGATGGCTGAGTTTTTCGCATCAAATCCGGGAGTACGCTCACGTATATCCCATCACATTGATTTCCCTGATTATAACCTTGATGAGCTAATGCAAATCTCAGATTTAATGCTCAAACAGCAGATGTATTATCTAGATTCTGCGGCAGTTGAACCTTATCGGCAGCTGGTAGCATCTCAAATGGAGTTAGCCCATTTCTCCAATGCTCGTACAATCAGAAATTTGATTGACCTGCTAAAACTTCGACATGCCAACCGCCTGTTCATTGCAAACAAATCGGTTACTAAGGATGATCTGGCTAGATTGGATTTGCCTGATATCCCGAACGAGAGCTTAATTGAAACAGGTTCGGACAATTAATTTGTTCCAAACCTATTTTACATTGCTACAAACAAGCTGATTTCATTGCATCAAACAACACTCGCAGCACAGCGTTACTGAATATCAAAATAAACTAACCTTCCTAAATGTCTAACCTATATACCTAAAAGAGCGCATTCTTCTCTAAACGAAGCGGCGTTCTTTTTTTGTCATCCTCAATCCTTGACAACTGACCAACGGTCAGTTATACTTTATATGACCAACGGTCAGTTAAATTCACTAGATTTTGACAGAGGATAAAATAAATGAGCAACCAAAGTAAAACAGCGCTTATAACCGGAGCTTCCAGTGGTTTTGGAGTGGAATTTGCCGGATTTTTCGCGAAAGATGGGCATGATCTGGTTTTAGTGGCACGTAACGAAAGCGTTATGCTACAGCAAGCGGCAGCATTGAGCGCAAAATATGGAGTAAAGGTTAAAGTTTTACCTAAAGACCTTTCTCGTCCTGAAGCGCCACAGGAAATATTTGATCAACTACACGCTGATAATATTACGGTTGATATTTTGGTTAATAATGCTGGCTACGCGACCTATGGTAATTTTGTAGAATTAAATCTTAACGGAGAGTTAGATATGATGCAGGTAAATATGCAAGCTCTAACTCACCTGACCCGTTTGTTTCTGCCCGGTATGGTTGCACGCAGATTCGGTAAAATACTGAATATCGCGTCAACTGCTGCCTTCCAACCGGGTCCCTTGATGGCGGTTTATTATGCTACCAAAGCTTTTGTATTGTCTTTTTCCGAAGCTTTATATAATGAGCTAAGCGGAACGGGCGTAACGGTAACGGTACTTTGCCCCGGTCCTAGCCAGACCGGGTTTCAGAAGCGCGCTGCAATGGAAAAATCAAAGTTGGTTAGCGGCAAAAAGATAATGGATGCTACAACTGTAGCCCGTATCGGCTATGACGCACTGAATAAAGGGAAGATGACGGTTATTCCCGGTTTCCGCAACACTTTTATGATACAAATTGTTCGCTTTACACCCAGAAAAATGGTGCTCGGTATTGTCAGAAACATGCAAGAACGTACCCATTGAGCTAATCTAAAAACGTTATTGCCTTCCTTATTTTCTACTATAAGGAAGGTTTTTGCTATTTAAGGAGAAATTGTGATGAGGAGGGCGCGTAGCGAAGACCAGAAACAAACTCGCCGAGAGGAACTACTTAATAGGGCGAAGGAACTTTTTTCCGCATCCTCTTTCGAGTCGGTAACAATGGCGGACGTAGCTTTAAAAGCAGGCGTAGCGAAAGGTACACTATTTTTATATTTCAAAAGTAAAGAGGAGCTATTTTTGGAGGTACTTGAGCAATTATTGGAAGAGTGGTTCACCGAAATTGATTCGATGCTACCTGCTACCAATTCGGTGGATGATGTGAGCCGCTTGCTCTGCCAATCCCTTGAGAATCGTGCCATATTGACCCGTTTGCTGGCAATCCTTCATACCACACTGGAAACAAATCTTGCGTTTGATAGGTTGGTTAGTTTCAAACTTTTCCTACGCGATCATCTGCTTGCTACCGGCAATTTGCTTGAGCAAAGGCTGCAATTTCTTAAGCCGGGTGAGGGTGCTGTGCTACTTTTGCAGATTGATGCATTGATTATCGGATTAGGGCATCTTTCCAATCCCGGTGAAATTGCCTTGAAGGTGTTAGAAAAACCGGAACTAGCGACACTGAAAGTGGATTTCAGCTTGCAACTTTCCCACACCCTCAAAGTATTTCTACGTGGTCTTGAAGCTGAGGCTAAAGGCTGATTGGTATTGCTTCGACCAAAGCAATAAATGGTTCGGGCGGAACCTGAATATTGATTCCGCGCTGTCCGCCACTTATATAAATATTTTCCATGATCAAGGCAATTTCATCAATATAAACCCTCCAGCCTTTTTGCATCAACGCCAGTGGTGAAATTCCACCGATTACTAGCCCGGTAAGACTCTCCGCTTCTTTTTTGGTAGCCATCCGCACTTTTTTCTCACCGATTGCCAGCCCTAACCCTTTCAAGTTAAGCTCTTGGATAGAAGGTATCAAGACCAAAACCGGCTTGCTTTTACCACTTTCAGGTAATACTACCAGCGTTTTAAAGACCGTTTCCGGCACTGCACCGATAAGCTCTGCTACTTCCTCGGCAGTATGGAAATCGGCTGAATAGGTGAAAACCTCATAGGGAATATTAGCCGCCTCGAGGATACGAGTTGCATTATTTTTGACGGTATTTTTTGCCATATTATGAACCGATTTACCACAATATCTTGAGCACTTTTTCTAATTGATCGGGCGGTAGCAACGGGAACGGTCCCGAAGTTGAAGCTATTTCTGCTAGATTTATTTCGGTCAAGCCTACATCCTTCAGGTGTTGTGGTAATCCCAAATCCTGTACAAGTTTGTACACCGCTGCGGCGGCTGCCTTTGCCAAACCGACTTCCTCAGTAATTCCGGCACGATCAAGCTCAAGTACCCTTGCTATCTTTGCCAAAGCAGCAGCATGTTTCTCGACCATTAGATACATTACTGGAGCAAGTGTTATACACGAAGTTATACCGTGCGGAACATCAAAACTTGCGCCGATTCGCCTTCCCAAATTATGGCTCAATCCCATAGCAGCGCTCATCGAACTGAAAAAGCTCATCCATGCAGCTACCTGTAACTCACCTCGGACAGCCGTATCTTCAGGATTGGCTTTGCATTTCGGTAGATAAGCGAAAAGCTTGTGGATTGCCTCAAGCGCAAGGACATCATTAATGGGGTGGGCACCGGGCGCGTAAAGAGTTTCAACCGCATGGTCGAGCGCTCTGATTCCGGTGGAAAGCCATAAAACTAGCGGGGTAGAAAGCGTTAGTTCAGGGTCAAGAATTACGGTGTGCGGCACAGCCCTAGGATTAACGAAACCTGTTTTCATCTTGAGGGCTTCGTCGGTTACGCCCACTATATGGGTAAATTCGGCGGCAGAGAGGGTAGTCGGTATTGCCACATGCGGCGGCATCTTACCATGTTCTTTAAAAAGCTCAAGCGCAATGGCTTTAGTGCCATCTATCGGGCTACCACCGCCGACGCTCACCAACGCATCAATCTTATGTTGCCGAGCGATTTCTAGAGCGCGTTCTAGGTCGCTTTTTGGCGTATGCTGTCGAATCCCTGAGAAAGTAGCAATATGGTACTCGCCAAGATATGCTTCAATCTTCTTAACTACATCGGTTTGGGTAGCTAGTGTTTGACCTGTGACAATCAACACACGTTTCCCGCCAAGCCGTATGACTTCTTCTGACAGGCGGTGTGCACTACCTGCCCCAAAGATAACATGCTCCATCGGCAGATAATAAAAATCACCTTTAAGTTCGCTCATTTTCCCCTCTTTGCCCTAAATGTGAATTATAATTTCGAGTTGCTTTACAATTATAGTTCCTTATCATGCCCTGATTTATTGGGTATCTTATTAGAGTTATTGCCGTTTTGCACTTTGCGTTCGACCGGTCTTAATACTCGCAGCGTGAACCAGCCCATAAAAGCAACAACAGTCGCCATAACCAACATTCCAACGCCTGCTAACATCCCAACTGCCGCCGTTACCCAGATGCTGGCAGCAGTGGTTAATCCCCCCACCCTGCTTTCATTACGCCAGATTGTACCTGCGCCAAGAAAACCGATTCCGGTGATAATCTGGGCGGCTACACGGGCAGGGTCACCCACAGTTCCAAGATTGTTGAAACCGTATAGCGATACCAACATAAAAGCGGTTGAACCAAGCCCTACCAATATATGAGTACGTAATCCGGCAGGAACATGGGTTTGTTCACGTTCCCAACCTATAAAAGCGGATAGCAGATAGGCTATAACCAGCCTGAAAGTCATTTGAATATCAAGGGGAAGTCCTTCGAGGAATTTTAAATCCATTTTGTGCCTCTTCCTCAAAAATCAGGAGATTATAATTGGTGTTGTCATTTTGGTAGTGCCGCATAACGACGTGAAAACAGCACCTTAACAACAAAAGACTTGAAAATAAGCGTCCCTCAAGTCTAATTCTGGCATGAAAACAAATCAACTAAAACCAGAAAAACCGATGGACGTGGCGGAGCACTTCTGCCCCAATCCAAATTGTCCTACGGTCGGTCTAAAAGGTCAAGGCAACCGACCTGAAACCGCTTCTGAAGCAAAATTTCCTTGAATTGATGTAGCGCAGATATTGACACCTGTGCTAACAAGGCTATAATTAAATTACATGATATTCACTGACTGTCCTCAATTTTGACTCGCACATCTGTACAACCAAAGGCTCACCTCTATAGATCTACCCGATAAGGTATTAACTAGAAGAGAGGCTACTTTATTATGGATGACAAACAGGATACAAGAAACCTGCAACGTTATCTGTTACTGGCGTTGTTTGCATTTTCGCTGTTGCTGGTAACATTCCTTATTTTCGCGAATCTATATCAGGACACTTTCTTTAATTTCCTTACACCCGGTCAGCGTCCTCTGAATCAGTGGCCACGCTATCGGTAACCTGAAGAAATAAAATTGGGCGGGATTATTGCCCGCCTCTCTGTTTAATCAAAAGTTTTATAACTTTAGTGTTTTCGTGTGTCCTACAAATATTCGCGGAGTTTTGCCAACGCCGCTTTATTCATACCCTCTAGGGCGAGCAATTCTTCGTCACTGGCGTTTTTGATTTTCGCGGCGGTTCCAAAGGCTTTCAACAAAGCTTGTTTGCGGCGTGGTCCGATTCCGGGAACTTCATCCAAGGTGGATTTATAAGCCTCTTTGCTACGTACCTGACGGTGGAAAGTAATCGCGAAACGGTGCGCCTCATCGCGAATACGCTGCACCAGATAAAGCGACTCGCTGTTGCGTGGCAGATACACCGAGAGCGGTTTGCCCGGCTGGAAAATTTCGTCATGCTGTTTGGCAAGCCCCACCACCGGAATATCTTCCATCTCCAATTCTTTCATGACCGCCACCGCTGCACTCAACTGCCCTTTGCCCCCATCAATAATCACCAGATCGGGCAAAATTTGCCAGCTATAATCCACCTTGCTTTTGGCTTTTAACTCCGGTTTGGACTTCTTGCCCTTTTTCGCTTCCTTGCCGGGATGCCCACGCACGCCCCAATTGGCATCATGGGGGTCTTGCACTTCCAACCCTGCCTCTTGCCCGGTAAGCTCAAGCGCACCGTTAATAACGTCAAGTTGCGCCAAGGCTGCCTTTTCCTCTTCGCTTGCCATTTCGTTCATCTCGTCAACGGTTTTGGCGCGTTTGAAGCGGCGACTGAGTACCTCCTGCATCGAGGCGTAATCGTTTGCCCCTTCCACCGTCTTGATTTTAAACTTACGGTAATCGGACTTTTTGGGACTACCATCCTCAAACACCACCATGCTCGCTACCGAATTTGTACCTTGCGTATTGGAAATATCGTAGCACTCGATACGGCGCGGGCGAGCGGATAAGCCTAAAGCCTTTTGTAATTCGTTCAAGGCAAAGGTGGTTTTCTGCTCATCGTTCAACCATTTCAGACGGTTCTGTTGCAAAGCCTCAGTAGCATTTTGCGCCACCATTTGCACCAGCGCCTGCTTGTCGCCCGAATCTGGCACTAACAATTCCACCGAACTACCCGCCCTCGCGCTCAGCCACTCCTTCACCACTTCCAAATCGGAAGGGATATTTTGCAACAGCATGCGGGTTGGTATATAGGTCGCTTCGCTATAATACTGGGTGATAAAGCTGGTTAGAATTTCACTCGGTGTCTCGTCTTGCGTACCCTTCATAAAGAAGTGTTCCCGCCCTACCAATTTACCGCGCCGGATAAAGAAGATTTGCACTGCTGCCTCGCCCTCGTCCAGCGCTATTGCAATTACATCCTCATCATAAGTGTGATTGCTCACCACCTTTTGCTGCTCTGTCACCTGCCTCACCGAGATTAATTGGTCGCGGAAGCGAGCGGCGCGTTCAAAATGTAACTCCTCGGCGGCAGCCTCCATTTTTGCTTCCAGTTGTTGAACCACTTCATCGCTTTTGCCTTCTAGAAACATGATGACCTGATTGATAGCGCCGTTATATTCGGCTTTATCGGCGAACCCGGCGCAAGGGCCTAAGCAACGATGGATGAAATAGTCGAGACAGGGACGATCCTCCTTGCCATTAATAGTCAGGTCGCAATTGCGGTAGGGAAACAGCTTTTGCAATACCTGTACCGTGCGATAAGCAGAACCATTACCCGCAAAGGGTCCGAAATAACGCGCCCCATCGTCCAGTACCTTGCGTACAATAATGGTACGCGCCCAGTCCTCGTTTACCGTAACCTTGATATAGGGGTAGGTTTTGTCATCCTTGAGCAGAATGTTATATTTGGGGCGATGTAGTTTGATGAGGGTATTCTCAAGGTTTAAGGCTTCCCGCTCGGTATCCACCACGATATACTCAAAATCGTGGATGCGCCTGACCATCTCCTCTACTTTGGGAGTCTGCCCATTGAGCGAACCAAAGTAGCTCGAAACGCGGTTGCGCAGCGAAATTGCCTTGCCCACATAGATAATATTATTGCCCTCGTCGCGCATTATATATACGCCGGGTTTGTGCGGCAGGGATTTTACTTTCTCATCCAGATAAGTTTCGCGGCTCATGCTCTATTTCAATTCCTTCAAAAAAGTTACCAACGCCCGGTTGAAAAATTCGGGGTTCTCCAGATTTGCCATATGCCCGGCGTGCGGTACTGCGCTGAACTGCCAGTCGGGGATAGCCTGCGCCATTGCCTTAGCCTTATCCAAAGGCATTAGCTTATCATCTACACCGTGAATAATAAGAGCCGGAACTTTAATCTGCGACAATAGGGGAGTCGAATCCGGACGTTCCGCCAAACCGGGCAAGGTCGCAATAATCGTTTCTGGATGGATGCGCTCGATTATGCCCGATAATTGCGCCACCAAATCGGGCTTGTCGCGGTAGGTTTCGGGCGCGAACAGTCCCGGAATCATGCTTTCGGCAATCGCCCCCGAGCCTTTCTGACGCACCGCTTCCAGCGTTTTGTAGCGCAGGTTGCGCCCTTCCGACGTATCGGGATCGGCTTTGGTATCGGCAAGAATCATGGCGCGGATTCTTTGTGGGTACAAGCGATAGAAGGCGAAAGTGATATAGCCGCCCATTGAAAACCCCAACATTGTTGCCTTTTCTATTTTGAGATGATCGAGTAACGCTGCCACATCCACCGCTAATGCTTCCATTGTATTCACATCGCCGGGTGCAATTCCGCTTTTGCCAAAGCCTCGCAAATCAGGCGCAAGCACGCGCCAGCCCGCTTTCGAGAAATAATCAAGCTGTGACAGCCACATAGTATGGTCGAACGGAAAACCATGCAGCAACAACAAAGGCTCACCCATACCCGCTTCCACCCAGAACATCTCCACCCCGTTGATTTGCGCCTTCTTCTCTGACATCTCTATGATCTCCTTAGCTTAAACCAGCTTGTCCAGTTCAAATAATTCTTGCCAGTGCCCCTGCTTAATTTCCCCCAGAAAATTGTGCAGGATAAAAGCGGTTGCGCCCCAGATTACGTAATTGCGGTAGGTGTAAAAAACCATCTGACGCGAATGTCCGTTTATCCGCCAAGTCTCCAGCGTAAAGGCGCGGGGTTGCAGCAATTCAGGCAAAGGCACATGAAATATTTCACCCACTTCATAACCGTCCGGGATAAAGTTCAAAACTTGCGCCGGATTATGCGGTATCGCCACAAAAGGATGTACCATGAAATTGCTGACCACCGTATCGGCTGCCGGGAGTACACCCAAAATCTTCAAGTCGGCGGGGTTTATCCCAAGCTCCTCCTGAGCTTCGCGCAAGGCAGTAACATCTAGAGTAACATCTTCAGGGTCGAAACTGCCGCCGGGGAAACTGATTTGCCCTTTGTGGTTACGCACCTTCTGGCTACGCCGGATAAACAAAACATTGGGTTCACCCTCTAGCAACCGCACCAGCACCAGTATGGCAGCAGGTCGGCGCGTAGTGCCGGACGGTTTGAAATCGCGCTGCGGTACATCAATCGCGCTATCCTGCGCCTTTTTCTCTACTTCTCGCATATTTTTACTACCTCGGAAAAATTATAAAACTCCGGTCAAGCCACCCCTACCGCCGCGAAACGCAACGATTCTCCGCTACGTAGTAGCGCCAAGGCAAATCCTGACCCTGCGAAATACCGATGCGGGTGGTACTCACTATCTGGAAAGAGGGAAGGCGTATTTCGGGTGGCGGTTGCGCGATAAAAAGCGTTTCGCTTTGTAACCCTAGCCCGTTTAATGTACCATTGATTCCCAACGCAGCGGTCAATTTGCCGGGACCGTTCGCCAAATTGCGCTCTTCCGGCTTCACCTTCAACTCGTCCAATCGCCGCCGTTGACGCATCAAATCAAGACCCGCAACGGGTTGCAAGGCGCGCACCAACGCGGCTGCCGGAAAATCGTTGCGCTCGGTAACGGTATTAAACATCCAGTGGTTGCCATAGGTGAAATAGACATAGGCGTGACCGGGTGCGCCCCACATAGTTTCGTTGCGGGGAGTGCGCCCCTTGTAAGCGTGACAAGCCGGGTCGCCTTGTCCCACATAACCCTCGGTTTCCACAATTAGCCCTGCCGCGCTGCCTTCGTAGGTGTGGCATACCAATACCATTCCCAAAAGCTGTTGCGCTACTTCAAGTGTAGGGGCGTTGTAAAATTCCGGCGGCAATTTATGTTGTTCAAAGTAAGTCAACAGCGCGGTTTCTTCGCTTGCCCTTAAGTTATAGTTATAAACCACGCTGTTGCCAGAAATCTGCGAGTTGGCTTCTGGTTAAATCTTCTTCTGCACCGGACAGATAATAGCCGGAAGAATGTTGCAACAGGTCGTTGCTCGCTCCCAAAAACGCTAGATTGTCACTGGTACGCAGAATTTCAAGAAAATAAGCCAGATAGCCTTTTTCGCCCAGCAGCACCAGCGCAGCGCGACTGTAAAAAGCGGTGGCACGCGCCGAAGCCCATGCTTGCCATTTCCGCTCCCAAGCGTCTGAATCATCTATTTCGCCCGAAGGTTTGCCGCGTGCGTACACTGTATCCGCACCGCTACGCAGGTCGTTTAGGGCGCGAACCAAAGTCCTATACAAGGATTCAGCAACCTTCGCTTCGGACAAAGTAGGGGCTTTGCGCTGCCAGCTATCGCGCAAAGCGCACTGCTCTAAGCAATTTTCAAAAAATCTATCGGGGCTGGAATAAACCAACATAAGCGCATGCTCTCCGTTTCGTTTGTTATAAAATTAGTCTAGCAGCCGTGTCAATTGAGCTTAGCTGAATTTTTATAAATCTAATCACTTCATTATAAAAATATAGCCGTAATTAGAAGGAACTATCACCTTCTTACGTTCTCCCACCGCTTGAACCTGAATCTCATTCGGCGGGTTACCATCGGACAGGCGTTGCCGGTCATCAATCATTTCGCGATAGATTCCCACCAGCGGGAACGGCACTTCAAGCTCGCGATCAAAGTCGGAAAAGTTTAAAAATACCATTGCCACCTGTTCGAGTTCCTGACCGTTAGCAGGGGCGTGCCTATGGTAAGCTATCACACCATCGCTTGGTCTCGAATCACTAAAATAATAATAAGACTCCCGGCTGCGAAGGGCGCGACAATCACGCCGGAGGGTGCCCAATATTCGGTATAGCCGAATAAGCGAACGCCCGGCTACATCATAGAAATGCTCCCAGTGAACCTCCCGTTTGAAACCAATCCGAGCGTTGCCTGCTCCCGGCAGCGTGTAATTCTCGGCAATCTCCTGCCCCTGCCAAAGCATTGGGATTCCCTGACAGGTGTAAAGAGCTATTGCATAGGGCTGTAATTTGTAAAATTTTGAGCGGTCTCCAAATCGAACATCGCCCTGTACATTACTAGGCTCTAGTCCTACCGAAGCAATTAAGCGGTCGTGGTCGTGCGACTCAAGATATTGGAAAGGCGCAACTGCCATCGGGATAGTGTTAATATCGGGATAACCGGAGAAGCGCGTATCCAACAGATGGGCAAAATCGGCATCCACATAGTTAAATTTAGCCATATCGGCTACTTTGTTTAACAAACCATCTTGCCAAGTGGAATTGGAATAAGTGTCATGAATAATCCCACGCGGGTTATATAGGTCTTCGGCACACTGAATCACGCGGCTATAGTTTCCAGTGCCTTGAAATCGTTCAAAAGACTGCGACAGTAAATAAGTCTGGTAAACCAGCGTCCCGTAGTCCTTTAAGGGATTATTATTATAAAATCCCGCCACATTGTCATAGCGGAAGCCGTCAATGTGATATTCCCGTAGCCAGTGGTAATTAGCAGCCAAAAAATACTGCAAGGTGAAGGGTTTGGTAAAATCGGCTTTTGGTCCGTAGTCGCCATCCTGACCGATCATAGGGCTTTCCTTGCCGGTAGCCTGATAAAGCTGCTTATAGGCAAATTCAGGTGCGACATGCTGGTAAACCACATCCAGAATTACGGCGATTCCGTTCAGGTGGCAGGCGTTGACTAGACGCTTAAGCCCTTGTACCCCACCGCAACGCTCGTTCGGTGCAAAGTAATGTAAGGGACCATAACCCCAGTCAAAATCCAGTTTTGGGCTGGTAACAGGCATTAATTCCAGCGTATTCACCCCTAGCGATTTTAAGTAGGCGATACGCTCTATGACGCCATCAAAGGTGACGTTAAATTCCTCCACCTGTAATTCGTACACCACCAAATCATCAATCTCAGGCACTTTGAAATCCTTGTCGCCCCAAGCGAAACTGTCGGATATGTCGGGAAAATCAAAAGCTCCCAGTTCTCCCACATCAGTTGATAGGGCAAAAGGGTCGGTGAACCATTCGACCACTACCTGTCCGGCTTTCCGTAGCTGGTAACGATACAAGTAACGACCCGGTTCACCAAAATGAGTCATGGCGGGTGGGGTTGGAGGCAATTTTAGATTTTCTGTTAGGTTAACAGTAGCTTGCCAAAGATCAAGAGGGCTTCCGGGAACCCACTGCAAAGCCACATCGCGGGGAGGAATATCCGGGGTAAAGCGATCCTCTTTGTGGATTATCCTAACTATCACTTGGTATTGTTCGTCAGGTCGAATGCCGGGTAAGTAAAGTCCAAAAGTGGCGACCGGGTTATCATCGGCATCTGCCTGTACCGAAACGCTAATTTCCTTGAAATTAATCATCCTTTGTCTCCTGCAATAATAAACCAGAGAGTGCCAGTGACTGCATCAAATTTCAAGATAGAGGACAAACTTTGTGGTATATTTTACCTCAAAGAAATAAAAAAGCTAATCATATGTCAAATTCTGCGGAGTATATTTCGCAAGAAGTTCATACAAAAACTAAACGCGCTTTGCAACCTAATTGGCGGTTCTGGTTTTGCATACTTACCCTCCTGATTGCCGGGCAGAATATTGCACATTTGGTAAGCAATGCCCTTGCGCCAATGCAACTGGATTACAGCGAAGGACTGCTGCTCGGTGGCGTGGAGCAAATCTTGCGAGAGCCAAACCCTGCCGCCCTTTATAATTTCAAGCCAGATTTCTACGATGCTACGGTGTTGGCTTACCCGCCCCTATTTCCCTACCTTTCTGCCTTATTAGCTCGTCTTATGACGTTAGTTCTGGGGGTAAGCGGGTGGCTCGTACCCCTTTATGCTATGCGGTTGTTGTCGTTTACCGGACTGAGCTTAACCACTTATTTCATCTATAAATTGGCGCGGCTCTATAACCCAAGCCGCTTGGTTAGCCTTACTGTCGCTAGCCTTTTCCTGTGTGCTCATCCGGTAATTTTCTGGGGCAGCACCGGACGAGTGGATGCGTTGGGAATCAGCCTGATACTTGCCGGACTATATGCCACCCTTAAAAGCTTGAAGGCGCAAGAAAATCCGGGCTTAAACCTGTTACTACTTAAACCCCTGCCGTTATTCTGGCTGGCATTTTTCACAAAGCAATCTTTGGTTGCCGCTCCGTTGGCGCTTGCGCTTTACCTGTTTCTGGCAAGACGAAGACGGCACGCGCTTATTTTTGGCGGTATTTATACGCTTGCGGTTGGGTTGGGTGTGTTGGCGCTGTCGTTACTTACCGATGGACGCTATCTCTTCTTTATTACGATGGAGCGTTATACCCCGTTTGCGCTCGACCAGATGCTAGGTAACTGGATTCTATTCCTGCTGCTACAAGCGCCTATTATTACAGTGGTGGTGTGGCTATCACTGCCAATTGTCAGGCATCAAAACGCTTTGAGACTGCCTTTACTGTGGGGTGGGCTGGCTGCTACTACCGCACTGACCGTTGGTAAAACCGGCGCGGCAGACTATTATTTCTTTGAAGCTGTTGCCGCATTATGTGTACTGGCAGGGTGTCTGCTACTTCCCGCGACCGTGTTCAAATCGCGTCGGTGGGTATGGCGAGTAGCTACTGGCTTGCAGATATTGGTGCTGTTGGCTTCAATGATTCCGGTGGTGTACCAGCCCAACAATTATGATTACCTGAAAGAGCCGTTTCAACAAGCTGTTAGTTATGTAAAGCAATATAGTGACACAAATGAAAAGCTCTTTATCGAACTGAGCGGTTCAGCTTTTGCAGCAGGACGCGGCGAACTGGTGTTTGATCATTTTATTTTTCGCCAGCTTGCCAGAGTTGGGCAACGCGATGGACAGTTATTGATAGAAGATGTAAAGCAGCATAATTTCAAAATGATGCTCTTTGGTTTCGATGTTCTTCATGAAGAACGCAATGGGGCGTATCGCTGGCCCGAAGGATTTGAACAAACTGTGCGCCAGCATTACCGCTTGATAGATACTTTACGAGGCAGCGAAGGGCAGGATTACGCCTGGATTCTAATACCCAAAGAGGGGGAATAAAACAGTTAGTACCCAAATTCTAAAAGCAACCAATAAAGATAGTGCGCCCCAACTCAATAGCGATTCACATTGGCGCTGGCGTTGGATAATTTTCACGCTAAGCCTGACCGTATTGCCATTGGTTTGGGCATGGCTGGTTACGCCAGCAGGTCAGCAATTTACCGGGCTGCTCTTTAACGCCAACGATGGCAATACCTATCTGGCGAAAATGGAAGAAGGGCGACAGGGCGCATGGGTGTTCCATTTGGCACATACCAGCGAACAGGGGGGCAATGGAGCAATTACCTTTGTGTTCTACCTGCTATTAGGCAAGATAGCCGGGCTTCTCCACCTCTCCAATATTCTGGTTTTCCATCTTGCACGGGTATTGGGGGGATGGTTGCTTTTAGAAGTTAGTTATCGTTTCATCACCTTACTCTTTAATGAAATAGTTCGGCAAAGGTTGGCTTTTCAGTTGGTTTGTGTGGCATCCGGCTTTGGTTGGTTGCTGGTAGCCTTTGGCGTAAATGCGCCGGATTTCTGGGTGGCAGAGGGTTATACCTTTCTGAGCATTTTCGCTAACCCCCATTTCCCATTGGCTACGGCATTATTAATACTTGTGATAATCGAAACGCTATTGGGGCTTGAACAGCGGCAATGGTTGTATTATTTTAAAGCGGCAATTGCAACACTGATTTTAGGGTTTGTGCATCCCTTCCTGCTGATTACGCTTGCCGGAGTGCTGGCGGTTTATTGGTTTTGGTTGTCTCTCGCAAACCGCCGCCCGGATTGGTGGGGCATGCTTGGGCTAATATTGGTGGGGCTGACGGGTACGCCCGGACCTTTCCTGACATGGTGGGGCACAGAAAACGACCCGCTCTTGAAAGCGTGGATGAGCCAGAACCAGACCAGTACCCTTGATCCGCTAACTTCGCTGTCAGGTTACGGGCTGTTAGTACCGCTGTCGCTTATAGCAATATGGTGGATAGCCCGCCACCTACCCACGTTGGCTGGTAAAAATTCGCTTTTAAATCGGCGCTGGCAATTGGTGGTGATTTGGTTGTTAGTTACGGTAGGGCTGTTGGCATTGCCGCTAAATTTTTCGCGCCGCTTTCTGGAAGGAATTCACCTACCTCTGTGCTGTCTGGCTGCTGTGGGTTATTACTCTCTGGTTATAGAACGCTTCAGGTTTGATTTAAAAGGGCGGTTGCTGGTAGGAATAAGCGCACTATCTAGCTTGGGGATGGTAGTTATTGCAGTAGCTTTAATTTACCTACCACATGATGATTTGAACGACCCGGTGCGGGTGCCTTATCTAAGCGCGGGGGAAATTGGCGCGATAGAGTGGCTACAGCAACATAGCAAGCCAGAGGAAGTAGTGTTGACGGGCCCGTTGCTAGGCAATGTGCTGCCGGGGCGCGTGCTAATTCATGTTTTTTACGGGCATTCAATGGAAACAATTAATTCCCAACAAAAGCTGACAATTATGCAGCAATTTTTCGCGCTAGAAACTCCAGACTCAACCCGCCAGCAAATTATTCAAACATGGCATCTAAATTACCTGCTTTACACTTGGCGCGAACAAAAACTGGGCAAATTAAAGCCAGCCACAGAGGGCTGGCAACTGGTCTATTCCGCTGAAGGGGTACAGCTTTACCGCTTTTGAGGCTAGAGATATTTATTTGGTTTTTAATCTCTTACCGGGCCACCACGTAGCATCGCCTAACAACAATACCACGCCCGGTACTAATAGTCCGCGTACAATGAAGGTATCCAGCAGAATACCGACTGCAACCACAATTCCAAGTTGGTATAAATCCCGCAGAGGCAAAGTAGTCAGCACTAGGAATGTACCTGCCAGAATTATACCTGCCGAGGTGATAACCCCGCCGGTATTGGTAACTGCTTTCTGAGTACCTTCCACCAAACCTAATTTAGCAACCTCTTCGCGGACACGAGACATCAGGAAGATAGTGTAATCCGCACCGAGCGCCACCAAAAAGATAAAGGCGTAGAGTGGGGTTGCATATGACAAACCATCATCGCCTTGAATTGTGGTGAACAAGAACGAGCTAATGCCAAGCGCGGCAAAGAAATTGAGCAATACCGCTGCAAGCAGGAATAGGGGCGCTACCAAACTCCGCAATAGCAGACCTAGAATAAGCCCGGTTAGTAATATCACCAAGGGTATCACGATCAATTTATCATGATCACTGGCTTGGCGAGTATCATCCAATTGTGCCGTCATGCCGGTCAAACTAACGTTTTCACCCAGTCCTGCTTTTTGGGTGGCTTGCTTGGCTATAGTGCGGATTGGTGAAACGCTGTCAAGGGCTGGAACTCCATAAGGGTCGCTTTTTAGGGTGATTTGCAACCGAACTACCGTGTTGCTTGGTGAAATATAGGAAATTGTTTGGGCGTATAGTCCGATAATTTGGGGATTTAGCGAGCTTCCTCCCGGCATGCTCCCGGTGGTAGGCATCTTGCCAGACCTGATTGCCTCGGTAAGAGCGGGCGGCAGGGTTGCGAATTGCTGCTGCAAACTGGCAGGGTCAACCGAAGGCGTTTTACCATCCGGGCGGGTAGGACCACTAACCATCGCTACATTTGAATTAGTAGCAATAGCCTGACTAATCTGGTCTATTTCCACTAATTTCTGATAAGCATTAGTGCCATCTTTAAGCTGAATAACTACATCGAAGGGGGCAAGCGCGCCCGGTTCAAAGTTGTTGGCTAAAATCTTGTAACCGCTGGCAGAGGCAGTGGGCTGGCGAAACCCGGTCAGGAAGTTATAGACTTCATTTACACCGAGATTGCCCAAGCTAAGTATCAGCAAGAATACTAGACTTCCCAGAACTGCTACCAAAGGATGATGGCTTACCTGTCGAGCAAGTTTCCCCCAGAAAGTGGGTTTTGTACTAATAGCCTTATCCTTTTTGAGATCGGGGCGAAAAGGCCAGAAGGCAAAACTACCCAGTATCGCTAAGAGAGCAGGAACTAGGGTTAACCCGGCAATAAGCATAACCGCAATAGCAGTTGCCAAGGAAGGACCAAGCGAATGGTAAATACCTACTATCGCCAGTAATAGCACCAACAAAGCCGCTATGACCGTTCCCGCGCTGGATAAAATAGCGCTTGCCACTCCAAAATAAGCGTTGCGAAGGGCTGTTAGGCGGTCAGGCGCAGAATGTAGCTCTTCACGGTAGCGGGATATAAGGAATATGGTGTAATCGGTTCCCGCGCCAAAGAGCAGAATAGTCATGATGGAACTGTCCATCTGACTGATTCCGAAGAGATTGGCTTTAACTGCTAAAGCCAGTATCCCGCCGATTACGCTTTGAGTAATGCCGACTGCAATCAAGGGCAGTAAAGCTAAAACTGGAGAGCGATAAATCACAATTAATAATACCAATACAAGCGCAACCGTTGTAAGGAGCAAAGTCACATCAGTTCCGGTAAAAACCAATTGCGCATCTGCTGCCACTCCACCCGCACCGGTAACTTTGACCTGTAGCGACGAACCGTGCCCATCAAGCGGGTCAGTAAACGCGCGGATAGCCTTTACTGAATCGGTCAAGCTCTTATCGCTGGAGGATAGAATATTCAGCGAAACTATCATAGTCATAGTTGTACCATTCGCCGAAACCAATTGCGAACGGGACTGTGGCACGGTATAAATGGAAAGTACCTGCCCAACCTTGGCAGGCTGATTACCCGAAACCAACCAATCGCTGACTTTCTGGGCTGTGGCAAAATCACTATCAGTTAGACCGGATGGATTGTAAAATGCGATTATCGCGGGAAGACCTTTACGATCAGGGAAAGCCTGTTCCAACAATTTGGAAGCTCGAACCGATTCCTGATCACCAATGTCCGAAGCGAGATTATCATCATATAGGCTGGACAGTTTTGGCGGCAAACTACTCATTAAGCCTGTCAGTAAAATCCATACTATCAATACTACCCAACGCCCTCGTTTGCCGGTAACTAACTTACCTAAGCGATATACTGGGTTATTTACGGGCGGTTGGTTTCCGGTTAATTCAGGTTGTTGTACTGCGGAAGTAAAAGCGCTTTCTACCTTCATGACCTCATCCACCTCTGCTTTTTTAATATAGATACAGGGAGTCACGCCGCTTTGCTAAATTCGGCGACCGAATCTAGAGTTCGGCAATTTCGCAGTCCAGCTTGTCCCGTTTCAAAAACGTGGCTTTCTTTCTACTGTGACCTCCTGAGGGAATGTGTCCGAACTACTTTACTACTTATAATATCATATGCTGCTTGTCTTTGTAGCAAAACTTGATCAATCAAACTTGACTAGCTTGAGTAGGGAGCGAAGGCAAATGAAAGAGAGCAATACCAATTAAAGCCGATGCGACTGCAAAATAAGCGTTAAGTAGAACAGTTTCAAGCAGGAGGGCTTTAAAACCCTCCTGTCGTTATATCATTAAATCCGGGGGAGGCGCTCATGCGTGGAAGTGGCAGATTTGCCCAATGCGATTTGTTGCTCTACAAACTCGGTAAGGCGCGCATTGAGATCATCCGGCTTTTCATCCTGCGGACAATGAGCCGCATCCTTCACCAAATACACCTCCGCCTGCGGAATCAGCTTTTGCCATTGCGGCAACATTATTTCGGGCTTCATCGCGCGGTCATGCTCACCCCACATGATGAGAGTGGGTAACTTCAGGTCTCCCGATTTCAGAGGCAACTGGAATTTAGTGAAATTGCGCGTCACCGCTAGATAGGAAAAAGCCGCGCCGGGAGTACGCAAGGGAGCGTGGAACTGCTCTACCAGTTGAGGTGTGACTTTCCGCTTGTCCCAATAAGCCTGTTCCAGCCCGGCACGTGCCGCCCATGCCGATGCGCTCATCGCCAACGCCGCCGCTTCACCCAACAATGGCGCACTCAAGGCATTGAACATTAGCATGTCGAAACCGGGACGTTTTACCTTGCGCTCTTGATTTAGGGCTTCGACTTCCAGCTTGCCTTGATCCGGCAAGCCGGAGCTATCTACCAGTACCAACGCTTGCACGCGCTCAGGATAGTTCAGAGCGCATTGTATCGCCGCCATGCCGCCCATCGAATGTCCCACCAGTATCACACGTTCTTCGTCCTTGTGCGCCACCAGATCACGAATCTGCTTTGCCCATAGGTCAGCGCTGTAGTTTACCTTGCTACCGGGCAGCTTCTCGCTGTAACCAAAGCCCAACAAGTCCAACCCGTACATGCGGTAGCGACCGCGCAAACTTTTGAAAGCCTCTCGCCAGTGTTCAATGGATGCTGCGTAGCCGTGAATAAAAACCAAGGCGGGTTTATCCTTGCTCTGTTGCGCCCACACACGTTCCTGCGGGTCGGCAGCATCTAAATTTGGCAACGATTCCCAGTAGCGAAACTTACCGGGTTTCCAAGATACGTAATGTTCATTTATGTAAAGTTTCTCATCTTTGGAAAGCATATATGTTAACCTCGAATTGTGTAAACGAAAAAAGTACAAAGCTTTCCTATTCTATACCCTTTATAGGGATAAGAGATTAAAACAATTGGAATATTTAGCAAAGATATAGTTGGTTTTATGTTGACACTTTTATGTTTACTTGATAGCATAAATACACTATCCAAAGATGAGCGCATGTAGCCACAAAAACGAGTTTTGCTTCTTGCTTTATAGCTACTTTCGCGCACACATTCTTTATTTATGGGAAACCTACCTGCCGCAATTGGCTTAAGCAGGAGAATAGTTGGGATGATAGGTTCTTTGCTCAAAGGGAGATACCGAATCGTCAACCAGATTGGGGTTGGCGTTTCTTCGACTGTGTTTGAAGCAGATGATATTCAGACTGGTACTAGGGTTGCAATAAAAGTTCTAAAACCAGAGCTAAACCAGAACCTTACCTTTTTGCAACGTTTTAGACGTGAAACTCGCACTACACAATCGATTAGTAGCCCATACATCGTAAAAGTTTACGATTACGATGTGCAAGACGGTCACAATTACATAGTAATGGAATTAGTACGCGGAAAAACCTTGCGCCAATTGCTGGACGAAAAAAGCCCTTTGCCCATCATCCAGAGTTTGCGTTATACCATTCAGATTCTAGACGGCGCGACAGAAGCGCATCGCGCCGGTATCGTCCATCGCGACCTCAAACCTGCCAATATAATGGTAACGCAGGATGGCACGGTGAAGGTGATGGATTTCGGTATCGCTAAAGACGCAGCAATGACTTCGATTACTTCGGACGGTTCGGTTATCGGTACGCCCTACTATATGTCACCAGAACAGGTGAAAGGGCTATCGGTTGACCCACGCTCGGATGTGTACGCTATCGGCGCAATCCTTTACGAAATGCTGACAGGCGTACCCCCATTTGAATCCGAGTCCACCTACGCCATCATTACGATGCACATCGAAAAGCCGCCCACTCCGTTGAATGTAGTAAACAACAACATTCCGATGCTGCTTAACGCAATGGTACTGAAAGCGCTTGCCAAAAGACCGGAAGACCGTTATCAGAATGCCAGTGAAATGGCTTACGCCCTGCGACTCTACCCCGGCGTTACCAGCGAAGCCGCCCGCACCGCAGATGGTCCAACCGTGCCGATACCGCATTTGTACATGCCGCACCCTCCTGCGCAATCTGCGCCACCGCCCTTTGTACAGGAACTGATCAATAACGATCTTACTTCACGTCCAGATATGCAAGCGCCGCCTATCCAAAACTATAATCCTACCCCGTCGCCTTACGCGCAACCGTCTGTTCCGCCTTCTGGCTCGAACCCGCCTTATAATATGCAGGTTCCACCCCAATATGTCCGACAAAACCAGCCGCCGCCCTTTGTGCAGGAGCTAATCAATAACGACCTTACCAATCGTGCGGATATGCAAACTCCCCCTAAAAATGGGACTCCTCCGCCGCCCTATATGCAGACTCCTCCACCTTCTGGCTCGAACCCGCCCTATAACATGCAGGTTCCGCCTCAATATGCGCAAACCCCACCACCACCTTCTGGCTCGAACCCGCCTTATAATATGCAGGTTCCGCCCCAATATGCGCAGCAAAACCAGCCGCCGCCCTTTGTGCAGGAGCTAATCGGCAACGACTATACTATCCGACCGGGGATGCAAGCGCCACAACCCGTTCAGGAGCAAATCAAAAAAGAACCGACTCCGCCGCCGGTAGGCTATAATCCTACCCCACCGCCACCCATTCAAAACTATAATCAAACACCACCTCCGAACGGTCAAGCCTCGATGCCAACTGTGCCAATGCCGTTGGTTGGACGCACTCCTACACCTCCGCCACCTATTCAAGGTTATAACCCTACACCTCCTCCCATTCAGGGCTATAATCCTACGCCACAGCCGATAGGTTATAACCCTACACCGCTGCCACCTATTCAAGGTTATAACCAGACTCCACCTCCTGCTGCTCAATCGCCAATACCTGCGGGAGCGCAATCGCCCATCCCACCCGCGATTCAAGCGCGTACTCCTACGCCACCACCTATACCAGGTGTATCGGGTTATGGCAAAATACCCGCACCACCTCCAAACAAGAAAAAACAGGCTGTTCCTTTGTGGCTGCTTATCGTATTAGGGTTATTTGTGCTTGGGGGCGCAATTGCGCTGATAATCGTGCTGGCAAGTTCGAACGGGTCTAATACGGTGGCGCAGAATACTACTGCCCTGCCAGTGCCAACTATTCCCAGCACTTCATCGGGGACAACCACTGGCGCGCAAGCGACTACCGCAACGACTACCGCAACGACTACCGCCGAGCAAACCGCTTTAGTAGCCACTACTGCCGGAGCATCGCCTACGCCTGATCCCGATAACACCGCCTTCAATGCTGCTTCTGCTGCTTTGCAAGCCAAAGATTGGAAGACGGCGATTAGCCTGCTAGAAGGGCTTGCCGCCCATAACTTCAAAACGGCTGAGGTAAATGATCGCCTAAAATTGGCGTATTGCTCTTACGGACGCGAACAATTGGGCGCAGCCGACCCCTCCGAGCTTCAAGTTATGCTGGAAAAATGTCTTGCCCTCGACCCAAATAATACCGAGGCGAAAGATGCCTACGATCGAATTAAAAGCTACCGGGAAGGCGCAATTTTTGCTTCACAAAGTAACTGGGCAGCAGCTATACCACCACTTGAGAAGGTTTACGCTCTCGATGTGAACTTTCGGGATACCGGTGCACTACTGTTCAACGCCTACCGCCAGTATTTGGGCGCACTCACCGACTTACGTAGTTATAACGACGCCCTAAAAGTTTGTGACAAAGCGAGACAAATGACTAACGGAGCGGACTATTCACAAATTGACGCTTCTTGCAAGCGAGTGCAGCAATTAGCCGCACCCACTGTGCCTGCGCCTACACCAAAACGAGCGCCTACCGCTACCCCGCGCACCTGTTTTAGCAACTTCTTCGCCTACAACGTGGGGCAACCGGGTGTAAACAATGTGGCTGACCTTGGTTCTAGCGCTATCACGGGGCTTGTAATCAACCGCAACAAAGGAGCAATCGCCGGGGCAACTGTGCGAGTGAGTACGGGCGGTTTCAGTTTCACCACACAAACCGATGGAGGTGGACGCTACCGCATCGGCGGGCTTGGCAAGGGAGCTTGGAATGTCGTAGTAATCGCTGCGCCGGGCTACTCCATCTGCACCTCGCTTTCAGCAGCAGTCACGGTAAGCGGTGAGCCTTCTTTTGTCGCCTCCGCCGATTTCGTAGAATCCGAGCCATGATAAAACACGCCGTTTGATTTGAGGCGTTTAAGAAATAGAAGCAGGCAAGGGGCATAAAGTTCCTTGCTTTTTTGTTTGCCCTGAATCCATACTGTAAATGTAGTTGTACAATTGTAGTAAATCCCGCGTTTTATCTAAACAGCAGCCCTTTTGAGGTGCTCAAATACTAGAGAGCTTTATGGATAATAGAAAAGGCTGTAGCATCCTCGAATTGTAGTATAAACTACTAAAAATCAGTGAATATGCTATATAAACTGATGAATAACTCACTTTTTAAAGCCCAACCGGGCGATTGCTAAATAAGCCGTTGCGCAAGTGCATTTCTTTAGTTGGATTCAACTCCGGTCGCATATCTGAAAAGAAACAAAGTGAGGTAAAATTGGTTAAGCAAACAAGTGACAAGGTAGCATCCCAACAGGTTGATACATTAGTAGAGCACGAAGTTGAAACCACGCTTGAGGGAAAGCTTACACCGGAGATGGTGGAACAGTTCCAGAAAGAGGTTTTTGCTTGGAAAAAGGCTTACTTTAAACGCCACCCTATAAAAGGCGCGTTGATCGCAGCTTTTGTGACATTGCGTATTTTCTACGGTTTATTCTTTCTGTATGCTTTTTACCAGAAATTCTCAAAACGTTGGATGACTACGGATACTATGCAGAAACATTTCCGACAGCGTTATGAAGAATTAGAACCAAATTCATTCTCGGCGCGCTATCTGAAATTTTTTGGTCTCCCCTTCTACAAACCAATTGCTTGGGTTTTGGTGCCTAGCCAATTAATAATTGCGCTGAACATGGTCTCTGGAACTGCTACAAGGAAAACCGGAGTTTTATCACTCTTTATACTATTGAATATTGCTGCGGGTGGTTACGGCAATCCCACCTTACCTCCGTTCATAGTAAACGCTATCTTTCTGTCAGTATTGCCCTCCGGTCAATGGCTAGGATTTGACCGAAAGCTTCACGAACGGTACCCAAACAATTCTTTGTTCGTTTAGAAGCTAAAGCGCGGGGACGGTTCTATTCGCCCGACGCTACTACTAAGCAGAGCGTCTTACTTCCCAACCAAAGCTCTGTTATTATTTTTCTTAGGTTGGGAAGTAATTTGATTTTTCGCGATACTGTACCGGGCAAGAACAACATAGTTGGGGAATAGATAGGAAGATTACGCCTCTTACAGATCTAACATTAGCGGTTTTAAAATGGCTTTTTCGTGCTGAAGCAACCAGCGTTTGCGCTCAAGCCCGCCCGCATAGCCGGTAAGGGTGGCGTTTGCCCCGATTACTCTGTGGCAGGGTATCACAATTGCGATAGGGTTAAGCGAATTTGCCAAACCAACTGCGCGTGCTGCGTTGGGCTTACCCAATTTTGCCGCCACTTTGCCGTAAGAGGCAACTTCTCCCGCCGGTATATCTCGCAAGGCTGCCCATACCATTTGTTGAAAAGGTGTGCCGCCGGGATTTACGAGGATTGAATTAAGGCAATTAAAGTCTCCCGCTAGATAAGCGCGTAATAAACTGCTGAAACCACACGGGTCGGGACTTTCTTGAAGTTGGGTATTTTCGTAGCGTTGTTGCAACAATTTGAACATACGTGCCTCATAGCCGGTATAATCCAGTGCGCACAGGCGGTTGTTCTCTACTACGATTATTATTTCTCCAATTGGAGAATCTATTCGATCAACCAACAAGTTAGGCAAAACTCACATCCCCACAAAACATTGCAAAATAGAACGCTAGGGCAGTATAAGTCATTCCTGAATGTTAGTAAAACTAGCTGTTGTATAGGAAATAAGTACCGCATGTTTCAAATTTGATTAAAGGAAAGTTATAATGTATAAAATGTGCCGTAATTGAATTTGATAGATAAAGGAGTTAATTAATGTCGGGAGAAAATGCTTTCTCTTTTTTGCGTAGAATTGGTACTGACCTTGCACTCCAGAAGAAATTGATAAATCGCGGCAACTTCGGACCTGAGGTTTTGCTCGAAATAGCGGCGGAAGAGGGTTTTGTTTTCAACCTCGATGATTGGTTAACAGCAGTACACGCTATTTACGGGGAAACTGAAGAACTATCTGAAGATGCGCTTGAACAGGTTGCGGGCGGTAACTTCGATCTTTATAACAACAGCGCAGTTCAAAAAATCGTCAAGGTTAGCTATAACTGGATAAAATAGCCCAATCCGATTTAATACTTCTGTGAGAGGGCTTATTACAGGAAAGTTTGCAACTTCTCTTGGTCTTTAATCAATATGTAGCCTCGTTTCGCCTCAATTGCACCCGCTTTTTGCATAGTACGCAAAGCACGTCCCACCATTTCACGTACTGTTCCCGCCATCGCCGCCATTTGCTGTTGGGTAAATTGGCTGGTGACTTGCTCGCTTATGCCCACACCCAATATCGGCTCTTCTCCTAAACGATTCAGCAGAAGCTTTGCCACTCGCGCCGAAACCTGTTTCAGCGAGACTTCCGCGATAAGGGTGGTCAGATGTCGCAAGCGTGCCGAAAACACTTTTGCCACCGCGCGCGCCACCGCTGGTTCGGTTTCCAACAAGGTTCTGACCGTTTCTGCCGGTACTATCCAGATAGTACAATCATCAACCGCATCGACACTAGCCGGATTCTGCCCTCCATCAAAAACGGGTACTTCATTAAAAGAGGTTCCTGCCCCCGCCAATCTTAAAACTTGCTCGCGACCACCCGGTTCAGCCTTGAAAATGCGAACGCGCCCCTTCACCACGTAATATAAGCCTCGGCAAGGTTCTCCCTCAAGAAAAAGTATTTGCCCTGCCTCATATTTTTCCTCATAGGTGGTTGCCGCCAATCTTTCCAGCGTAAGACTATCCGTCTCTAACCCGGCAAAGAATGGAATACCTCTAAGCAACTCCTTATTGCTCACCATAACTCAATCTCTTTTACAAATAATTAGCTAAGCGACTTTTGTCCTATTCATCAGGCGCTTATGAATATATAGTTACCTTAAGTTTATCAGGTTTTAACAAATATTGGAGGAAAAGATGTTGCTTAATTCTATAAATAAAGGTGTAGCTACCGGCGTTCTGCGTGAAGAACATGAAGCTATATTAAAAGTAATGGGCTTCTTTGATAAAGCGCTCGACCGACTCGAAGCTACTAAGCCTGTTCCCCTAGATTTTCTTGAGGGAATTGTGGAATTTTTCAGCTTGTTTGCAGACAGATGCCATCACACTAAAGAAGAAGAAGTACTGTTCCCAATGATGGAAAGTTTCGGTATCCCAAGAGAGAACGGACCAATCGGGGTAATGTTGAATGAGCATACCTTAGGACGTGACTATGTGCGCCAAATCGGTGAAGGCGTTGCACGGCTGCAATCTGGAGATAATAGCGGCAACGCGCTACTAATTACCGCCGGAACTAGTTATAGTCGTCTGCTGCGGGAACATATCTTGAAAGAAAATCAGGTTCTTTTTATGCTGGCGGATAATGTTCTGGATGCCACCATTCAGGCAAAGGCGTTGGCGCAATTCGAGAAACTGGAAGTGGAAAAGATGGGCGAAGGTACTCATGAACGGTTGCATGCCCGGATTGATATTATGGAACAGCAAGCCTCAAACTGGTAACGGAGTGACCTTTTTATGGCTTATGTAATTACGCAAGCTTGCCTAGATGTAAAAGAGCGTGCCTGTGTGAGTGTTTGTCCAGTAGATTGCATCTATGAGGGTGACGAATCAGATCGGATGCTCTTTATTCACCCTGAGCAGTGTATTAATTGCGGAGCTTGCGAAATGGAATGCCCTCATTTTGCCATTTATTCTGAGGAGGATGTGCCTGAAAAATTGAGGGCTTTTGTTACTATCCAGCGACTCTTTTTTGAGGAACCAGCTAAAGCGCGGGAAGAGCTTAACCGTCTTTATCCACGTTCTAGTTGCGGTGTTCTCTAATGAGCTTGCGCTGACTATTTTGGACTAATTACTGCTGTGAAGTTTCCATATTAACAATAATGAGGTGGATTCAAGCCATCTCATTATTTATTTTTAGCACTATATGGGAGAACTAGACTCAGTTTTAGGTAATTAAAGTGCCTGAGTTGTTACAGATAAATACTAATTATCTAAAGCTACCCTGAGTATCTTTGCTAGAGATTTGAAAGTATATGGTTTGGGAAGAAATTGTGTTTTATTATCGAAATTTGTAGTATTGTTAACCATTTCAATACTATAGCCGCTGGTAAAGATAACGTTTACATCGTTGTCTTTCTCACGAATTTTTTCTACTAGATCAATGCCACTAATACCACCGGGCATTATTATATCGGTCAGTATCAAATCAATCTCTTTTTTATGTTCTTCCCACAACTTCATGGCGCTTGTTGCATTTTGGGCTTCCAAAATTTTGTAGCCGAGTTTTATTAAAATGCTTTTCACCATTGACAATACAATAACTTCATCTTCAACTAGAAGGATGGTTTCACTTCCACCTTTTACTAAAGAGTTATATTCTTTCTGCTGTTCATTTGTCAAAAGTTCACTATCAATAGGAACATAAATATTGAAAGTTGTGCCTTGTTCCAGCGTACTATAAACAGTTATCCAACCTTTATGCTGTTTTATGATGCCATAAACGGTGGATAAACCAAGCCCTGTACCTTTTCCCAGAGCTTTGGTGGTATAAAATGGTTCAAATATATGAGGCAATACCTCTGCACTAATGCCGCTTCCGGTATCGGATACGCTTAAGCAAACATGCTTACCTAACTGAGCCTCAAGATTATAAGTAACGTACAAAGGGTCAATGTCAACCACTGAGGTTGTGATAATCAACTGCCCACCCTTTGGCATTGCATCGCGGGCGTTAACAGCTAGGTTAAGCAAAACCTGCTGAAGCATTCCTTCATCGCCTCTAACCGACTGCAAATTTGGATAATAATTAACTCTTAAGGTAATATCCTCGCCGATTACGCGCCTTAACATCTTACTCATTTGTTCTATTACATCATTTATATCAAGCAAAGAGGATTTCATTACCTGACGACGGCTGAAAGCAAGCAATTGCTGAGTAAGGTTAGCTGCGCGATTTGAAGCCAACGATACTTGATTTAAATATTCGATACCATCCGAATTTAAAGATTGAGTATTTACGGTAAGGTCGGTATAACCCTGGATTGCCGTCAATATGTTATTAAAATCATGTGCCACACCGCCAGCTAATTGTCCAACCGATTCCATCTTCTGCGCTTGTCGCAATTGATTTTCTAGATTTAATCTTTCGGTTATATCAAAAGCATAGGCATGTACCAGTTGTTTTTCCACTATTGGGAAAAATGACCAAGTAAATGTTTTCCCATCTATCACATATTCTGGGGCGGTTATAGACTCATCGGTCTTCAAACAATTGAATACAATATTCTGCCATTTGGAAGGTAGTATTTCAGAGGGATGGTTCTTGTGTAATTCTCCGGTCAATCTTTCAGCCGCTTCGTTAAAATAGGATAATTCAGCATTTGAGGTAAATTCAATTACTGGGTTAGGGTTATAGCGTGGAAAAGCAGCAAGGCGACTTGCCAATTCTTCGGCAAGCTTACGCTCGCTCAAATCAAGTGAAATACTTAATGCGCCTAAGAAAACATTTGAGTCCTTAACAGTGGAAATAATTGTAAAAGTCGGAATTATGACCCCGTCTTTTCTTCGCCTTGCCAGTTCACCTTCCCAACTTCCGCTATTCTCAACTTTCAGGCGAATTTCATCCTTAAGTTGTTGGCTAATATTATCACCGGGATATAGTAGCGCAAATAAATCGTTAGCTTGCAATGAGTTACCGGACAATTCATAAAATTCTTCGGCAAACTTATTCCAGTAAATAATCTTATATTGATTGTCGGTGGCTAACACCGCATTACGAACATTGTCAAGCAATGAGGCTTGAAATCTTATTTTTTCCTCGGCAGCTTTCCTCTGAGTAATATCTGTCATTACTGCCAGATAGGCGGGGCTTCCTTCCCATGAGGTTTCAATAATATTCAATTCGGCAATAGTTCGCGCACCATCTCTTTTCAGAATATCAATTTCAGTAGTATCGCCTGAGAATACAGGGAAACCGAAAGGAAGACTGACAATATCCGATAGAGGGCGACCAAAAAGCTTTTCGGCTTGAGGGTTTGCAAACCTAACAAAACCTTCATGGTCTATTACCAAAACCGCGCTCAACAGCTTGTTTATAATATTCCTAAAGCGGTTCTCACTGGCAAGCAATTCGCTATCATGTTGATCAAACTCAACGTTGAGATCATTCATTTTTTTGTTCAAGTAGTTGTGCATGCTAATGGTATAATAATTTTATACTTCATCCTGAAACAAACTGCCAAGCCGCTCAACTTCACCAGCACTTACATGTATGGGATTACCGGCAATAATGCCTGTAATATTGCGGAAAGGTTTGCCAATATGCATACCTGAACCATCAATTGAGAACTCTCGAATATCTTTATCATGTGCGGAACCGCGCATTTTCAATACAGTTAAACCTCGGCGCATTTCACCAAACATTTCAACATAACGAAGCAGGATAATAGAATCTGTTATGGTTGAAATATGAGCTTCTGTTACAGAAGAACCGCCGAGCAAGGTAGGCGTTGTAGCAGTAAATAAACCAGCAATTTCTTGATGCTTAATAAAGGCAGTCAACCCTATTACGAATTCTCGGAATCCACGCATTGTTGAGACTCTCTCAAGCGCGGATAAGCTATCAATAGCTACTCGATTTGGGTGGAACTCTTCAATAATCATCTTCATTTTAATGAGATGATCTTCCAGTCCGGCAGTCTCAGGGTATTCACAAACTACTTTTAGTAGCCCGTCCTTTTCAAGTTGCTCATAATCCATGCCCCAGCCGGTTGCGTTTCTGAACAACTGCTCGCGACTCTCTTCAAAGGCAAAGAGCAAACAGCGTTCCTGATTTACTGCGCCACCATGAATGAATTGGGTGCTGACTAAGGTTTTACCCGTTCCGGTTGCGCCAGAGACGAGTAATATCGAATCTCTAAAGAATCCGCCACCACACATGTGATCCAATTCAGAAATACCGGAACTAATACGTACATTGGAAGAACGCTGCTTTAATTCCATTGCCGATAAAGGAACAATCATAATCCCTTCACCGGGAATAATTGTAAATGGATATTCGCCCTTTTGGTGGGTAGTACCTCTGAATTTTAAAATCTCAATGGTACGTCGTCGTTTTTCTTCTTCCAGCACATTACGCAAGATAATTACATTATCTGCTACAAACTCTTCGACTCCATAACGTGCAATCTCACCGTATTCATGAATTCGTTCAGCCGTTAATATAGCGGTTACACCCATCTTTTTCATAGCCGTAGCTATTCTGAACAGTTCATTTCTAATCAGGCTGTTGTCATTAAATTGGGTAAAAATTGCGCCCAGTGAGTCCATCGAGATTCGTTTAGCTTGGATACGATTTACGGCACTTTCGATGCGGGCTAACAAAGCACCCAGATCATAATTACCTGCAATAGTGGTTTCCGAACCGGGTTCAGGAGAGGCATCTACGAAAGCCCATTTTCCTTCTTTCTCCCAACTTGTGATGTTCCAACCTATTGCTTCCATATTCTGCCGAATATCAAAAGGGGATTCTTCAAAAGTTACAAAGACTCCACTTTCCTCATATTTATCAATACCTTCCGCCAGAAATTGGGCAGCAAAAATTGTTTTAGCGCTACCGGCTGTACCGGTTACAAGAGTTGTCCGATCCTTTGGTATTCCACCATTGGCGATAAAATCAAATCCCTCGATGCCGGTTTTAAGCTTCTGAATTAAGGGAAGAATTCCATTAGAAGACATTATCTATTCCTTTACCCTTTCCTCTACCGATATGTGGAGATCAAGACCAGTTATAACTTTATTCTTGTCTGTTAAATCTCCTATTACTCGTCGTGCTGGAGGAGGTATTTGCTTAACCAGCGTAGGGGTTGCTATGATCTTGTCTTCTTCAGCCAAATTAGGCCTTTCCAAAACATCAACAATTGTTATCTCATATTGACCTGGAATAATTTCATCACAAATTTGGTAAAGATTTGAGATAGCACGTTCGGATTTAGAAGTGTGACCAGTTATGTAAAGTTTAAGCAAATACTTGCTCATTATTTAAACTCCAGGCTCGCGTCCATTTACGAAGGATTTATTTCTGGTTTCATACACATAATAATTACGATAATAAGATACCAGATGCCCCATTAGTTCCAATAAGAGGTAACGACCTTCTTCGGCATATATTTTTGCTTGTTCGGGTGGGCGGCTAACGGTTGCTATTTTTAAAGCTTTTTGATGCAGCAGCACAATATCACGGGGACCGGCTTTCAAAAAACCCAATCCGTCTGCAATGCTACGCAAACGTTCAGAGATATTATGATTGACCTTGAAAATTTGCGATTCAACCGCTTCATGGAGTAGTTTCGCATAATCTTGTATCAGCTCAGAAAATGTATCAGTTGCAATTTCTGCAAGAGAGGCTACCCCAAAAGCCTGTGCCGTAATTCCAGTACCCGGTGGCGTTGAAAGCCTTTCAAATTCTTTATATTCTCTGCTTGCTGCTGTATTTGTGCCATTTCCTTGCACAAATACGCTGAACACCCGTCTAATGATAATATCATTATTAATCTGTCCTCGAACGAGATAATCTTTAGCGCCAATATCTAAAACTGATTCCACGAGAGTTTCTTCATAGTTATCAAGAATAACTATTACAGGTAGGTTGATGTTAATCTCGTGTAATTTCCTGATACTAGATTTAAGTACATCTAAAGTTTGTGAAGGGTAACTTAAGATTACTAAATCAGAATTCTCATTACTCAAGAGTTTTGTTGCAGTAGTCAGATCGGCAGTTGTGATCAATTCAAAGCGAATATTTTTGGATATATTGATACTAGATAGTGACTGAGTTAATTCGTCACTAGCTTGACCAATAACCAGAATACTTACTCTCTCTACACCCATAGTTGTAATTGCCTTACCAACACTCTTTTGTAGCAATGAAAACCCACAGTCGATTAGTACTATTATAGCATAGCCAGCTTTAAGTACATAAAATTGATTGTCCTTTCGATTTCATTAATATATTTATTTAGTTTCTTTTTTATTAATTCGTTTGTTTGTATTTAGATAATATTTTTCAAGGGGAATTAACCCTAGTCAGCCGAGGGTATCGGGGGCAGCCATTCACTTAGGTGCTTTTCGAGTTGCTGTAATGTAACAGGTTTGGCTATGTAATCGTCCATTCCAGCAACAATACACGCCTCCCGAGTTTCAGACATCACATTGGCTGTCATTGCAATAATCGGAATATGCTTACCGCTAATCTTCTCTTTGGCTCGAATCATACGAGTGGTTTCAAATCCATCCATTACTGGCATCAAACAATCCATCAAAATCATTCCATAATTAAAGCGTTCTAACGCCGCTAAGGCTTCTTCACCATTTGCAGCTATGTGCGCCGCATAACCCAGTCGCTCTATTTGGTTGGCAGCGAGTTTTTGATTGGCGAGTATATCTTCTACCACCAATATCATACGTCCGGCTTTTAATTCTTTTGTAAAAGATATTTTTGACCTAATAGCTGTTTTGGGCAGGCTTTTGCCTTGATTTCTTGATTTTCTTACCAACTCTTCAAGCGTATCTATAAGTGGTAATTGTTTAAATGGACGGTTCAAATCCACACTGAAATATTCACGCAATTCCTTACGCCCATCAAGGCGGCTTTCATAATCTGAAAGCAATATCAGATGTTTGGTTTTTAAGTCATGATTAGTTTTTATAGTCTTAGCCAGTTCTAACCCGCTCATATCATCCAAGTTGTTATCAATCAAACAAAAATCAACCTGTTCATCTGCAAGCCTAGAATTAAAATATTCCAAAGCAGCTTTACCGTTTGATAGCCGCTTAATTTCCAGTTTTATCGGCTCTAAATAACGATATATAATATCTCTTACATTTTGGCTGCTGCTCACCAAAACAAGCTCGCGTCCTCTGAGAAGTGAACTTTCAAGTATAGTTGCACCTTCCAGAACCTTAAAGGGAATTCTAAACCAGAAAGTAGTTCCCTTACCTTCTTCGCTCTCAACTCCAATTTCGCCGTTCATCTTCTCAACCAATCGGCGAGTAATCGCTAAGCCTAAACCCGTTCCACCATATTGGCGGGTAGTTGAATTATCTGCCTGCCTAAACGGCTGGAAAATAAGATCTCTCGTATTCTGAGGAATACCGATACCATTATCACGCACGTAAAATTTCAGAATACAGTTATCTTTAGTTTCCTCAATACAAACGACCTGTACTACAACTTCGCCTTTATCCGAAAATTTAATGGCATTGCTCAGTAAATTAAGCAGGATTTGCCTTAAACGTCCGGCATCACCACTAATACGTCTGGGTATATCAAGCGCTATATAAGTAAGGAGTGATAACCCTTTTTCAACTGCTTTTGCTGCAAGCAAATCTGCGGCGCTTTCCACTACGCTGGTAATTTCCACAGGTTCTTCATCAAAGATCAGTTTATCGGCTTCAATTTTTGAGAAATCCAGAATATCATTTATTATTGACATCAGGGAATTAGCCGAATCTTTAATAACTGTAGCAAATTCAAGTTGCTCTTCATCAAGCCCTGTATCTACAAGCAATTCAGACATACCAATGATACCGTTCATTGGTGTCCGAATTTCATGACTGACAGTAGCAAGGAACTCCGATTTAAGCCGGGAAGTTTCCAGCGCTTCATCACGCGCCGCCCTCAAAGCCTGTTCTATCTGGCGGCGTTCTGTCATATCTGTGACAACTGCCACCGAACCTATGACTTTGCCATCACTCCAACGCGGAGAGCCAGTAATAAGGGCATAAGTGTAAATGCCTGAACTATGGCGAAGGCGTATTTCATAAGTGAAGGTTTTGCCTGCTTTACGTAATTCCCATATTTGCTCCATATAGGGAATGTCTTCTTCAAAAACAAAATCGAAGGGAGACTTACCAATCAACTGGCTTGATTTATAGCCCAGTATTGCCGCATAAGCCGGATTGACATATTCGAACTTGCCATCCTGATCTGCCACCGTCAAGCCTTGCCCCATCGTATTCATCACTTTTAGGGCAAAATCTCGCTGGGTACGTAATTCTAACTCTATATTTTTACGTTCGGTAACATCCTGTGAAACCCCAAGAGTTTGGGTAAGCTTACCCGCAGCATCGCGTTTAAAAGCAATAACACGGTCACTAAACCAATGTAATTCGCCATTGGCATGTAACATCCGGTATTCTATCTCAACAATTTTTCCGGGGTCACTTTCTTGAAGAGTATTCAAGGCAGCGTGTAGTAAATGATAATCTTCAGGGTAGATTAACTTACTAAGTACACCTTCCCCGATTTCAGCAATTTGCTGCTTGGTATAACCCAATAATGATTCGATTCCCGAATTCACGTATAAATTACGATCCTTGACGGTATCATAAACATATAATAAGTAAGGGATAGTATGAGTAATGCTTTCAACGAAGCGTTGACTTTCCAGAAGTTCTTGCTGACTTTGTATCTTCTGCGCCAGCAATACTGTTAGGTCATTTTGGTTTAATTCATTCTGCGCTAGTAGAGCAAGGTCACGGAGGCTTTCTCTATCGGTATCGCCGAACTTACGTGGTACAGTATCTATCAGACAAAGTGTACCCATTTTATAACCTGCGGTACTCGTTAGAGGGTATCCGGCATAGAAGTTTATATGTGGCTCACCAATAACCAGTGGATTGTCAAAAAAGCGTGGGTCTTCTAGGGCATCTTCTACAACAAATATCGTATCACTTAGAATCGCATGAGCACAAAAAGAAACAGTACGAGGAGTCTCTCTTACATCGAGACCAATACAGGCTTTAAACCATTGCCGATTTTCATCAACAAGACTTACTAAAGCAACTGGAACATTAAATATGCGCGTCGCTAAACGAACAATGCGGTCAAAGCGTTCTTCGCTATTTGTATCAAGTAGATTTAATGCCCTGAGGCTTTTCAACCTCTCGGCATCATCGGCAGGTATTCGCGGTGTTAACATTTACCTATTTTTTTTCAAGCACTGAGTCAATCGTCTGGAGAATTTCACCACTACTGGCTGGTTTTGTAAGGAAGCCATTAGCGCCTTCTTTTCGGGCAATAATTCGATCCTCATCCTGACCGCTTGCAGTCAACATTATAAAAGGAATTGTCTCTAAAATTTTATCATGGCGCATCCTGCGCAACAATTCCATACCATCCATTCTGGGCATAGCCAAATCAGCTATTACCAGATTTACCGGGGATTTCTCAAGCAAAGTCAAGGCTTCTACGCCGTTTAAAGCCTGAAGAACATCAAAGCCATGCTTTCGAAGGGTAAATCCAAGCGTCCTATGAATTATAAGACTATCGTCAACTACCAATATCGTAGACATTATAATAACACCTTGAATGATAGGCTAGAAGCTTTTTCGAGCTTCTTCTGCGGTTTCAAAAGTATCAAAGACCCGATCAAACCGGGTTAGGCGTAAAATTCGCCGAGCCACTTCAAGTTTCGGCATTACCATTTTCACATCTCCCTCTAGTTGGCGAGCATGCTTTAGCAAAGTTACCATTACAGCCATTCCTGCACTATCCATAAATTCAAGATTAGTTAGATCAAGCACATAACGGGTAACTGATTGCCCTTGTAACTCATCCAATTTTGACCTTAATTGAGTAGCGGTAAATGCATCCAGTCGCCCTTCTATTTCCAGAGTTACAATCTTGATTACTTGTTCCAAAACATTGATTTTCATAATTATATTTCTTTCTTGCTTAGCGGAAGGATTTTTTCGATTGTCCAGCGATTGTAAATACCATCGCGCCTGTATTCAAAAGAGTCGGTCAGTTGCTCGACTAGAAATAGACCGTACCCATGTACCTGAGCATTCTCAAGGTCTGGAGTTCTTTTGACATTACTCTGAAAGGCTTTTCCGGTATCAGTGATTTCTACTGAGATACTTAAGGGTTCACTTATCACTCGAAACTCTAGCCAAATACGATAACCCGGTTTTTCCTCATAGGCATGTCCAACCACATTAGTACAAATTTCGTGAATAGCCAGTTGCAAACTATATGCGAGGGTTTCCGGCTCTTCTAGGTCTTCAATTCTTTCAAGGATGCCATTCAGCACTGCACCGAGCAGATTCAAATATTTATAATCAGCAGGCAATTCCAGTTTGATTAAAATTCCTGGGTCTTGTTTGTTGTTCATTACTCAATACCTTTCAAAACAACCAAGGTACGGTCATCTGATTGCTCAACTCCCGCTTCATGTTCCAGAACTTTTTTGAATAATAAATCTGATATGTGCTGCGCGCTTAAGCTGCGATTATTTTTTACCAATTCAAGTAAACGGTCATAACCATACATTTCACCTACACTATTAAAAGCTTCACTAAAACCATCGGTGGCAACTACAAGTAAATCACCATATTCTAGTTTTACTTCCTGCCGTTCTGATAGTGAAATCGGTAACACCCCCAATGCAGTGCCATCAGCTTCAAAGAACTGAATAGAGCCATCAGCCTTACAATATATAACCGGAGAATGCCCTGCATTGGCATAGCTCAAACACCGGGTAGCAGGCTCATAAAACCCATAAAAGGCTGTTATAAACATTGACAGGTCAGAGCAATCTCCATATAAATCTTCATTTACGCGGCTCATCAGTTTTGCAGGATCCATCGTTTTACTGAAGCGAGAGGCATTTTGAAAAGCTATACGTGCCATAGCCATCATTAGTGCGGCGGGAAGTCCTTTGCCAGAAACATCTCCCACCACAAAATTGAGAGATCCGTTTGATTGGCTTATAAAATTGTAAAAATCCCCTCCAACTTGACGAGCAGGACAAGATGCCGCATAAATATCTAGTCCTTTCACACTTGGAAATTTCTGAGGTAACAAGCGCAGTTGAATACTGGATGCCAACTCAAGCTCTGAACGCATGCGGGCTTGGGAGAGCGTTTCTGAATATAGAATGGAGTTTTCGAGTTGCGCTCCGGCGTATTGGGTAATCGCCTGTGCAAGTTTGATAACAGGCATGGAAAATGCCTCGGTATGATTAGCCAGCCCCAAACCGGCAAACGGCGCATTATTAACCGTTATTGGCAGAAATAGTAAATTTTTTGTTCCGTTACAGCCGCAATTCACCACAAGTGGTTTGCCGTTTGCTTGCGTCCTATGTAGCAGTTCCTGTGCTTGCTGCTCTTCGAGAAAATTCTCAGGATATTGAATCAACAGCGCAGGCTTGATCGGTTCAGCCAACAGCGCAAACGCTTTATCACAAGAACATAAGCGCGCGGCTTCCCGGCATAATGTAGCAAGTATTTCTTCCGGGCTTAAATAGCGGCGCATTGAACGAGAAAGATCGTAAAGAGCGAGAAGCTGATCCTGATTCTGAACCAGTTCAGAAGTTAACATCCCCAATTCCACTTCGTATCGAATCAAGTTATCCAAAGCGGTAGCGTCAGCTTCCAGACGATCAAAAACTAATTGCTCATCCAGTCCTTGAATGCGCAGTTCTCCGATTATCTCGCCATCTACCTCTAGAGGGGCTATAACCACCCCCGCTGAATTGCCGGGATAGTCCCAGCGCATAATTTGTTCGCCGCCACCAACTATTTCAAAGGAGGTTGCGCCCGCTGTATGCCACAAGTTAGCGAGTTTTTCAAAGTAAGAAAAGCGCGACATTACCAACTCGCGTAATGCCTGCAAAGCTTCATTCATCGAAAGCCTTGACCGCTTCCAACTCGCTAGCAAATATATCAATTGCCCGGTTGATTTTGGTTAGCTCAAAGATAATCCTAACCGGTTGCTGCAAATTGCAGAGGTGCAAATCTCCGCCCTTATCGCGAGAGTGCTTCATACCTTGTACCAGCGCAGCAAGCGCAGAGGAGTCAAGGAAATGTACCCCTGTGAGATTTATTACCAGCTTTGGTTTGCCTTGAGTTGTTTTATCTTCAAACCATTGCTGAACCGGTTTCAACTCATACGCATCAAAACGACCCTTTAATTCAAGAATTGAAACCTCGCCCGATACCCTACTGAACATTTCCATAATGAGCTTTACCTCTTAACTTTCGGCTTTTTTGAGACTAACGTCTGCATATGCAACAAATACCAATCCACTACATCTGAAACCGGCAACCCGGTAGCAGCAGCAAAGTTTTGAGAAGCAATCTCAAGACGACGTTCCGGATTATCCAATATATTCGCTATAGCATGCGCTAGACTTTCGGTATTATCCGGTTCAAAAAACTCCCCGGTAAAACCTTCTTCCGCTACTAAAGCGGCAAAATCCCCAATGTTTGGTAACACCACTGCGCGAGCATATTCCCCGGCTTGATGTAACACACCGGAACTACCGGTAGTGGAATTATAAGGAAAGACCACCACAGAAGCCTCACCAAATACTTTAGGCACATCTTCTTCAGCCACATAGCCGGTAAAGGAGATGGATTTTACCTCGGAGTAGGTTTGTTTAACCGACTCAAGATAGCCCGGAGAATTGGGGCTGTCAGTTCCGGCAATTACTAGCTCCATATTGGGATGGTTTTTAGCTTGCAGAATTTTATAAGCTTCTACCAGCGGTTCAACCTTTTTGTAAGTGCCGAATTTTCCAAACGTCATAATGCGTTGTGGACCCGGTGGCGGTTCAAAAACAGGGTCTGCACCAGCCTCAAATGAGCCATGCGGAGTCAGCAGCACATTTTTAGCTTTGTACTTAATCTCCAGAATTTCTACATATTTTGGAATGGTAACTGCTACCAAATTGGAGAGTAGCAATAAACGAGTGAAAATATAGCCAAAAGCGCGAATAGCTTTTTCCAGTAAGGGGTTCCCGCCAAAACCAGCTTTCTTTAGGTCAATTGTCTCCATAATGTTATGCAACAAGGTGACAACCGGGAAGCCCGCAAGCCTGACCAAAGCAGGGGTTGTAAGCCCCAAAGCCGCCGCTACCTTGCCACTGCCGAAACTGGCAAATTGGAGATTGAGCATTACAATATCCGGTTTTTCCTGCTGCACTACTTTTAATATGCGCAAAGCGTTGGTCTTTGAGTCAAAATCCCAGCAAGGGATAATACGAGTGGGCGCATAACCATCATTTTCAAACTCCGGATACTTCTCATTACCCGGCAAGGCATCAACCAATAGCACCAATTCTTTAACTTCGCGTTTCTGGCGTAGATAGCGCACAAAATGATAGGCATATTCATTGAGCGAACCTTTGCCGGGTGGAAAGGTTGTTACCAGCGCAATTTTATAACTAGGCATTGGAATACACCCCTTTTATATCGTTCATTTTTATTTTGACTAAATCACGCAAGAAACGTTGAACTTCTTTGGAGGTATCCACTTTCGAGCCGGGCGCATCGACCCATTCCACCGGGACTTCTGCTATTTTGTAGCCCAATTTTGAACTGAGGTAAAGTATCTCTAGGTCAAAGGAAAAGCCGCTGATAGTTTGTGCTGCGTATAGGCGGTGTGCCGCCTGCTTTGTGAAAAGCTTAAAGCCGCATTGCGTATCTCGCACACCGATTCGGAACACATAACGTACAATCCAACGCAAACCACCGCTCAGTATCCGCCGCAAAACGGTGCGGTGTGCTTCCTGTGAGCCACTAGCAGCCCGCGAACCTACCGCGACATCATATTTTTCTTTATCGAGCTTAGCCAACAACTTATTGAGTTCTTCAACCGGAGTGGAGTTATCGGCATCATCGAAAAGAATGAATTTGCCACGCGCCGCCAGCATCCCTCGCCTAACTGCGCTGCCTTTCCCGCCATTTTTTTCTGCTACCAACACTCGCAGATTCGCCAACCCAAGCTCTTTGATAAGCTTGACAGTGTTATCTTTTGAACCATCGTCAGCGATAATTAATTCCCAATCGTAACCAAAGCTGCAAACGTGCGAAGCTATCGCGCCAATTGTAGGCACAATCCGTTCTTCTTCATTATATGCAGGGATGACTATGGAGAGGTAAGGTTCGCCCTGGATAGCAACTGTTTTCCAACGTTCGTATGCATCGTAGCTCATTTTTAGCGCCCCTTAAAAACTAAATGTGATTATATTTTTAAATAATAACGCGGTTGTGTTACGGCATTTTTACAATATTATTACTCTAATATTAAGAATATTAATACCTCTTTAACTTTTTCGATAAAACCCAATGCTTGATATTATTTTATTACTACATACCATTTAGAACAATTGATATTGTAAAAGTTTAATATTTTTTTAATGCCTGAAGATAAATCCATATTGCTTGTCGATAGGTTATAAGCAGGCTACTTACTGAAAAATCGGATAGTAAGCGAAGCAATCTGTGCGCTTGGAATTGACTCCCCTTTCCGGTTGTGTTAAAAAAACCCTACCACTTTTTGCAGCCAATATATATTTCGCAACATTTAATAAAAGGTATTACTTTCACGCTCAGTTTGTGTTTAAGAAACCTAGAGTTTTGGGCACTTATTCCAATAACTATGGTCAAAATCTTAGCGTTAATTGGTATAATGTAATACCGCCTTTATGGTGACGATGATGTCAGACGAATTATTTAATGATACATTCGTAATAAGGAAGGGAATAAAATGGGAGACCAATTTACACCTACAAAAGATGAGAAATTTACTTTTGGTCTTTGGACAGTAGGTAATAGAGGAAGAGACCCCTTTGGCGAAGCGGTGCGCGATACCATTTCGCCAATTCGCAGTCTAGAAAAGCTCTCAAAACTGGGAGCATGGGGCGTAAATCTGCATGATAACGACCTCGTACCTTTTGGAGCAAGCCTTCAAGAGCGCAACCGGATTGTGAAAGAGTTCAAGAAAGCATTAGATGATACCGGAATGGTAGTGCCAATGGCTACCACCAATCTTTTTTACCATCCCGTTTTCAAGGATGGCGCCTTCACCAGCAATGATAAGCGTGTACGCCACTATGCGCTACAGAAAACCATGCAAGCAATGGATTTGGGTGCAGAAATAGGCGCAGAAATTTATGTGTTCTGGGGAGGGCGTGAAGGCACTGAGGTTGATGCCTCTAAAGATGCACGTGAAGCAATTAAACGAATGCGCGAGGCAATGAATTTCCTGTGCCACTATAACATTGATATGGGCTATGGCTATAAGTTTGCGCTAGAAGCGAAACCAAACGAACCCCGCAGCGACATTTATTTCCCTACCACCGGACATATGCTGGCGTTTATTGAAACGTTGGATCACGCTGATATGGTAGGCGTTAACCCTGAAGTAGCGCATGAGCAAATGAGCGGGTTAAATTTCTACCATGTAGTCGCGCAAGCAATCGAAGCGGGAAAATTATTCCATATTGATCTGAACGACCAAAAACCCGGTCGCTATGATCAAGATTTGCGCTTTAGCAGCGAGAGCATCAAAAGTATGTTCTATCTAGTTAAACTATTGGAAGAAAGCGGCTATAACGGACCACGCCATTTTGATGCGCACGCCTACCGTTCGGAAGATGAAGAAGGCGTATGGGCTTTCGCCCACGGTTGTATGCGCTCCTATATGATACTTAAAGATAAAGCGCGGCGTTTTGAAGAAGACCCTGAAATACAGGGTATTCTCAAGGAATTGAAATCATTAGGCAGCGATTCACCATTCGATACTGCAAATTACAATAGCGCTACCGCTGAGGCGCTCAAAGCCGCCAGCTTTGATATTGACAATATCGCCAAACTGGGCTTGATGTATGAGCAACTTGACCAGCTTGTAATTGATTTGTTATTAGGAATCCGCTAATAACTAAGATTGCTATTATGGGAACGTATCTCACGATACGTTCCCAACGTTTGAGCCGAAAGGAAAATTCCATGCTGAGTATGGCTGCTGCATTAAAAGGTTTCGAGAAAAACGGGAAAGTTTCCAAGCTCACCGATAATGGCGCTTACAAGGTTACTCTACATCGACAGCTAGAGAGGGAAGATCAAGGACAATTTCTGATCGAGGTTTATAAAGTACCACGTAAAGGCGAGAAAGCTCCTGAAAAGCCAGAGTTAAATTTGCGCTATGATAACCTGACTAAAGCGCTCTCAATTGCCAACCAAGCGCTCAGGGGAGGTCTTGATTCTTTGATTTTTTTCAATCGTCTTCCCCAAGATCGTTAAGGCTAATAGTTATAAATTTTGGAATTTAGTTTCAATGGGAATTTTGTTAGTAACTAAAAATGGTAAATATTGTAGCTCTATGCAAATTTTTACTATAAGCCAAAGCACATAATAGGCTCAACCTCTTGAGAGTTATAATGAACTCAAAATCACCTGCTTTGTGCCACTCCAAATTAATACTCATAGTTCGCGGGAATTTTAGACAACAACCGTTTCTCTGAATTCATACAAAAAATCAGCTACTTGCGCCGTTACACATCTTAAGCTAAACTTAATATTATTCGAATTATGTCACCTAACATTTATGATCGGTATTTAAGCCGCACATAATCGACAGGAAGGGGCTTGACATGTCCTCCGAAGCCGCAGGAAACATTGACCGGGAACTGGACGATTATATAACCGCAAATCTGCCCCGCTTCATCACTGAATTGGGCGCTTTGTGTTCTCCAACTACCACTCAATCTTCCCGTCGCTCGAAAAATGATCCTGACGATATCACCCGCCTTATTATCAATATGCTAAAAGAGCGTGGCTTGAAAACGGAGAACTGGTCTCTCAATAAACGTAGCACTATATTTGCACGTGGGGAGCAACGCTCTGAATCTAACACGCTGCTTTCATATAACACATATGAAATTATGCCACCCGGTCAAATGGATGAATGGCAGAGCGCAATGTTTGGCTTAAATGAGCGGGATGGCAAACTCTATGCTAAAGGGGTTGCAGATAATCGTGCTAATTTGGTTGCACGGTTGGCAGCCTACGAAGCATGGCGTGAAGTGTATGGCAGCGTACCTTGCAACGTTAAGTTTCTGGTAGAGGGACGCACCGGTGATGGGCAAAGTCTTGCCTCAAAACTTCTTGCTGAGAAAAGTGGAGTTTTAAAAGCCGATGCCTGTTTGTGGGATTCAGGGGAAAATACGCCTGAAGGTATTCCTGTAATAGGTTTGGGGCAAAAAGGCTATCTTTGTATTGAACTACGCAGCAAAACTCTTTCGCAGGATGGCAATAGCGCCCTCGCCGGGATTTTGCCCAGCGGCGGTTGGCGACTTATATGGGCGATGAGCGCTATCAAGAATGATAATGAAGATATCCAGATAGATGATTTTGATGCTGATATACAAGTGCCAACCCATGAAGACAGCTCATTTATTATGCAAACTGCCAAGCGTTATACAAATCGTTTGGAAGAACGGCTCACACGGTTTGGGGTAAGCGAGTACCTGATGGGGTTAAAAAGCTTACCACTATTGATAACCGAGTTCTTTACGCCTACCGCTAATATTACTGGCTTTGTAGGCGGCTATTTAGGCGATGATGTAAAAACGGTTTTGATGGCTAGTGGGCATGCTCGGTTGGATTTCAGGCTTGTGCCAAATCAAGACCCCGCTACTGCGCTAGACTTGATACGCAAACATCTGTACAATCGTGGTTATACCGATATAGAAGTAACACAGGTTGGAGTAAGCGAAAAACCCGTTCGCACCTCACCAACCCACCCCTTTGTAAAGCTAGCAATAGAAAGTCTCGGACAAGCGATTGACCTTGCCCCGCTGGTAATTCCTCTTGCACCCACAGTTGGTCCGATGCATGCCTTCAAAGAAGCGCTTGGAGATTTGCCGCTGATTTGTACCGGCACTTATTACGATGGGGCGCAAAGACAAACTGCCAACGAGAATATTCGAATCGCCGATTTCCTTAACCATATCAAATTTACTACCCGTCTATTGGGCAATCTTAATAATTACACTCGATCTGATGCGACCGAGAAAATTACAGAAACGGTTACCTCTAAACAGGCTTCTGGCTAATGCTTAGCTCAATTATAGCTTTTGCCCGATTACATCCGGGTTGGACACTATTTCTTGTTGCCTTGCTCTACCGCATTTTCACTGCCTCTTTCTATTCACAACCCGGTTATACCGACGCTTATTACTATACAAACTCGGCTATTCAATTCTGGAATGGCAATGGCTTTCGGGATGACTATATCTGGAACTATCTAGCACGTCCGCTACCGGAGAGCGTTATCGGCAACCCTAGCCATTCCTACTGGATGCCTTTTACGTCATGGCTCATTGCGGCAGGTTATTCACTGACTTTTGGGGAGAATTATTGGGCGGGACGTTTGCCGAATATGCTGCTAACCGCTTTGATTCCACCCCTTAGCTATCGTCTTGGGATGGCAGTTGGCGGCATTAGATATGGTTGGTTAGCCGGGGGGTTGGCAGTTTTCTGCGGATTCTATGCTCCGGTCTTTTCAATGCCCGATAACCATGCACCCTATGCTTTTATCAGTTTGCTATTTCTAATGCTGACAGCCGAGTGGATAAACCCGGGCAGTTTTTTACCAATGCCCCGCAAGCTTATTCCGGTAGCATTGGGGCTTCTGGCAACTATTGCTTATCTGACTAGGGTAGATGGAGTGTTTTTGCTGCTAGTTCCGCCACTATGTTTAGTATTGCTAAAAAAAGGCATAAACTGGCGCGGGGTAGTTCTGATGTTTGGAATAGCTGCTTTGTCGGTAATCCCGTGGATTGTTCGAAACTTCATAGTTAGTGGGCAGCTTTTCCCCGGTGGTGGCACTAAAACTATCTTTCTGAGGAATTACAACGACTTTTTCAGCTTTGATAAACCGCTTGATTTAGCCTATTACCTGAACCTCACAGACCCTTCCCCACAATGGGGTATCGGCGCATTGATCATGAGTAAGTTGAATGCGCTAGGACAAAACCTGCTGATAATTGCCCGACCTGCCATAATAATGTTTACACCGTTTGCCTTGTTCGGGTTGTTCAGCCGCAAGCGCAGCGATACTAGTCTGGTGGCGACCTTATATAAAGGGGCGTTATGGCGCAACCCCATATTACTTCCTTTTACTATATACCTCCTATTGCTTTACATAACTATGTCGCTAGTTTTTACTTTTCCGAGCTATCGGGGGAGTGTTTACCATTCTGGGGGTGGGTTACTACCCTATATTTATGTGGCTATCGCCGCAGGTATAGATTTGGTGGCGCGTTGGTGGGGTAAGTTAAGCCGCCCGCAAGCCGAACAGAGCCGCCGTAATTTTCTGGCGTTTGTAGTTATACTCGGTGCAATTTTAATTTCCATCGGCTGGACTCTTTCACAATCGGCTAATTGGGATGCTGATTATCGGGAATTGCAACAGGTGAGTGCGTGGCTGGATTCCAATACTCCACCCGGAGTAATGGTCATGACTCCCGACCCCACCGCTTACTGGTATGCAAACCGCAAACCCTCCATTATTATTAATTCTGACCCGCTCGATAAGGTATTACAGGTGGCGAAACGCTACAATGCAGGCTATTTATTGTTACAACCCATCGCTACCACCGCAATGACCGCTTTGTACCATGATAAAGCTTCCCCCGGACTTAAATATTTGGTTACAATTGGTACTTCGCAAATATACCAGATTGAACCTTAGCCTATTTTTACAAACGCTGCTTTCTGCTGTTATAATCAAGCACATGACTCAGACAAAGTTGGCAAATTTGCAGGGATTAGAATTTACCCCAAACCAAACGGTTTACGCAGTTGAACACATCGCTAAGCGTTACGGGCGCGGTAAAGCAGCACAATCGGCGCGTCCCGCCAATCTGGATATTTCTCTCGAAATAAAGCAGGGTGAAGTATTTGGATTATTGGGCAGCAACGGTGCAGGCAAAAGCACTCTTATTAAGCAGATGGTGAATTTGCTCTCTCCCGATGAGGGGCGGATTTCCCTTTTTGGAGTTGATATTGCCAAAAAACCCGACATAGTAACGCGCAAGGTGGCTTATATGCCCCAAAAACCTAACGCTCTGCTAGACTTAACAGCGGAAGAAGCCATTTATTTTACCGGGCATATGCGTGGAATGAGCAGACATGATGCTAAAAAAGCGGCTGCCCAGTTAGTTGAGCAATGGGGTTTGGGAGAGGTAAGGCGCAAGGCAGTGCGCAACATGAGCGGGGGGCAAAATCGGCTTGTCAGTCTTGCGATTACGCTGGTTGGCGACCTTCCGGTGATGATTCTAGATGAACCGACCAATGAACTCGATCCGGCTTTTAGAAGACAAGTGTGGGATCATCTGAAAGAGCAAAATACCGTACACGGCACTACCATCATATTGGTAACGCATAACGTGCAAGAAGCAGAGCATGTTATCGGGCGTGTAGCGATTATGAGCAAGGGGCGCATGGTTGGAATGGGGCGGGTTAGCGAGTTAAAGAGCAAAATTGACCAAAGTGTACGCCTTGAGCTATTTATAAAACCGGATCGCGCTGAAATTTGCGAGTCCCAACTGGTTGCGTTGGAGCAGGCGCGCCAACTGAAACCCTACCATTGGGTGGTGTTAGTGCCGCGCGAGAATGCCGAAGAAGATATTTATAAGGTATTAGGTGGGATACGGCTGGATAATCTGGAGGATTTCCGGGTGCAAACTGCTTCGCTGGAAGATGTATATATGGCTTTCACCGGACGCACTATCGAGGATGAGGACGAGTAGAAAATAACTGTGACACGCTTTTTCTCCAACTTTTGGGATTTGTTTCTAATTCAATTGGCTAACTGGCGCTGGTCGTGGGCAGCGACAATGATTAATGGGCTGCTTGTCCCGCTTACCACCTTCTTTTTTTTCAAACTGTTAGCCACATCGGGTAACACCGAGCAAGATTTATACTTGTTGAGCGGTAATATTATTGTTTCGCTGCTTTTTACCACAATGTATGGAACATGCGCTCGTTTTTCCTTTATGCGCACTTTCGGGGTGCTGGATTATTACGCTACCTTGCCGGTTTATAAGGGTTTGTTGGTGCTGGCGGTAAATGCCGGATTCCTAGTTTTAACCCTTCCTACCGCTTTATTGACTGTCTTGATGGGTCAGTATATTTTCAATATTACTATCAGCCTTTCACCACTGTTTTTGTTAATAGTGCCGCTTGCCAGCTTTTCACTATCAGCAGTAGGGGCATTGGTAGGAGTGACTGCGCCAAATTTCGATACTGCTACTTCAATTAGTGGGGTGCTTCAATTCATTTTCATGGGCTTAAGTCCCATCTTGGTAGCAGCCGACCGTTTACCCGAATTTGTCCAGTGGATTGGTAAAGCCTTACCAAGCACCTATGCTGCCGAAGCCTTGCGCCTAAGTTTGATCGGTCAATTTAACGAGAAATTCTGGTTGGATGTTGTCATCCTATTGGTAGTTAATACACTAATAATGCTATATGTGGGTAGCAAGATGGAATGGCGCAGCGCCTGATTAAAAAAATTTAAATCTCCTATTTTTACCCTATTTTTTCATTGGGTTTTCCATATAATAATATTGACTATAACTCGCCAATATTTTATTTCGATTACTATGAGTGAAAGTAGAGGGCATTGTGTCCGATTCACATTACCTTGCCAAACAAGTTACTTTTGAAGGCTTGATCAAAGGGTTGAGCATACAAAATGATAGTGTGCTTCTAGAAGAATTGCTGCATGTTACGGGCTATAATTTCTTCAAACCAGAAGCGAATTATCCATTTCGTGATTTGGTATTGTGTATTAATTTTTTAAGGCAGAAATTGTTTCCAGAATTAACCGATGCGCAGGCTTATTCTAAAATTGCCCGTGCTCAGGTAGAGGGCTACATTTCGCAAACAATCTTCGGTCGGATTACTTACGCTGCTCGTAAGGGTGGTGGAGGTTTTAAGGCACTCGAACTGGCAATTAAAAACCATTCTGCTAACTTTAACTTTGGTAAACGCACAATAACCAGCACAGGTGAAAATAAGGCTCAGGTAACATTTGAAAATGATCCTTCAAACCCTGTTTATGTTGCAGCAATGTTATCTGCCATACTAGAATTACAGGGCGTACAAGATATCAAAGTAACATACCGGGGTGTTGCAAAACATCATTTTATTTATGATTTAGGCTGGTTAGAGAAGTAAATTTGCCTTTTGAAAACTATTTGGCGTTTTTGGGATTTTACAGAACGCTACCTTTTGATATCTAAATTAACCAAAGGGCAAGAAGTGTTGCCATAACCTGCCCATACAAGTAATGTCCTAATTGAAGAAAGGCATTACTTGTATGAACCCTAACACGCTTAAAGAATTTTGTACGAAAGCTACGGTTGCACGGTTTGCCGCAGCGAGTGTGGGTTAGGACAGACGAAAAGGGGCATAAACCGGGTGGATGTGCGCTATATTGAAGAATGGCGACCTTATCGCCGCACTCGCGAACAGTTCGGGGAAATATTGGCATAGCAATTTTGAAGGCTGTTACAACCAAAGAGTTCAGGCTAAATCAACAAAGAAGGTGAGCTAGCAATGATAAACCCTAAAAGATACTACCGACATTTAAAAGAAACCTTGAAACACATTGAACGGTTGGATTGGTTTGCTAACGAAACTCACAAACATGGCTACGAAATCAAATATCTGATAAATCAGTTACAAGAGAAGGTTAACTCAAATAACAATGAGTTAAGTCAACAAATCGATCACCTACAGCAGATAATAGCACAACCGATTGCACAGAATCCTGAATATATTCTATCCTACAACCCGGAACTAATTCCCTCTAACGAATTACTAAAGCTGGAGGGAGTGATGGTAATGGAAGAGTGGTTTCGCTGGGCAGAAGAATGGAGTTGGCAGCAATTACGGGGGGCTGGAAAGAAACAGTAAGGTGCTTGAGATTGGGTGTGGGTTGGGACGTATCGCTTTTCCTTTGCGTTTCCTGATCTCACAATACGGCTCTTATGATGGCTTTGAAATCACTAGGGAAAAAGTAGATTTTCTCCAAGCAAATTTCCAGAAAACCTTCCCGAATTTTCGCTTTGTGTGGGCTAATATTCATAACACCTATTACAACCCATATGGCGAGATGGATGCCCGAGAGTATATATTTCCTTATACCGACAACAGTTTTGACCTAATCTATGCTGCATCAGTATATACTCACCTTTTGCCGGACTATACAGCACATTATTTCAGCGAAGCCGCGCGGGTTTTGAAAAAGGGTGGTCGCTGCGTTTTCAGCTTCTTCTTGTTAGATAACTACCAACCGGGACGGGTTCGACTTAATCTATTTAGCAGCCCTATATTTAATTTCGATTTTTCCTACCAGAATTACGGCGATGAATTTGCGATTGGGAATACGGAAAACCCGGAAGAAATGACCGCTTATCGCTTGGGTATGGTAGAACGATTTGCAGCAGAAGCCGGATTGGAACTAGCGCAACCGCCTATAGACGGCAAATGGTCGGGCAAGAGCCAGAAATGGCTCAGTACGCAGGATTTGGTAATACTGGTAAAACCTTGAACGATATGGAATATACAGAACTTATTTGATTACTCTGTAACCAAATGGTATAGTTAAGAAAGACACTTGAGGCAAAATTGCTTTTCGTTGTATATTCGCTCGGTCAGGCAAAAATAGGAATTCCGGTTTTCAAGTTACAATAGAAATAAAAGCTCTGCCCCAAACTACCGCTTAATGTGGCTAATACAAAGTGATTTCGCTCAGGAGGAACCCTTATGGTAGCTCATCCCACCAAAATCGAATTGGATGAAAAGGAAATGCCTACCGCCTGGTACAATATCCAGGCTGATTTGCCCGTACCGTTGCCACCACCCTTGCATCCCGGCACGCACCAACCAATCGGACCGGCAGACCTCGCCCCACTTTTCCCGATGGAATTAATCAAGCAGGAAGTTAGCACTGAGCGTTATATAGACATCCCGGAAGAAGTGCAGGAAATTTACAAGCTATGGCGACCAAGCCCGCTCTATCGCGCCCTTCGCTTAGAAAAATTGCTGGATACGCCAGCCAAAATCTACTTCAAGTACGAAGGGGTCAGTCCGTCCGGTAGCCACAAATCCAATACCAGCGTTCCCCAAGCTTATTACAACATGAAAGAAGGGGTAAAGCACATCACTACCGAAACGGGCGCGGGGCAATGGGGTACTGCACTCTCGATGTCTTGCGAAATGTTCGGGATTGAATGCACCGTTTACATGGTAAAGGTGAGTTACCAACAGAAACCGTACCGCCGCGCCCTGATGGAAACCTACGGCGCAAAAGTAATCGCCAGCCCTTCCAATACCACCGCTTCTGGGCGCAAAATCCTAGAAACTTCGCCTGACTCTCCGGGCAGCCTCGGCATGGCAATCAGCGAAGCGGTAGAAATCGCGGCGCAACGTGACGACACCCGTTATTCCCTCGGAAGTGTGCTAAACCACGTCTTGATGCACCAAACCATCATCGGGCAGGAAGCCAAACTGCAATTGGAGAAAGTGGGCGATTATCCCGATATCATCATCGGTTGCACAGGGGGCGGCAGCAATTTCGCAGGTATAACCTTCCCCTTCATCAAGGATAAATTCGCGGGTAAGAATATCCGCGTCATTGCGGTTGAGCCTGCCGCTTGCCCCTCTCTCACCAAAGGGGTTTACACCTACGACTTTGGCGATACCGGGCAGCTAACCCCGCTGGTCAAGATGCACACCCTCGGTCACGATTTTGTACCGGAAGGTATCCACGCCGGAGGGTTGCGCTATCACGGTATGGCTCCGTTGGTCAGTCACCTGATGGAGTTGGGCGCAATCGAAGCCCGATCGTACCACCAGAACGCCACCTTTGAAGCGGGTGTCACTTTCGCCCGGACGCAGGGTATCCTGCCCGGACCTGAGCCAACTCACGCCATCAAAGCAGCAATTGACGAGGCGATTCGTTGCCGCGAGGAGGGCGTTTCCAAAACCATCCTGTTCAACCTGAGTGGTCATGGGCACTTCGATTTAGGCTCTTACGATAGATACCTAAAGGGTGACTTGGTTGACATCGAATACTCAAGCGAGCAAGTGCAGGAAGCTTTGTCCCATCTACCGGTAATTGCATAGGTTATAAAATTGCCCCATCGCGTGGTTTTCGCAGCCATCTCACCGGGGCACAACTGCAAAGTAGCCGTTGCCAACAACGGCTTTTTTTATTCAAACAATTGGCAGGATTGCGAAAGGGCTTATAATAGAGATGGAAGTGAAACTAACCGATTATATAGGGGAAAGGTTATAAAGTGTCAGACAAACCACGCGGTTTATTGCGCGGCGCAAAGTTCAACGGCAAACATAGTACGGTAATTGCCCCGGCTTTTCCAGTTATCGAACTTTTACGCGACGATAGCCGGGTTACTAAAATCGTTATCGGGGTTATCAAGCCACGCAAGGGAAACGGTATTGGCTTGAAAGCCACCACTATTGACGCAGGTTTGCGGATTATGGTTTCCGGGCCGTCCAGTGTACAGCAGTTCTACGCCTATACCGCCGAACCGGAGGGGGTTACAACCGCGCTTGAACAATTGATGAGCGAGAGATAGAGTTAAAGGCTTTCTGCTATTTTCTTCAGAGCAAAGTCGTCTTCTGCTATCCCCACTTCGGCGGCAGCCTGTGCCACCTCCTCCAGCAAAGAATAGGGTGTTAGTGTGTCCGCGATTACCTCTTTTGTAACAGGCTGACTAACAGGCGTAAAACTCGAAAGCGGTTGCAGCTTTTCATCGAAAGCGGTGGGTGGTTCTGGCTCAATATCCGCTACTCGCCCCAACACCCGACACAAAAACAGATAATAATCATGCGCTGCATCCGAAAGACGCGCCTGTAATGCCACATGACGGCGGGCATTAAAGCCCAGTTGGGCAGCAAGGTCAGAGCGACGCACTAACAAGCGCAGGTATTCCAGAAGCAATTCTTCTTCGGCTTCGTCCACATCCACCTTAACGCAAGTGTCGTCCGGCAGTTCTTCAAATGCGCCCGTCCGCGACACCAAAACCGGGCGACTCGCGCCCATTATACGCAAAAGGCTAGCAGAGGTTTCCCCAGCGGTAGGGTAACGCATATTAATACACACATCCGCCGCCGCTAAATAATTGGCATATTTCTCACCACTAGCGTAGCCCGTCAACTCCACTTTGCCCTGCAACCCCAACGCTGTTATCATCCCCATTACATTGTAGTTGGGCGAAGGGCTACCGACCAGCACAAAGCGCGATTGGGGATACTCCCTACTGAAAGCACGAAAAGCCCATAGAGCGCTATCCAACCGCTTATAGGGGTTTAGATGCCCCAATGAAGTCAGAATAAACTCATCCTGCGCTAAACCAAGCCGTTCTCGCGCTATTTTCTTCTCTACCAGCGGGGGCAACGGAACGCCCATCCGCGCAATACCTGTGAGCTTTTCAGGGAATCTAGCTTTAATAAGCCCCTGCGCATAAGAACTATGCACCAACACCGCTTGCGCCGCTTCTATCGCCGGTTCGCACAGGGGGTAACGAAACAGCACTTCCGGCAAACGTCCCTTGATTACCTCACGCGCGGTAGCTTCGCCTTCAGTCCCGTAGTGTCTACCCATCTCGCGAATGTATTCTTGCGCCTTGCCGTTGTTTAGGTATTGACCGATCAAGAAGTGATGTAGCACGTAATCATGCAACACCAGCACGCCCTTTTTGCCGTATTCAAGCAGGCTGCGATATATATAGGCATGCGCCGCGCTGTTGCCCATGTGAAACAGATATGTATCATAATTACCCGCTTGAGCGCGAAACTTTGAAACGGGATATGTCTTGAACTGTTGCAATAAGGTCTTATTCGTAGGGTTTAGGTTTTCATCAAGGTACAGATCAATATCAGCATAACGGGCAAGATAGGGCAAAAGTTCTTCGCTGTAGTCGCTTATACCGGATTGCACCGGGTTTATCGGGCTAAAAAACGCCAATTTGAGTTTCGCGCTCAATTCAAATCCCTCTCACGCACTATTCTACTTCTACCTTTACGCCGCAGTTAGTAGCCAGATAATCCAACGCGGCGCGGGCTTCAAAAGCCTGTGCTGCCCCTAACACCCCGCCGCTTTTGCCCGGAAACTCACCTGAAAGAATTTGGGAGGCGCAATAAGCAATAATCTGAGCAGTTAGTCCGTACATATCCACACCGCTCAAAGCTACCCGGCGCGCCCCTTTGCGTCCCACTGCCTCTGCCACTACTGACCAGCGACTTGCCTCGCGTTGCTGTAAATCAGGTCCACCTTTTTTGACAAACGGTCGGACTATAACCCTAATAAGTTCACCAAAAAAGGGGAGTAATAAGAAGCTAATCCGTGATAACCAGTAAGTACCGCTCCCGACCGCCATATAGGTTTTTACATTGTTACACTTTATATGTCTTGGCAAGGTCAGGTTTTCGCCAAAAGGCGCGATAAGGGCGCGGCGTACTCCGAGCGGTGCTGGAAAGCGAAAACTCCGCCCTTCTGAAGCAATTAGCTTTATTTGAGTCTGGTAGTCCTGCCAAGCCAAACCCGGTTTGCGTAGCACTTCCAGCAACGAAAGAGTCGAACCGCTGCTGATGCCCCGACCTTTAAGCGCGACCGCATTTGCCACTGATATTGTATCCAGCGGCTCAAGCCCATTTGCCGCTAAGGTCGCCGCCCAATTTCCTAGCGCATACTCTACCCCGCAACCGGGAATTATCGCCACCTGTTTTTCCTGAGCTAGAGCATGGTAACGGTTAATCACCCGCGCCATATATTCCTGCTCGCCTGTTATATCAAGATAATGCACCCCCGCTTTAAGCGCGGCTTTAACCACCGCTTCTCCATACAGCGTGAAAGGACCTACGCAATTAACCAGCAGGATAGGGTGATTTTCAAAAAGAGCGGCAAGCGATTTGGGTTGCAGTGGATCGGCAACGATAATTTCGCAATGCTCAAGACCCGGTAAACGGCGCATTGCTTCCAGCCTTACCCCGTCGCGCCCCGCCAGCACCACTTCAAATCCGTGTTGAGCCAGTACAGGCGCAGTAAGGCTGCCGGTGTAACCGCTTGCCCCAAAAAGCACTAGCCTATTTCCTGACATTTAAACCCTCGCCGATGAAATCCAACCGCTAATCAGGCGGGCAAAAAATTCTGGTTTATCATACTTTTCCAGTTCAAAAACAGGCAGCCCCTTTTCTTCCAGCGCCGCATTAGCCGCCAATATTGCCGTAGCGACCGCCCGTTCTAGAAACAGGGCGGGCAAAGGATTCCGCACCCAATCGCCGCAACAGCTTAAACCCGGAAATGGAGTTCGCACGCCCATATGATGAGCTAAAGAACCAATTCCAAAAAGGGTGTGGGAGGGAGGGTTGCGTTGGAAGGTGACATGTAAAATTTTACCCTTCAACTTCGGAAATATCCGCTCTACCGCTTCCCGCGCCTGAGCAATAATCGTCGCATCATCCAGATCAAGAGTCTCCTGGCTGTAAATATGAGTTTCCAAAGCGCTACCGCCCGTTGCAGTATGCCATTCTTTGAACGAATTCAGAATACGATGCAGCCAGAAAAAGTTATCTAATATAAAATCGCCACTGATAATACCCGCTTCGGCAGTGCGCTTGCGAGGCGACTCGGAGAACCAAAAGCGCAAGACTCCCGTATGGCGACCTTCGGGCCATTTCATATCAGCAGTAATCGCTGCGGTGGTTGGGCTATTGTTAAAGATACGGCTGGCGGCGGGCGCATCGGTAGCCACTATTACATGCAATGCTTCGATTTTTTCCCCATTTTCCAGAAATACTACCCAACCTGTTTCACCCACACGTTCAAGCCGTTCTACCCTTGCGTCCTTACGAATCTCAGCACCAGCCCGAACAATTTTTTCTGCCATCGGCGCAATCAACGCGGTTTCCGGGTCGGTGGGCAAGTAGTGGAAACGCTGGCTGTCTCGCCGCAGCAGCGAATAAAAGCGTAAGAAAGCAATAAAACCCGCTGCCGGAACCTGATCTAGATGTGCCGATAAGCCACTACGCGCCAAAGTTGCTAGAAATGCGGTCATGCGCGGAGGCCAGCCTTTGCACAAATCCGCAACAGTTTTACCTTCTAAGCTTACACCTTCAACCAACGGGTCAATCGCGGTAGCAGTCAGCAAAGTACCTAGCACTACCGGGATTTTGAAAATATCACTGAAAGTTAGCATCCGCACGAAAGGGGGGTAAAATGACAACGCGCCGTAATGGAAAGGGGCAGGCCAAAGTATAGTACGACGCACACCTCGCCCCATCTCACAGCGTAGAATTTTACCGTTCGACTCACCGTGAACCCATTGCTGGCGATCTGCAAAAACCAGTTCCGGCATAAAGCCGTGCCGGGCAGCCATCGCTTTGAGGTTCTTGTATTGCCACCACAAGCCATGAATCCCATGTTCGGCAGGAAAGCTCCAGCGCCGCCCATCGGCAGAAGTAAGCTCAACTGCCGGTTTTGTACTCCAACGACCACCCAGAAAGGCAGGTTCAGCCTCCAGCACGAGCGGCAACAATCCCCGCTCGGTCAAATGTAAAGCGGCAGTCAGTCCTGCTACACCACCCCCGATTATCACACAGGCACGAGGCTCAGATTGCATTTTATATTCCTTCTGAAATTAACTCATGTAGGCGAGAGAGGCAACGTCGATACTTTTTAGCGTACCCTTTATCACGATATTCCGGCAAGAACAGGTCTGGTAGTGTGCATCTTGCCGACACCGCAAGTTTTACCCGCTGGTCGTACAGTTTGTCGATGAAATGTACGAAACGGAGCGCGTCAATCTGTTCGTGGAAAGGTGCAAGCCCTTCGATAAATACTACTTCCAGTGGCACAAGCAAGCGCGAGTAGCGAATAGGATGGTGCGCTGCCAAATGTTTTAGCAATTCATCAAAAGTGGTATATAACTTTGAGCTTTTAAGCGGCATATAGTGTGTGTAGGCGTTGTGCAGCGCAGCGGAATCAGACGCATAAATACCTTCCGAAAGGACATTCTCACCGTAAGCACGATGGCGATAATCCTCACCCTCTAACCTAATCGACTCGAAACTTTGGGCGATGATACCGATTTCACGCTTGAAATCATCCGCATTGAAACGCCCTTGTCCTAACTCACTTGGTAGCGTGTTTGAAGTGGTCAAGATATGGGTGTTGCCACCCTCCATCACACCTCGGATGAAAGTTTTGGCGAGCATGGTATTTCCCACATCATCCAGTTCAAACTCATCCACACAGATGAGGCGATAGGGTTTGAAAGCTTCTATTGCCGGTGCCATCCCTTTAGCACCAATCGCATAAGCCAGTTCTTGAAAGGAAAGATAGGCTTTGGGGGCAGGTGCTTCCAAATAGGCAGAAGCAAGAAGATGAGTTTTGCCCACCCCATAGCCACCATCAAGGTAAAGCCCCTTTATAGCAACCGGCGTTTTCTTCTTTAAAAAGCCAAGAAGACCCCCACGCTCGCCACGCTCTGCTTGTATCCCACTCACATATTCGCGTAGCCGTTGTAGTGTACTTGCTTGAGAAGGCTGCTTCGGGTCAGGACGATAGCTTTCAAACGAAACATGGGAAAAACGGGGAGTAGGCACAAAACCCCCGACCACCTCTTCAATACTAACCTCACAGTCAATCTGGTCAAAGGTCAGGGTACGGTTGGGCAATTCAAGCCCATCTTGTGATTTTTGCAACGATGTATTCACCTGCTGAGTGTAGCCGATTAATCAATACGCTGTCAATACTAGCGTGTTGAGAAAAGTGGAGAATTACTACTTGTAGTAAGCGCACATTTGTGCTATTTTATAGCAAAATAAAGCGATCCCTTGTGAGGACCGCTGCTTGGTTTGCGTTAAAAGAGAATGTATCAACGCACCTATCCGGATTGACGTTAGTAGCGTCTAGGATAAGAGGTCAATACAAAGATATGTCCATTGAAAAGTGATTTTGAGTTCCGGTTTAGGCGGCGATTCGCCCGGTTACCAGCGGGCGATATCTCTCACAAAACCGTAGTTTATTTAACTCAAAATCGGTGCTACTGATTCCCGCGGTTCTGGCGATAGCGTAGGAACGGCGGAATATCCAAATCATCGTTAGCCGCAGGGCGATAAGGATACGGCTCAGCCGGCGCAGTAGGCTGGTAGTTGGTCTTGCCGGAAGGCTGTTGCAACGGTTGGTTGGTATAGTGCGGCACTTGCACCGGGCGCAATTGCGGCTTGCGTACCGCATCAAAGCCTGTTGCAATCACCGTCAGCTTCACTTCACTACCCATACGTGGATCAATCACTGCACCGACTATAATATTAGCGTCAGGATCGGCGGCTTGCTGAATTATCTCCGCTGCTTCGTAAACTTCGAGAATACCGAGATCATCTCCACCGGTAATATTGAACAGCACTCCGCGCGCCCCTTCAATTGATAGCTCCAGCAAAGGACTTTCAATTGCCTGTTTGGCGGCATCAATACAACGATTATCGCCCGTACCATGTCCAATTGCCATCAAAGCAGACCCTGCATCGGTCATAATGCTCTTAACATCAGCAAAGTCGAGGTTGATTAAGCCCGGAACGGTAATCAGATCAGAAATACCTTGAATACCTTGCCGCAATACATCATCCGCAATTCTGAAGGCTTCTACTATGCTGGTCTTCTTATCGGCAACCTGCAACAGCCTATCGTTAGGAATTGTGATTAAGGTATCTACATGCTCTTTAAAGCGGGCAATGCCTTCTTCGGCAGAAGCCTTGCGGCGATTGCCTTCAAAACTAAACGGTTTGGTTACCACGCCCACGGTAAGCGCGCCGATTTCCTTAGCGATCTGGGCTATGATAGGGGAAGCGCCTGTACCTGTACCACCGCCCATACCGCTGGTGATAAATATCATGTCCGCGCCCTTTAGCGCTTCAAACAATTCCTCGCTGCTTTCTTCAGCAGCCTTAGCGCCGATTACCGGATTACCGCCCGCGCCAAGTCCTTTGGTAACTTTATCGCCAATCCGAATACGGGTAGGGGCTTTGCTATAGAGCAAGGCTTGAGCATCGGTATTCACTACGTAAAACTCAATACCGGTAAGACCACTCTCAATCATACGGTTCACTGCATTGGAACCGCCGCCACCTACGCCCACAACCTTTATCTGCGCGAAGCTTTCCAGATCCACGCTATTTATTAACTGCTGATCATGCATCCTTTTTGATGTCATTAGGGTTATCTCCTTTTAACGCAACCCGCTTGTTGCCGGTTTCTCTCTCCCCATTACTGTGCTATCCCCGACCGATAAACCCAGTTTGGAACTCAATACCCGGCTATAAGTCCCGATTAACTACTATTGTGACGGTAAAAAATTTCGCAACCAGCCAGAAAATTTCCTGCCAACCCCACCGCCGCCACTGCTGGCGCGGCGCGGTTCCTGCAAAATATCTTCGCCGTTCATCTTCTTCAGACCCCACAACACCAGTCCCACGCCGGCGCTGTAGGCGGGATTGTTCAAGGCGTCTCCGCCCATTCCACTCATCCCCCGTGGGACACCTACACGAACGGGCATTCGCAATATATGCGCCGCCGCATCGGTAATACCCGTCAAACTGGCAGAACCACCCGTAAGCACAATGCCTGCGGGGATCATCGCATCGTAGCCACTTTTCTTGATCTCGCCTTGCACCATCTCAAAAAGCTGGCGCGCACGAGCATAGATTACCTCATTCAAAGTTTTTCTGGAAACGCGCTGTTTACTACCGATTTCGAAAGCTTCCACTTCGATCATTTCATCCGGCTGTTCATCCACTTTAGGATTCTCATCTACTTTGCGCAATTTCCAGTTATCGTGTCCGTAATAACCCCCGTAATAACCCTTCATAGAGCCGATTACCGAAGCATCACCGTACTTTGTCTTCAACCGTTCAGCCGTTTCAAGCGGAGTACGCAATACAATGGCGATGTCGTTGGTAATATGATTGCCGCCAATCGGTAATACCGCGGTGTGCCAGATAGTACCGTCAATGTATATTGCAATATCGGTTGTGCCGCTGCCGATATCCACCAACACGACACCCAGACGCTTCTCCGCCTCTCCTAGCACCGCTTCGCTGGCTGCCAGCGATTCGAGTACCAACTCTTCCACTTCGATGCCTACGCGCTGTACCGCCTTGTAAAGGTTATTCAAAATGCTGACCGCTCCAGTAACAATATGAGTCTCTACTTCAAGACGGTAGCCACTCATACCGATTGGGTCGCGTACCCCATCCTGCCCATCAATTACGTAGGTGCGCGGGATAACATGTAAAACTTCGCGCTGGGGCGGTATAGCTACTGCACGAGCAGAGTCCATTACCCTTGCTACATCTTCATGCCCTATCTCGCGATCGAATTTGCTCACCGCAACCACGCCCCGACTATTGATGCTGCTTACATGGCTGCCCGTTACCCCTACATTAGCCGCGCCAACTTTTATTCCGGCAAGCCTTTCAGCTTTTTCCACCGCACTGGCGATACTTTGCGAGGTTTCTTCGATATTTACCACTACGCCTTTAGCCAACCCTTTGCTAGGGCTTACTCCGTATCCGGTAATATCAATATGCCCATCTTTGGTCACCTGCCCGATAATGCAGCTGATTTTAGAAGTGCCAATGTCTATTCCCACCAAGGGTTTTTCACGGTTAACAGCCATATGTTTACTCCACCAAATCGGTGCTCAGATACTTTAATCCGCTATCGCATACCAGCGTTACGATAAGGTCGCCCGGTAACGCCCGTTTTGCTAATTGCAGCGCGGCAGCTACGTTTGCGCCACTGCTGAAGCCCCCAAAGATACCTTCCTGCTTCGCCAAAGCGCGAGCAGTAAAAGTGGCTTTTTCATCTGTTATCCCGATAGTCCCATCGCAAAGCCCCGAATCCCACAAAGGCGGCATCAGCGCATAACCTGCGCCTTGCAATTTGTGCGCCGAATTTGTAACGGGCTTGCCCCCGATTACCTGTGCTGTTTCCGGCTCAACTACAAAACACTTGATAGCCGGGTTATAGTGTTTCAATGCACGCGCCGTTCCAACAAAACTACCGCCGGAACCGGCAATTGCCACAAAAGAAGTTACTTTACCGTCGGTTTGTTCCCATATCTCTTTTCCGGTTGCCAGTTCGTGCGCCGCTGCATTCGCCGGATTATTAAACTGGTCAGGGCGAAAAGCATTTAATTCCTTCACCAGCGCTTGTGTCCGTTCTTCCACCAGCGCCAAATCCTCGCCGCTAACTTTACCCGGTACGCTACCAATCGCCTGTGGCACTAGCGCTACCTCCGCGCCTAAACCTGCCAGCATTTTGCGCCGTTCAATACTGTTGCCTTCGCTCATCACCGCAACCATGCGATAGCCCTTGATGGCGCATACTATCGCCAGCCCTGCACCCATATTGCCGCTGGTCAGTTCGACCACCGTACCACCCGGCTTTAATAAGCCCTGCTTCTCGGCTTCCTCAATCATCCGAAGCGCAGCACGATCTTTAACGCTTGCGCCGGGATTTACCGACTCAATCTTAGCCAGTACCCTTGCCGGTAAGCCTTCCGCCAATCTGTCCAGCGCTACCAACGGGGTATTACCGATTGTTTCTAAAATACTATTAAAGAACATCAGCTTATAACCGGCTTATCGGTAAAGCGCAAATCTGCCAATGACCATTTCAAATCGGTTCGAGCCTGCAACGCCTTCAGCAAATTGATTTTCTTATCCAGTTCTGCGTCTGTTCCAAAAAGCGCTTTCCATGTTCCGGTTTTGCCATTTCCTACCACTATTAAGCCGGTTGTAGGCGAGTAATCCAGCGAGGTGATTTTTATACCCTCCGTTTGCAATCTATCAAGAATTGGGGCAGCACTTGAAACCGCGACCCCCTCCACCTTTTCACCTACCTTCTTCTGAGTAGTATCTAGGCTATTTATAACAGGCAGAGTGGAAGCATCACTTCTTGGTTGCGCGGAAGATTCAAGAATCACTCCATCAGGGTCAACCATATAGTACATGTCACCAATTTTCCATACAGCCCCGGTTTTACGTTCTATTACCTCAATTCGCAGTTCATTGGGTAGTGCCTTTGTCACCTTAACATCGAGAATATAGGGTTTCTGGCGCAATTTAGCAGCTATATCATCTTCCTTTAGCAAGAAATAATTTTGCTGATTCGCGCCAGTAGTATCTATAACAGCCTTTGCATCCAGATACTTGCTGCCAGTAACCTTAATGTTAGTCATTTTGAAATTCGAGGCAGTTAAAATCCAGTAAACCAGACCTAATGCCAAAACCAGACCGACCAATAAGGGTATTCTGCCACTTTTGAAATCGGCTTTGAGTGTATCACTAAAACGGCGCGAGCCGCGCACTCCGCTCAAGACTGTACTGGTCAGCTTAACCCTCTCAGGTTTTTTCTTTTTCTTGCGGGTTGGTTTTACTTTCTCAAACTCAGGACGTTCAATACGTACTTGCGGGCGCGTATAGCGTGAGGAAGTATAGGAAGGCTCCTCATTACTACTGCGCGGCACTCTGCTTCTGTATCTCGGTCCTCTTGAACTCATATCTTCCTAACCGGGTTTAACCTCATTGCGATTTTTATCGGCATGGCGTTCTATCGCCAACTCTACCAAACGATCAACCAATTGCGGGTAACTCAAGCCGCTTGCTTCCCACATCATCGGGTACATACTCAGCGAGGTAAAACCCGGAATGGTGTTAACCTCATTGAGAAATAGCTGCCCACTATCCTTATCCTGAAAGAAATCCACTCTGGTCATACCGGCACAATCCAGCGTCAGATAGGCTTTAATTGCCAAAGTACGGATGCGGTCGCTCAATTCTTCCGGGATTTGCGCCGGGATAAAAAACTGCATACCCTGACTATCAATGTACTTGGCTTTATAGTCATAAAATTCGGCGCTATGTGCCAATTCGCCCACCACCGAAGCTATCGGCTCATCGTTGCCCAGTACCGCTACTTCCAGTTCGCGCGGGCGTACCCCTTTTTCGACCATAATCTTGCGATCATAGCGAGCGGCGTTATCTATGGCGTTCGTCAGTTCACTTTTATCTGTAGCTCTACCAATGCCAACGCTGCTACCCATATTGACAGGCTTTACGAAGCAGGGATAGCCGATCTTTTCTTCAAGTTCCGCCAGAATTGAGGCTTTCTTTTCAGGTTTATCCCAATCGCGCCGCTTGAACGCTACATAGTCAATGACTGATATTCCGGCAGAGCGGAACAATTCGCGCTGCGCCACTTTATCCATCCCAACCGCTGAAGCCAACACTCCGGGTCCAACGTATGGCACGTTCGCCATCTCAAGCAAGCCCTGTAAAGTGCCATCTTCGCCGTAAGGTCCATGCAAAACCGGAATCACCACATCCAGACCGCTAGTTAACGTCTTTCCGGGCGATACAGCCAATCCAGTAGCAGTTTGCTCAATTGTCGCCAAGCCGTTTACGGTAGGGTCGCCCACGATTGTAACGGGCAACGCTCCGACAGTGGCTTCCGCCATCAACCGAGCAGGGTTTACCTCGCTCGTTCCTCTTTCGCCCAGATAAAGCCAGTTACCTTCAAGGGTAATGCCGATCAGGGTAATATCATATTTTTCAGGGTCGAGCGCTGCCGCAACAGATTTGGCAGAATTAAGCGATACTTCATGCTCTGCGCTTCTACCACCGAATATTAGACCAACTCTAATTTTGTGTTTTTCTTCGCTCATTTTATTAATTTAAGGGCGTGTCCCAATCGCCCAATATCTCCAATTCCAGTTCTAGTTCTGCGCCAAACTTTTCTTTAACAGTTTTTTGCGCCAGTTTTATCAACGCCATTACATCGGAAGCCTGCGCCCCACCCAGATTGACGATAAAATTTGCGTGTCGTGGCGAGATTTGCGCCCTCCCAATAATCTTACCCTTGAGTCCGACTTCCTCAATCATTTTGCCGGAAGCCGGGAAGGGGGCAGGCGGGTTCTTAAAGACACTGCCTGCGCTTGGTTCCTGCGGCTGTTTTTCGCGCCGCCAGTTCGTCATTTCATCAATCGTTTCTTTGAGGCTAATCGAATCGCCTTTACGCAATTCAAACTCCGCCCATAGAATCAACTCGTTACCCGGTTCGCCTATTGCCGCTTTATCCATACCTACGTGTTCACGCCAGCGGGTATGGCGGTATGCCATTCCTAATTCTTCAGGGGCAAACAACTTGCGCTCACCTTGCCGAGTGGCAACCGCTACGCGCCTCAGCACTTTTGAAAAATCGCTGCCATGCGCCCCGGCGTTGCTGACAATTCCGCCACCCACACTGCCCGGAATTGTGGCGGCAAACTCGAACCCCGCCCAACCCTCTTTTGCCATGCGCCGCGCCACATTCCCTAGTAATGCGCCGCTTCCGGCTTTTAGTACGGCGGTTTCGTCCGGTTGTGGGGTTATTGTAATTTCCGCCATCCGGTTCTCAACCGCCATTCCGCGCCAACCGAGATCACTTATCAGCACATTGCTGCCGTTTCCCAACACCAGCAACGGTACACTCAGTTCCCAGCAAGTGCGCAACACCGCCAGCATATCCTCTTCGCGGGTGATTCGAGCGAAGAAATCCGCCGCCCCACCGATTCGATATGAGGTATGTTTGGCAAGTAGCTCGCCCAGTACCAGTTTCTTACCTAAAACGTGCTCCAAAGCCAGTTTTGCGCCTTGAAAGTCAAAGCTCATAACAGCAAGTCTGCAATCTTCCAGATATCACCCGCCCCAAGCATCAGCAGCACATCGCCGGGCTGAAGAATCTCTTTCAATATGACGCTGGCATTCTGATATGTAACAACTTGCGTCACTTTACCGGGGTGCTGCATAAGGCTTAGAATATCCTCGCTGGAAACACCCAGCGTATCGGTTTCCCTCGTCCGAAATATTTCCATCAAAAGCACCCGGTCTGCCTGCGTAAATGCGGCGGCAAACTCATTAAGAAACGTTTTGGTGCGTCTATGCGTGTGGGGTTGGAAAAGAGCAACCAACCGCCTACCGCTATAACGCTGCCGTGCCGAGGCGAGCGTTGCCATAATTTCAGTGGGGTGGTGAGCGTAATCATCCACCACTAACACTCCGTTTTTCTCGCCCTTTACCTCAAAGCGGCGGGCAGTTCCCTGAAATTCCGAAATCAGTTCGCAAAATTTGGCGGGTGGTATATGCGGTGCGGCGGTTATGCACATCGCCAGCGCACCCACCGCGTTGCTCACATTGTGTAAACCGGGCAATGCCAGTGAAACCCGCGCTTGTATGTTTTTACCCTGCCAGAGCGTGAAATCATTACCACCCAGCGAATTAGACTCAATATTGGCAGCGCGCCAGTCCGCCATTCCATCCAGTCCGTAAAGATAAACCCCTGAACCGCGTTCCTTGAGGAATTGCTCACCCATCAAACGAGCATTCGGCTCATCGGCACAGAAGAACAAACGACGTGATTGGGTGGCAAACTGATGAAAAGCCGCCTTCAGGGTTTCAAAATCGCCGTAATAATCCAGATGGTCACCCTCTATATTATTCACAAGGGCAGCATCAGGGCGATACTCAAGAAAACGACGTGCATATTCGTCCGCTTCTACTACCGCGTACTCACCTTTACCCATTCCCCCGGAGCATCCCAAATCCCTTGAAATTCCTCCGATGTAAAAGGTTGGCTCTAACTCTGCTCTAGAAAGTAACGCAGCCACCAAATTAGTAGTGGTTGTTTTGCCATGGGTACCCGCTATAGCAAGGCAACGTTTGGAGTTGACCAGTAGAGCTACCATTTGTGCGTTTGTTAAAGTGCGAATACCGCGTGCCTGAGCTTCAATCAGTTCCGGGTTATTGGCAGTGGAAGCAGCGGTTGTAACCAACAAGGTAGCATCTTTTAGATTAGAGGGATCATGCCCCTCATATACCGTAACGCCACGCTGCCGCAGCCTTTCGCCATTCTCACCCGGTTTCAGGTCGCTTCCTGAAATTTTACAGCCTATATCCAGCAACATTTCTGCCAATGGGTACTGCCCTGCGCCTGCTATACCCAGCAAAAAAACGTGACTGGTATCGAGTTCATCTAATCCCGGCAAAGTTATCATTTCCTCAGAAATACATTTACCCCGATCAATAGTATCAGAGTAGCTCCTGCAAGCCCCAGAAAGAGTCTTACAAAATCAATGCCGCCTTCTTTGTTGGTGGGCGGGTTAAAAAATACCACAAAAATTAGATAAAACAGCAAAAACCCTCCCATTATCAACGGCAGATAATCCAACCAAGCAAGCAGTGGAAAGCGTTCGCCCGTTTCCCTAAGTTTAATCTCGCCGCCGCCGATCTGGGGAGCGCCGTTACCTCCGATCTGGGGTACGGCTATTTTTACGTTATCAAGAAAAGTCAGCCGTAAATCCTTACCCAGAATTTTAGTAATATTGCTGTATATATAATTTAAAAAGAACAAACCGTTGAAAAACCCTACCAACGCCCCCAACAGACTTTTATCGCTAGGTGGGCGGAACTTATTAGGTTTTCCCGGAACCGGCAACGGTCTTTTACGACCGTACAAATAAGCAAAGCCGACCAACAATAGGAACAATACGGTCTGTAAGCCCGTTTTGAAGTTGTTGTCGAGCTTGATCTGGAAAGCGCCGGTGCCTTTTGCTACTGCATTTACCCTATCACTGATAAATTGGGCAATAACATTAATAATACCTATTAAAATATCCAGTACGCCCGGCACGATGAAAGCGGTCACCACCAGAGCGAAGCTCCACACGAACTCGCGGTAAGAACCTCGTGCATAACCCCGAACTGTAAAGACCCCGATCAGAATCGTTACAATTAACCATAAAAAGCTTACGGTCATCTTTATTGGGACCCTAAGACCCTAGTCGTCAGTGCTGTTATTGCGCCGCGCCAGATTATTGTAAACTTTAGCCCAATCGCGCCGGGGCTTGCGCAGTTTTACGCCCCCTATTTGCGGCTTATCAGCCTGAGATTCAAAATCCAAAAAGGATTTACTGGCTACCGCAGGCAAGTTTTGCTTTAGCGCCAACCGTTGGCTATCTCGGCGGGCTTGCTCCTCGGATTTCTGTCTTGCCATTTCTATCTCAATTTGCTCGCGCCAAGCTATTTCGGCTTTTTCCTGCGCAGTGCGAACCTCCCAAGCTTTTCGGGCTGTTTCAAGGTCTTGATTTTCTTGCTCAGAAATAACCGTTTGATGCAATTTTTGCTGCGCTTCGCGTCTTTCTCTCTCAGCCGCACGTTGCTCACGCAATAAATCGCGTTGTTTGCGCTCAAGCTCTCGTTGTAATGCCATTTCAAGAATACGGGGATTATCCACCTGTTGCCTAGAAACATTCAGCAAAAGCCCAATCGCAGTCATTGAGATAGCCAGCGAAGAACCGCCATAGCTGATAAAGGGCAACGGAATGCCCGTAAACGGTACTAGGTTAGATACCACCGCAATATTAAGAAACGCCTGAAAAACAATATAACTGGTGACACCTACTGCTACCAATCGTCCAAAACCATCCGGCGCATGCAAAGCAATACTATAGCCCCGCCATGCCAATGCCAAGAACAGGAATACTACCAGTGCAGTGCCAACCAAACCCAATTCTTCGCCTAGCACTACAAATATGCTATCGGTATATTGAGTAGGCAGCCAAAAAAACTTGCTCCGCCCTGCCCCAAGCCCTACACCAAACAAGCCTCCTGAGCCTAACCCTAGCAATGCCTGAGCAGTATGGGTGGTAACATCGGACAACGGATCGAAGTAGGCTTTAAATCGCTCTAGTCGCCACGGTGAAGTAACCGTCATCAGGTATATAACGCTACCGGCAAGGCTAACGCCCGTAATCAAATGCAAAAGATTTGCTCCGGCTACGAAGAACATCGCCAACCCGATAAAGCCGATAACCAGCGAAGTACCCATATCCGGTTCGCGTTCGACTAACCCGATTATTACCCCAATGGTAATGGCAAACGGAAATAGCCCGTACCAAAACTTGCGAACCTTGTCGCCTTTGCTACTCAACCAGTGTGCTGCATATATAATCAGGATAAGTTTGCCAAACTCGCTAGGCTGGAACTGCGCCTGAACACTTTTACCAACCGGAAATATCCAACGCTTTGCACCAGCTATAGACGGTGCGAATTGGTCGGGTAGGATTAATACTAATATTAGCAGCGCCAATACACCGACCATAGCAATTACGCTATACTTGCGCCAAAAATGGTAATCTACTTTTACCCCAATAAAAAGTCCTACCAGCCCTACCACAACCCATGTAATTTGTTTGAACAAAATTGAGGCAGAGTTATAGTCTGGAGGAGTATTTACCGCTTCCACAAAACTGGCGCTATAAATAATTACTGTGCCTAGAGTCAAAATAACCGCTACCAGCACCAACAGCCAGTAGTCGGGTTTACCTCCGGTCAGAGATTTGACCAAAGCTTTATTTTGATTTGGTTTGGTTATATCTGTTGTAACCATTGTTTTTAAAGCCTGCTTACAATTTCGCGGAATCGCTCACCACGTTCAACCTCATGTGTGAAAAGCCCGAAACTGGCACAACCGGGAGATAGTAGCACTAGACCTCCCTCTTTTGCCAATTCTGCTGACAGCTTAACCGCCGCAGGAAAATCATCGAATGGCCCGTGTAACAGTTTCTCCGGTACGCCTGCCTGAGCCAAGGCTTCTTGCAAACGGGGAGTTGCACTCCCCTTAAGCAACACTACCGCTTTAACCCGGTTTTGCGGATTGGCAATGGCAGTAGCCATCCCCTCAAATTGAAGATTTTTATCCGCGCCACCCGCTATCAATACAATATCCTTGTTTTCGCTCTGCCGCATCGCTTCTAATGCTGCCAATACCCCTGCCGGAGAAGTGCTGGTAGTATCGTTAATAAAACGCACCCCGTTGATTTCTCTTACAAATTCCAGCCTGTCCGGCACACCCTTGAAATTCTCAATGCCGCGCCGGATTGCCTCAGTAGGCGCGCCTACCGCTTTTGCCAAAGCAGTTGCCGTAAGAGAATTCATCAGGTTATGTGCGCCGGGTAGTTTCAAGGTATTACTTGAGCAAATTTCTTCCTCGTTACCATCCCAATCGCGCCAGATAATCACTTCATCCTTCAAAAATGTCCCGGCTTTATCTTTAGGTAAAGGATTAAGAGCGAACCAACCTACCTTACCGGGCGCATCTTCGGCAAAGGTGCGAACCAACGCATCGTTCAGGTTGAGAAATACGACACCATCTTTACCCTGATTCCGATAAATCCAGCGTTTGGAGTTAGCATACTCTGCCATACTGCGATAACGGTTCAGGTGATCGGGCGACAAATTGGTCACTGCCGCATATGACGGACTGATACCCTGTTCTCCAAACCCTTCTAGTTGCCAACACGAGATTTCCAGCACTACCGGGGTGTCTTCCCCGATCTCATCCAGTTTGTTGAGCGCCGAGATTCGCAAGTTACCCGCGACTACTGTATCGCTGCGCCATTCTTTCAAAATCGCGCCCAATAATACAGTGCTGGTGGTTTTACCTCTTGTACCAGTCACACCTATAATTTTGTGTGAGCGACATAGTTTGTAAAAGAGCGTAAGTTCCATTTCAATTTGCGCACCGGCTTCTCGCGCCATCTTCAAATAAGAAGATTCGAGGGGCACTGCCGGATTTCTTATGACTAGTTCGGCGTTGCGAAAGTCTTCTTCGCGGTGTTCGCCAAATACATACTTTATGGGCAACCCTTCTAGCTTTTCGAGGGTGGGCTTTAACACTTCAGGGCTTCGTAGGTCGGTAACGATAACTTCAGCGCCCTGTGCCACCAAAAACTTCGTGACCCCTAGTCCGCCATCGTGCAATCCCAAACCCATTACCAGCGCTCTTTTACCTTTAAGTTCCATTTTCACAATAGCGCCAACGCTACCCCTATCATCCCCATTACCAAGCTAAACAGCCAGAACCGCATCGTTACCTGAGTTTCAGACCAACCGCTTTTTTCAAAGTGATGGTGTAGAGGAGCCATTTTGAACAGGCGTTTTCCGTCTGTCCATTTGAAATAAAAGACCTGCAAAACCACCGATGCCATTTCTAAGATGAAAATCCCACCTATCAAAGGCAACAATAGCCATTGGTTAGTCTGGAAAGCCAGAATCGCCAGTAACGCGCCTAGCGTCAACGAACCTGTATCACCCATAAAGACTTGCGCCGGATGGGCGTTATACCATAGAAAGCCCAGACAAGCCCCCGCTGCGGTAAAGCCGAGTAATACCACCTGCGGCTGTTCTTGCAAAAAACCGATAATAGCGTAAGCTACAAAAGCGGTGGCACAGGTGCTACCGGCGAGAGTATCAAGACCATCGGTAAGGTTAACCGCATTTGCCATTCCGGCAATCACAATGGTGGCAATCGGTACATATACCCAACCCAGCGATAGCGGTTCGCGCACGAAGGGAACATATACTTTTTGCAATTCCAACGGACCAAACAGGATTATTGCCGCTACCAAAGACATCACCAGTAGCCAGGCTAATTTAAACCGAGCCGTTAAGCCCCGCCGCGCCAGCCATTCACGCTTAAGGCGCTGCCAGCGATTTTCACCCGGTACAGGTACTTCACTGCCCTCGCGTCCAACTAGGCTGAGCATATCATCAACTGCACCAAGCAATCCGCAAGCAATCAACATTCCGATTGGGAGTAACACCGAGAGCCTACCGGTAGGTAGCAAGTTGAAAATCACCGTGACAATTAGGATTGAGCCAATTATCATCAAACCGCCCATGGTTGGCGTTCCGCTCTTTACCATGTGCGACTCAGGTCCTTCCAACCGGATACGCTTGCCAATTTTCTTGGCTTTAAGCCATACCAGCAAGGGCTTGCCGATTGCCCATGAAACCAAAAATGCCAGCGCACTCAGCAGTAAGCCTATAATCATTACAGGGGTTTCAAGCCCCTTACCCGGATTACTTTGACCTACTATCTCATACTGCTGCATACCGAGAAGCCAGCCTACCTGCGAACTCCAATCATTAATCATATTCATGGCTGACCTTCTAACAATCCGGCTATCACCTCTTCAAGAGCTATCCCACGTGAGGCTTTTACCAGCAAATAGTCGTTTTGTTGTAATAGGTCCCGTAATATTTGAGTAGCTTCGCGTTTGGTTTCTGTGAAAATAACCTGTTCTTGTCTTAACCCACTTTTTAACGCCTCTTCAGCGGTAAAACGCGAGGATTCCCCTGTTACTACCAGTATATCCACTACTTGGGCAGCACGCCTACCTACAATGCGATGCGCCTCCTCGGTGTAATAGCCCAGTTCAAGCATATCGCCTAGCATGGCGATTTTGCGCCCCTGCGTTTTAGTATCTGCCAGCAAATCTAGCGCAGCTACCGTAGATACAGCGCTGGCGTTGTAACAATCATCAATAATGACTGAACCGTTAAGACCGGGTTTCACCAGCACCCGTATCTGTGCGCTGGTATCTTTCAAACCTTGTTCAATTTCGTCCCAATTCAACCCACACAACAGTCCGATTGCACTAGCGGCTAATGCGGTGTACACATTATGGCGACCCGGCAAGGGTAGCCGTAAATGATATTTTAACCCTTTGTAATTAGCGGTAAAAGCGATACCTTCCAAACCATTGGTCTGAATATCACTCGCCCACAGGTCGAATGAAGGGTCAAAACCGTAGTAGAAAACCTGAGCCTGAGTTTGACTTGCCATTGCCTTGACAAGCGGGTCATCCCCATTCAGAACCGCCCAACCGTCCGGCGGCAAACTTTGCACTAACTCTGCTTTGTTTTTGGCAAGGTTTTCGAGACTGCCCATTCGCCCAACATGGCTATGGCTAACCCCTAGTTCAACCCCAATATGTGGTTTTGCAACAGCACAAACGCGAGTTAACTCGCCAAATTCCCAGCCACAACCCATTTCAATAACCGCTTGCTGGTATTCCTCTTGTAATTCGAGTAGTACCGGCATCAAACTATATTCATTGTTATAGCTTTTTGGCGATTTAAAAACGTGGTAGCGCTGGTTAAGCACTGCTACAGCCAGTTCTTTGGTGCTGGTTTTACCAACACTGCCCGTAATTCCAACTACATTGAGCGTAGAATATTGCGCCCGCCAATCGGCAGCCAGTTGTTGAAACGATTTGAGCGTATCCTCTACCGCTACGACAGGTACTGCTGGCAAATTTTCCTGAGTAGCAAGCCAATTCTTTCGCACTAATAATGTAGAAGCACCCGCTGCAATGGCAGCCTCAATATAATTATGACCATCGGTGTTTTCACCGGATAACGCTACAAATAACGTACCGGGAACTACCTGTCGGCTATCGTAAACAACTTTAGAATAGGTCGGATTTTCGCTTGTTAACGTGCTTATATCAGGATAGTTGGCGATGAGATGATTGTCGGGTAGATTTCCGCCCGATTGATTCAAACCCGGTAGCGGCATATACAGCTTGCCGCCCGTAGCTCGTATCAGTTCAGGCAAGGTGAGTAGCTTTTTCATTTATTAATTCAGCATCCTCATAAACAACGAAGAGGTTCTGATGAACCTGTTTGTGAATAGTAAAAGGCTTGCCGATTTTAACAGATAAGCTACGACCGTGCAATCTTGGGATAACTCGCTTCTATGGGATTTGTCACCTAATTATTACCCGATTTCAAACTCTAGTCAATCCTTTTTTTTATGATTTTGGTACTACTTTTTACAATAATCTTTAAATCCGGTTAAAATACCGGGGAAAAATGCATCCCGCCCTATTACGGGCGGGTGGTTGTCGGGAGAAGGAGCAGTAACCTTAGTCGGTTACTGGTTGGCAGGTGTCACCGGTTCGGTTGGTGGTATGTTGTAATATCGCAACAAGAATTCAACAATATTTTGAACCGCCGGTGCCGCCGTATTGGAACCAAAAGTATTGATATTGTCCAATCGCACCAATACGAGAAATTGCGGGTTATCAGCCGGTGCATAGGCAACGGTAGAACCAATATACATATCAGGACTGTAACCACCGGAAGGCAACGCAATTTGGGCAGTACCGGTCTTGCCAGCGATTCGATATCCTTTAACATCAACAAGATGCGTTTCGCCACCTGTAACCGCCTGAACCAGCACTTCAGTGGTGGTACGAGAGCTTTCAGGTGAAATTATCTGCCGCACTACCTGTGGCTTTGTCTCTTCGATTACCTTACCATCCCGCGAAATTTTGGAAACCACGTAGGGTTTAACCAATTTGCCACCATTAGCAACTGCCGAAACAGCCGTTACCAGTTGAACTGGTGTTACCGCTACCGCTTGTCCAAAGGAATTCATATCGAAATCGAGCATTGTCCAGCTTTTATTTTCTGGCCAGCGAATAATCCCTTCAACCTCACCGGAGAGATCAATCCCGGTAGTAGCGCCAATGCCGAAATTGTGCAGATAATTATAATATTTGGTTGGACCAAATTTCTCTGCTATCCACATTGCACCGACATTGCTAGAATGTTGGATGGTTTTGATAACAGTTTGATTGTCGTATCCAACCCTGTTGTAATTACAAACGGTATATCCGTATTTAATCACGCAACCCGGTAAGGTTCCGGCATTGGTTTCAGGAGTCACTGCACCGGTATCAATACCGATAGCGGTAGTAAATATCTTGAAAGTGCTGCCGGGTTCGTAAACGTCACTTACGTTCGGATCGCGAAATCGGGAAGTATCGGTCTTATTGAAATTGTTTGGATCATAATCCGGGTAACTTACCCACGCTAGAATTGCGCCTGTTTGCGGATTCATCACAATTGCGCTAGCCGCCGTTGCTTTCCAGCGGAACATAGCTGCCAGAGTTTCGCGCTCTACCTTACTCTGAATGGCGCTATCAATGGTCAGGGTCAGGTCGGCGCCTTCAACGGAGGGGCTTATCTGTTGCGCACCTAGCGCAATCGGGTTACCGGTGGCATCGCGTTCTGCCAGAATCTTACCGGGCTGTCCGCTCAACTCATCATTATAGTAACCCTCAACCCCATACGCCCCTTTCATCTCAAAATTAGTAAAGCCCAGTATATGCGCCAGTAATGTACCATTAGGATAGACTCGGCGTGGTTTCGGCTCTAAATAAATACCATCCAACTTTGCCGCACGAATTTGCTCAGCAGTGGTAGCATCTACTTCTTTAGCAATCGTATTCCAAGTATTTGTGCCTTCTTTATTAAGTACCAGCGCCGATTTTATTTGGTCTCTTGGTACATTTGGCAATAGCTTCTGTAATTTATCCAGATTCTCAGTAAGTTTTGCTTCAGTAAGGTCGCGTGGCACACCCCAGACTATATAAACAGCCGAGTTTCCTGCCAACAACATATTATTAGCATCATAAATCAAGCCACGTCTAGCGGTAATTTCGCTGGTCTGAAGATGCAGTTGTTTGGCGATACCAGAAGTGGTTGAGGCTTGATCTACCTGCCAGTGAAAAAGATTAATTACCAACGCAAATGCCACTAGTGTAACTACGCCGGCTGTAAGTCGCGTGCGAGTATAGGGAGAAAGACCCCATTTCTTCCGACGGGGCGGCAACGGCTTCCTCTTAAGCTCTGGCTCAGGTACTGGCAATTCCGGCGCATCAATAGTTGGCGACTGGAAGTCAAACCTGAGTGGTGTGCGATTACGGTAGCGAAGCTTATCGCTCACAGTGCTATCTCCTGCTGCCTAATTTAGTCTCGCCGGTAGATTATCGCGCCAACGACTGGGTAACATTTGGCTTAAAATGCGCCACCAATCACTAACCTGATAAAGACGTGGGTTTTTATTAGAACCATCTACCGCGCTAGGTGGCGCTGCCGGAATATCCATATAAACAAATTTGGTAGCTTCGGTCATATGGAGCTTTTCACGAGCTTCTTGCTCAATACGCCGCAAGTTCACCAACTTACCGATGTCCGCATTTATAGCTTCGGCTTGCTGGTTTAAAACTGCTTCCCGCTCATCAATTCTCTCTATATCATAGCCAAGTTGAACAATGGTACTGGTTTGGTTAAGCCAGATCAGAGCGGCAGCAGAAATCATCAGCCCAAACAGTGCAATTCGCACCGCCAATTGCATATTTCTGGCTCGCCTAATTAGCTGTTCGCGAACAGCTTTCATCTTAAATGCAGCTACCGTACCTATGAACCCGGTGTTTGAAGGGCGAGCGCCCGGATCGTCCATGGGAATTTGCATGCTATCCTCAAATCCTGCAAGCAACCTGAATTGCTTTAATCTATATGAGTTTTCAGTATGCCGGTAGGGTCCCTATATTTTTTCTGCTATTCGCAGTTTTGCGCTACGGCTACGCCGATTAGAAGCTTGTTCTTCTGTTCCAGCTTCCAGCGGCTTTTTCGTAATAATTTTGAGCGTTGGTATTTTGGCTTGCGCCAGATACACCGGAACGCCCGGCAAATTCTCTCTCTCACTAGCAGCATCTCGAATGAAATGCTTTACAATACGATCTTCCAGCGAGTGGAATGTGATAACCACCAGTCTTCCACCCGGTTCGAGTGTTTCCATCGCCGCATCTAGTCCTGAACGGAGATTTTCTAGTTCGCGGTTAACAGTTATTCGCAATGCCTGAAATACTTTGGTAGCCGGGTGAATCGGCTTTTTTTCACGCCCTACGCTTCTACCGCCCGAAACTCTTTGGAGTAAATGCGCCAGTTCCAAAGTAGTTTTAAATTGAGCGTGTTGGCGTGTCTCGACAATTGCTCTGGCAAAGCGGCGCGCTTGCGGCTCTTCTCCGACCTCGAAAAAGATTTTTACCAAATCTTCTTCGCGCCATTCATTTACAATGCGAGCGGCAGTCAAATCTCCCTGAGTTTCTCCTAGGCGCATATCCAGCGGACCATCTCCTTGAAAGGAGAATCCGCGAGCGGGGTTATCCAGTTGCATAGAACTGACCCCTAAATCCAGCAAAACCCCTTGCACCGGCGAAAAATTTAATTCGCGTGCTACCTGCGCCATCCCGGAAAAATTACTTTGAACCAGCTTTGCATTATCACTGAAAGGTTCTAGCCTTTTTCGAGCAATCTCCAAAGCAATTGAATCAACGTCTAGTCCTAAAAGTTGACCGTCAGGGGCAATTCGCTCCAGTATTCCAAAAGCATGACCACCTGCGCCCAATGTGCCATCTATGTAGCGACCGCCCGCTCTTAGATTCAGAGCCTCCAGCGATTCACGCCACAATACCGAGAAATGAGGAGAGTTGCCTAAAGGCTGGGTCATCATTACACCAATTGTAGGTTGCCCATACGTGCCGCCATTTCGCTGCCTTTCTCTTCGACCACTTCCTGCTCATGCTCCCAGCGTTCTTTACTCCAGATTTCGATACGGTTATTCACGCCTATTACCATTACCGTTACATCTTCGCCTTCAATGGCGGCATATTTGCGTAATTCCTGCGGAACAGTAATGCGCCCCTGCTTATCAAACTCGCATGGGGATGCGCCGGAAAAGAAATTGCGCTGTAAGGCGCGAGCATCTGGATCGGTGGTGGGAAGGGCTTCATATTCGGAGGCAAGTTTCTGAAACTCGACATCGGTGTAAAGTGCGAGGCATTTATCTACGGAGCGAGTAATAAACATTCCGGCTTCTAGTGCATTCCGGAACTTGATAGGAACGGCAAGCCGACCCTTGATATCTACATTATGTTCGTAGCTACCAAAAAACACAGCCTTACTCCCGAAATAGGCTCTCTTTTACACGCAAACTTACAGATTCAGAACGATTTAAGTAGTAAGTGTCCCCACAAATCACCACTTAATGCCTCAAATCACCACTTCTTGAGGTAATTATACATAATATTCTATGTATTACAAGGGTTTTTATGATTTGACTCAAAAAGTTTATAAATTTGTAAGGAGGGTAGGTCAAATTAAACCCCGACGTGGTTATCAGATTAGTACATACGTGCTAATAGTTTACATGTAACCGATTGTTAAAGTGCTTTTGTCCCGTGGGAATTAATTATTTCTGGGGTGCAGGTCCCATTGTTCTAGGGTAATACTTTGCAAATAAAAAGAACCCGATTTGGAACCCGAAAGGTGGACCGAATTTTTGGAGAGACCGAGAGGACCGAAAATGACCGATTTAAAGCAGTATCATAGGATATTACACAAGTTATAACATAGTTGACCTTAAAGAGTCAACTGCGAATTACTGCCATTTTCCAGATATTTCCGGCTTAAACTGCCCTCTGCTCAAATCTTGGTATAATACTCCTTACATTTCCAGCCTAATACAATTTAGAGAGGAGTAACGAGATGAGCGATAGTGGTTTTGATTTGTCCGGTAAAGTAGCAGTAGTAACAGGCGCATCACGTGGTATCGGAGAAGCAATTGCGGTGAGATTGGCAAAAGCCGGAGCAGACTTAGTAATTGCCTCACGTAAAACAGAAGGGTTAGATGAAACTGCCGCCACTATCGAGGCATTAGGCCGAAAGGCGCTGATTGTTCCCACTAACACCAGCAATAAAGATCAGGTATATGCGCTAATAAACAAGTCTATAGAAACCTTTGGCGGTATAGATATTTTAGTAAACAACGCCGCCACTAACCCACATTATGGTCCCTTGCTCGAAAGCGAAGACAGCCATTGGGAAAAAACTATTCAGGTCAATTTGCAGGGCTATTTCTGGGCAATTAAAGCCTCCGTGCCTTCAATGCAAAAGCGTGGCGGTGGCAAAATAATTAATGTAGCTTCTATCGCCGGTCTGCATTCGCTCGCATGGCAAGGTCTGTATGGCATTACTAAAGCCGGAGTTATTCATATGACTATGACACTTGGCAATGAATTGGGTGCTTCAAATATACAGGTAAATGCAATTGCGCCCGGCTTTATCAAGACTAAGATGAGTAGTGTACTTTGGCAAAATGAAGGACTAGCCAACAAAATGATTGCTCAAACCCCTGCCGGACGTATCGGCGACACCGAAGACATAGCAGGAGTAGCCTTATTTCTGGCATCTTCCGCTTCTAATTATATTACCGGGCAAACGCTTGTTGCGGATGGCGGTATTACAAATGTCTATACCTCTTAAATAGCACCGCAATAAAAAAACCCTCTCCTGAGAAATTCAGGAGAGGGAGAGCGGTTAAAGCTCTTTTAGTAATCCATACCACCGCCCGGCATCGCGGGAGCAGCCGATTTTTCTTCCGGCAGATCAGTGATAAGAGCTTCAGTGGTGAGTATCATACCGGCAATTGAAGCGGCATTCTCAAGAGCGCTGCGAGTTACCTTTACAGCCTCGATAATACCTTTTTCAATCAAGTCCACATATTCACCGCTAATCACATCGTAGCCGAGGTGAGGGTTCTTCTGCTCGGCAGAAAGGCGCTGTACGGTCTGAAGAACTACCGAACCATCCTGACCAGCGTTTACGGCGATCTGGCGCAGTGGCTCAGTTAGAGCGCGGCGTAGAATGTTCACACCGGTCAATACATCGCCAGTTGCTACCACGTCCTCAAGGGCGCTGATAGAGTTGATCAGAGCTACACCACCACCGGGCACAAAACCTTCTTCAACCGCAGCACGGGTTGCGCTCAAGGCATCCTCAACGCGGTGCTTCTTCTCTTTCAGTTCGGTTTCGGTGCTGGCACCTACACGGATTACAGCAACGCCACCCGCCAATTTAGCCAACCGCTCCTGCAACTTCTCACGATCGAAGTCGCTGGTGGTGGTTTCAATCTGCGCCTTAATTTGATCTACGCGAGCTTTGATATCTTTCTCGTCGCCATGACCTTCAATGATAGTGGTATCATCTTTGGTTGACACTACACGACGGGCTTTGCCTAAATCCTGGAGGCTAGCGGAGTCAAGTTTGCGACCCAATTCTTCGCTGATAACCTGTCCACCGGTCAGTATAGCAATATCGCGCAACATTTCTTTGCGGCGATCGCCGAAACCGGGAGCTTTAACCGCCAGTACGTTCAAAGTACCGCGCAGTTTGTTCACCACTAAAGTCGCCAGCGCCTCACCGTCAACATCCTCAGCAATAATCAAGAAATTCTTGGTCATGCTCAAAGCCTTTTCAAGGATGGGCAGCACTTCGGAAATAGCGGAAATCTTCTTATCGGTGATTAGAATTAACGGGTCATCCAGTACGGCTTCCATTCGCTCTGAGTTAGAAACGAAGTAAGCGCTGATATAACCACGGTCAATTTGCATACCTTCGGTATATTCTTTTTCGTATTCACGACCGCGACTCTCTTCAACGGTGATAACCCCGTCCTTGCCGACCTTCTCCATAACATCAGCAATCAAGTCGCCAATTTCGGCATCGGCAGCAGAAATAGTTGCAACCTGAGCTACTTGCTCGCGGGTGCTTACTTCGCGGCTATAGCTTTTAAGTTTTTCTACAATTGCATTGGTACCAAGGTCGATACCTTTTTTAAGCTGCATCGGGTTTGCACCGGCAGCCACGTTGCGCAGACCTTCATGCACAATGGCTTGAGCCAACACGGTTGCAGTGGTAGTTCCGTCACCGGCAACATCATTGGTTTTGGTAGCGGCTTCCTTAAGAAGTTGCGCGCCCATATTTTCAAAAGGATCTTTGAGTTCGATTTCTTTAGCAACAGTTACACCATCATGGGTGACGGTAGGGGCACCGAACTTTTTGTCCAAGGCTACGTTACGACCCTTAGGACCAAGGGTAGTCTTTACCGCATTCGCCAGAATGTCCACACCGCGTTTAAGCGATTGGCGCGCCTCATCTGCATTTTGCAGCTGTTTCGCCATTATTATTTCTCCTTATTTATTTACTGATACAATTGAATAAAGGCTTATGCTACGATTATTGCGAGGATATCTTTCTCACCGAGAATCAGATATTCCTTACCTTCATGCTTGAACTCGGTACCGGCATACTTGGCATATAGCACCTTATCGCCAGTCTTAACGTCCAAAGCTACCCGCTCACCCTTATCGTTCAAACGACCAGCACCAACTGCAACTATTGTGCCTTCTTGGGGTTTTTCTTTGGCGGTATCAGGTAGAACGATACCACTCTTGGTCACTTCTTCTTTAGGAGTTGGTTCGATCACAACACGGTCGCCCAACGGTTTGAGAGTGACTGCCATTTGAGTCTTGCCTCCTTCAAAATTTGTCTTTACTCCACTCGGCAAGTTACCGAGCTTCATCATATTAGACATTGGTATTAATATGCCTTATTAGCACTCACATGTTGCGAGTGCTAACTCTAGTGCTATGTTATTCCACTTGACCTTACCACGCAAGAATGCTTAGCAGTATTTATAAGCATTTATATAATTATTTTGAGTTTATTCTCTATTCAAATCTTAGTTTTTCTTCATTTTTTAACGATTTTAGCAATTGAGGCATTAGAGTGCTAACTCTAATACAACTCTTACAGAAGTTTGACGCACTGCCACTAATTGGGTATCATCCTCGATAGTTTAGCAACCAACCTCCAAGAAGGTTTGAGCCAGTTTCTTTTGAAGGAAGGAATTTTCGAGATTTGTCTACCATAAAATACCTGATTCTAGCTATGAGACCCAAACAATGGCCCAAGAACGCGATTGTTTTTGCTGGTGTTGTGTTCGATAACCATTTGTTTCAATACAGTTTTCTATTAAAAGCCTTTGTTGCCTTTATTCTTTTCTGCTCCATAAGCAGCGCAGTTTATTTGCTAAACGATCTGGTGGATATTGAGAAAGATCGGCAGCATCCCAAGAAACGTTATCGCCCGTTGCCTTCTGGCAAATTAAAACCACGAGTAGCATTTCTAGCAATGATATTGCTGGTAGCTATTACCATTCCCATCAGTCTTCTGCTTTCGTGGAAATTCGGGGCAATTATCAGCACGTACTTCATTATCCAGATTGCCTATAGCTTCTACCTGAAAAATATAGTGATTATAGATGTATTTACCATTTCCTCTGGCTTTGTGCTACGAGCAGTAGGGGGCGCATTTGTAATTGAGGTAAATGTGTCGGTGTGGTTGTTGGTTTGTACTATGCTGCTATCGCTCTTTTTGGGGCTGTCAAAACGGCGACATGAACTGGTATTACTGGCAGATGGAGCAACCGACCATCGCCGTATTCTGAAAGAGTACACTTCGGAGTTAGTACAGGAAATGATTTCGGTGGTAACAAGCTCAGTGGTAATCGCCTACTCGCTCTATACGATAACCGCACCTAACCTGCCCAAAAATAATTTGATGCCCCTCACCATTCCCTTTGTACTTTACGCCATTTTCCGCTACCTTTATCTAGTGTACCGAAGAGATGAAGGGGGCAGCCCTGAAGAAACGCTATTGAAGGATTATCCGCTACTTATTGATATTTTCCTGTGGGGTATTACTTCAATCGTAATTCTGTATGTTTTCAAATAACTCAAAACCACTTCTTCCGAAGCTCACCTAAAACCTTATCGGTGAATTGGAAGCCCGCTTTCGAGCCAAGCACCGCGTCTATCCCGCAATAAGGGCAGATCGCGGTAACGCCTCCATCAAACCAGACCTGAATTTCAGAGGGGTCAAAAACTTTGCAGCAATGGTAACAGGCTGCCCGGTCGCTTTCTTCTAATTGTTTGCGGTTATTAAACGAAAATTCAATAGCTTGTTCAGATTTCATTGTTGTAGATTTCTAGCTAGATTTTTAGTCGAGGATAAAGGTCGAAGATTCGCCTTGCAAAGAAACAGCCCGCCCACCATAGGTACGAGCCAAGATTTCGGGTGTAAAAACCTGCCGCGAGGTGCCAAGCGCAATCAACCCACGATTGATACAGGCAATATTGTCACATTCGCGGGCAGCCGCATTTAAATCGTGGGTTGCCATCAGAATGAGTTTTCCATGCTTACGTTGGTGCTTGATTATATTAATAATCACTTCCTGACTGGTGGTATCGACTCCGGTTAGCGGTTCATCCAGCAAAATAATCTCGCCCTGCTGTGCCAGCGCCCGCGCCACAAATACGCGCTGTTGCTGTCCACCGGATAGTTGGCTGATTTGGCGATGCTTCAGTGGCAACATATCCACCGACTCCAACGCTTCCTCAACCACTACGTGGTCATCTTTTCTCGGACCACGCACCCAGCCGATACGACGATAACGCCCCATCATAACTACATCTTCCACAGTAACCGGATAATCCCAGCGTACTTCCTCTTTCTGAGGTACGTAAGCCAGTTTCAAACGCGCCTGTTTTGCCGGAAGACCATTAACCAGTACCCGTCCGCGATAGGGAGTTAAACCCAGTATGCTTTTAATCAGGGTGCTTTTGCCAGCCCCGTTAGGTCCGATTATGCCTACCAATTGTCCGCTGCCGAGCTTGAAACTAACCTCCGAAAGAACGGTGTTTTGCCCATAGGATACCGACAAATCCTTAAGCTCAAGCAAGGGATTATGTCCCTCTTCGTGGCATTCGGGTCCGCACTCCTCACCGAGCGAAATGCTGCGCAGATCGGGAAAATTTGATAAGTTTTTAGGCAATTTATCTGACATTTTCAGCTACGCTAACAAAAGCAATACACTCAAAAACGATTTTGATATATTGTATCAAAAAGGCGCTGGAATGCCAATTAAATATTTGAATTTTGCTTGTATATATCGGGTCGGGTAATTTCCATCATTCGATCAGGCACTTTTAACGGCGTAAAACCATAGCGTTGGTAAAGGCTATGAGCATCACGGGTTGCCAACGAAAAACGGCGCAAACCTTGCAAATCCGGGTGAGAAACCACACATTCCAGCAACCATTTGCTAAGACCCTTACCGCGATGCTCTTCCAATACATATACATCGCCGAGATAAGCATAGGTAGCACGGTCGGTGATTACTCGGGCTAATCCAACCTGAAGTTTATTATGGAACAGTCCGAAACATAGCGAGTTGAGCAACGATTTTTCCACTATTTCCAGCGGTATTCCCTCCGCCCAGTAGGAACGACTCAGATAAGCTTGTATTGCTACGGCATCCTGTTTTGCCGGGTCGGTACTGATAATATATTCACCGTTATGATATTCTTGAAACATAAGCTAACCTCAAAGTATAAAGCGCATATTTGAACGCAGACGTGGGAAAAGAGTGCGCAATAATTCCCAGTTATCCCCTTGAGCATATAGGTCAGGATAAATCCCTGCAAGCTGGTTCAAATCGCGATAGCCAAAGAACAGTTTTGGTAGAAGATCGGGCGGGATACTGATTTTTAACTCACCTGCGCTTGGAAGGGTATTTATCTGTATGATCTTGCCGGATTCAAATTTTAGGCAAATGCCGAATCTATAAAAACCAAGCTCAAGGTCGCGGGTTAATTCGGCAAAAGATGAAGCGGAAATTCGTTTCTCAAATTCACCTTTTAGCTCGGTAAAGCCTCGTAGTGGGTCAATCACTTTGATATACCAACCATAGTTGTTCTGAAGTAGCGGGCTAAGTTCTAGCATCCAACGCCCCTGTGTGGTTTCAGGGTCTTGGTCTAACTTCAAAGCATCCAAACCGGGCATTTCAAGAGCGCGCGCAATCAGTGCTGCGGCAGCTTCTTCGGTTCCGTAAAAGTTCCACATCCTCAATTTGGGGAGCTTACCGCTAAGCGAGGCTATACCAAGTACCTGACCATTCTTTAACGCAACCCAATCTTCAATTCCATTGCTTATTAGGTTATAGGTACGGGCGCGCCATCGCCAAGTCTCCTCACTTAACTCGTTATAAATATCAATCCCCCGGTTGCGTGCTTGCTGCAAACGAAAGATAGCCGGAGCATCAGCCTCAACCAGCGAGCGTACCTCAATTCCGTCTTGTACCGGAATTTTACCCAAATGCGTTTCGACTTTTAGATTTCCAATACAATGCATATCCACAGCATATTCATAACCAAAAAGTCGGTAAAAATAGCCAATCCCACCGATTATACCAAAGGCATACCCTCGCGCCTGCATCCAGCTTTCGATTACTGAAAACATAGCACGTATAAGCCCACGGTTTCGGTAATCTGGATGGGTACTTACAAATTCGGGCATCCCTACCTTTAAAACCGTGTCGCCAAAGTGTCTTTGTGTTTCCATCAAACATAGAGCAGAAACAATAGTATTCTGCAAATCGTTGACAACCAGAAAATCACTTATCGAAAAATTGGGATAGGGTAAAGCCAGCAAATATTTGATTTCTTCATACGAATCTTTGCCTAACACGTTACGTTGCAAATCAAGCAAGTTTTCGAGGTCTGCCGGATTCGCCCGACGCAAAACCAAATCTCCGGGCAAACTAAGCGATAATTCGCTCTCCTGTAAAGTATCCATTAAAAAATTAGTCCTTTTATAGCTTTCAAATTTAATCAATTCTGAGAATTATACTATAATCAGCTAATAAAGCAAGATTGCCGAGTATTACGGCATAATTGATTTATGTTATAATTATTGCAATCTGCGAAAATCCCGATAATTGCTTTTGAAGGAGATTTTACCTACTATGACCGCTGCCCTTGAGCCTCTAATCTACGAAATCAGCACACCCGGACGCAAAGCCTATTCGCTGCCCGAACTGGATGTACCCACCACCACTTTACCAGATAATTCATTTCTGCGTGATCCAGATAAAATCGGTTTGCCCGAAGTAGCCGAACTAGATATGGTGCGTCATTTTACCCATCTATCCCGCTTTAATTATTCCATAGATGGGGGCTTCTATCCTTTGGGTAGCTGTACCATGAAGTACAACCCCAAATTAAACGAGGATATAGCGCGTTTGCCCGGATTTTTTGATGTTCACCCCCTACAGAGCGAAGATACGGTACAGGGCGCACTTCAGGTACAATACGATTTGCAGAAAGCGCTGGCTGAGGTTTCTGGGTTTGATGCGGTTTCCCTGCAACCTGCCGCAGGGGCGCAAGGCGAGTTGGTTGGAGTGCTTTGTATCCGCGCTTACCATCTGGCACGTGGCGATAAAGCCCGTACCAAGATTCTGGTTCCAGATGCAGCACACGGTACTAACCCCGCAACCGCTGCCATATGCGGGTATCAGGTTATAACTATTAAATCGGATAGTCGGGGAAATGTAGATTTAGCGCATTTACGGCAAATGGTCGGTCCTGATACAGCCGGGTTAATGCTCACCAATCCAAACACACTAGGGCTATTTGACGAAAATTTGCTGGAAGTCTGCGAAATAGTGCACCAAGCAGGCGGTTTGATGTATGGAGATGGCGCAAACTTCAATGCAATAATGGGCATTGCCAGACCGGGTGACATCGGTTTTGATGTTATGCACATTAACCTTCACAAAACCTTTAGCACTCCCCATGGTGGTGGTGGTCCCGGTAGCGGACCTGTTTGTGTGAAAACCCATCTTGCCGCTTACTTGCCCGGTCCGGTCGTGGAAAAAGAACTTGGCGAAAATGGTGATGCTCGCTATTATTTCAAGCATCTGCCTGAATCTATCGGTAAAGTTCGCTCTTTCTGGGGTAACTTCGGGATGCACGTGCGCGCCCTTACCTATATACGGGTACATGGAGCAATTGGACTGCGCCAAGTCAGCGAAAACGCAGTGCTGAATGCCAACTACTTGATGCACAAACTAAAAGGAGCGTATGATTTACCGTATGATCGCACCTGCATGCATGAATTTGTGTTGAGTGGGCGACGACAGAAGGCAAAAGGCGTTAAAACGCTGGATATAGCAAAGCGCCTGTTGGACTATGGCTATCATGCACCTACCATCTACTTCCCGCTAATTGTGGAAGAATCTATAATGATTGAGCCAACCGAAACCGAGAGCAAAACCACCCTCGATCAGTTTGCCGTCGATATGCTTAAAATCGCGCAGGAAGTGGATGACAGCCCGGATTTGGTTAAGAATGCCCCCTATAATACGCCGGTGCTGCGCTTGGATGAAACTACCGCCGCCCGCAAACCGGTAGTGCGCTTCCGCTGCTTCGGCTAGAATAAGTCCGCGTGGTGGAGGGCGCGCCTTCACCACCACCCTTTGTAGTCTTGCCTACTTCAAGCCATCTATACGGGGCTTATAATTGCACTCAAGTCGAGTGTAACGATTATCGGCTGGTTTTGGTTATGCTCTTTAATTGTGCAAAGAGAGGTAATTCATGCGGTTGGGGCTGGTTCAAAAAGGAAACTATAAAACCCTCGAATTCGCCGATTTATCCGGCTATATGTTGGAAGTGAACGGCTACGTTTACAATTTTACCAATATAATCAATACCACCCGTCGCCGTGTAAAAGAATTATGGCAATTTGACTGCCCTGCCGACCTGATTCAAAACCGCTTGCATTTTGGCGAAGAACAGTTTATGAACCGCTATATGCGTGGCGAACATTACGGCGCTTTCAACCGTAGCGTCGGGGCTTATGTTGGTCTGGGACTCTTGCCGGAAGAGGAAACCTATAACCTAGTAATCCATGAAATAGCCCACGAAATGCACTACCGGGATGGCAATTACAACCGCGCGGATGAAATATTGCGCGAGCTTATAGCGATAATGGCAGAATCTGAGTACGGAATTCGCCAATTCCCCTACGAACCACACTACACCAGCCAGCAATTATTAATACAATTGATGGAACTACCCGGATTTGGGAAGCTGTCTTTTCTGGAGCGGTGGAAAATCGTAGGCGGAGTGGTAGATATAACCGGAATTTCATATCTTATAAATCGCTATTTGGATGAACGCGATGGTGGGCAGTTGCGCGCATGGATAGCACGCTGTTGCCCCTCAGAAGAACATGCCCGCACTATCCTGAATGCGCTTGCCTCAACCACCGCGTATTATGCCCTCTTTAACCGCCAATTAGTTATGAAGCGGGTTCAGCTAATACAGGGTTGGAATGTGCTAAATGGGCAGGAAGTCGCCGCTATTAGCCGCGCCCTGATGACTCTCAAAAATCTCGATCGCAATAATCCCGGAGAATCTTTAAGTAACTTAATAAACCAAGCCTTTAATAACTTCTGATGTCGCAAGAAATATTGCAGGAACAAATTGAATATTACCGCAAACGTGCCGAGGAATATGACGAGTGGTTCTATCGAAAAGGGCGCTACGACCGTGGCGCTGAGTTAAATCAACTCTGGTTTGACGAAGCAAAACAGGTAAGACAAGAATTGCTGCAAAACCCGCCCGTTGAAACCGCCCTTGAGTTGGCTTGCGGAACAGGAATCTGGACGCAAGAGCTTGTAAAGGTAGCACGCAACATCACCGCGTTGGATGCTTCGCCCGAAGTGATAGAAATAAACAGAACGAAATTAAACAGCCCGGCAATTACCTATGAACAGGTTGATCTTTTCGAGTGGGAACCACAACGACAATACGAACTGGTATTTTTCTCGTTCTGGCTATCCCATGTCCCACCGGAATTGCTTTCCGCTTTCCTGAACAAAATTTACCGCGCTACCAAACCGGGTGGGCATTGCTTTCTGATAGATTCTCGCTTAGAGCCAACCTCAACTGCAAAGGACGCGCCTCTCCGTGAGGATGAAACCATTTACCGCACTCGTAAATTGAATGATGGCAGTTCTTTCAAAGTAGTCAAGATTTTTTACGAGCAAGCTGAACTCAGCGAGAGCTTAAGCGCCGTCGGATTTGTGCCTGACATCAAAGTAACTCCCCATTACTTTATTTATGGTAGTGCAACCAAACCCTCTTAGCGAGTATTCTTCGCTTGTTGCTAACCTTTCTTGTCAAACCCTGCCACTTGATATAAACTTAACCTTCAAAACTAAAAGAATTATAGCTGATTGGTGACAACGCTTGAGGATTTTGATTATCACCACAAACGGCATTACCAGAGAATTCGTAAGCTGGCCCGAACGGGTCTATGCGCGCGCGTTGGTAAAAGCCGGATATGAAGTTAGCGCCTATGTCTATCTAGGAAATCAGAGTTGGAATAAAGAGAAACGTGAAGTAATAGACGGAGTTGAAGTTAAACGCCTTCGACATCGCCAGTGGCTTTCATTTGATCTGATCAAGTGCCTGCTACGTGACCAGCGTCCAGATGTAGTGCATCTTTATCATCACAGTAATCAGTTCAACTATCTAGCTACCCTCATTTGCCGCATGCGCCGTATTCCGGTAGTGCTAAGTCCTTTGGGTATGCTCCACGACCCTTATTTAGTGGACGACCGCGATAGACCGCTGGAAACTCCTCCGAAATACGATGAGATAATTACAACCCTACCCCAGCTATTCAAGTCGTTGCTGCATCGTTTTAAGCCAAAGCGCGCCATTAAAAATTACCTGTGGCATGCGCCTATCCTTCAAGCGAAAAAAGTAGTGGCGCTATCCGAGCATGAGCGAGAGGTACTGATAAAACTGGGTGTCAAACGCGAGCGCACCGAAGTTATTCCAATTGCGCAAGATCAGGATTGGCTGGAAGGAATTGAGCCTGCTCCCAAATCGCATGATGAACTGCGAATATTCTATTTGGGACAGCTAAAATACCGCAAAGGCTTCGACTTGCTGGCAAAAGCCATTCCAGCAATTATTCAGCAATACCCACAGGCACGTTTCATCTTTGCCGGGCATAGTCCCATCCATCGAGACGACCTTCTGAGTATTGTGGATGAAACGGGTATGCGTGGTTACATCCAATTGCCCACTCACTTAAGCGAAGAAGAAAAAGCTGCCCTGTTCCTTAGCAGCGATTTATATGTACTGCCTACCCGTTATGAGGGATTCGGGATTCCCTTGCTTGAGTCTATGAGCGCAGGTTGTCCGGTAATCAGCACCCGTATTCCGGTAATTGATGAGATTGTAACTCATGGGGTAAACGGGCTATTATTCGATTATGACAACGCTGCCAGTCTTGCCAGTACGATTAATCATGCTCTGGAAAATCCTTTTCTGCGTCATAAATTGTCCGAGAATGGCAAGGAAGCGGTGAAGAAATATTTCACTCCTCAGATTATGAAGCAATTCGAAAAACTTTATAGTGAGGTTTGTACTAAACCCTACAAAAATGCCACAGCTTCAGGTGCAGAAGACCCTAGATGAGAATTTTATACGCCATAATGTCATACGGACCGCAGGTTATCGCCAGCGAAGTACACAGCGAAATTATCAGCCATTATCGCCAGAATGGACATAAAGTAGATGTAATTAGCCTTGCGGATTACAGTGGCAGCGGGGAAGTAGGCGCTAAAGCCTTCGCCAACGAAGCGGGCGAGGTAAAGATACATGCAATCAGGTTTAAGCGAAACCTGTTACGACGGGGTTTGCGCTGGCTTTGTGGTAGAACTATCCGATATGCCTTCTTTCTGGAACTGCTTTGGGGATATGTAATCTTTCTGTGGAAGCATCGCCGAGATTATGATTTTATCCATGTCGAAGCGGCTTTCCCATTAGGCGCAGTGGTAGCTATTAGCTCATTATTAATCAAATTGCCCTTTGTGGTGCATTTGCAGGGTGCAGATGTTACACGACTGCCCGAATACGATTACGGTTACGCCCGTTATTTTATGCCGCGTATGCTGGCGCGATTTGCCTTTCGGCGGGCATTGGGTATTCGCGCTATTTCCGAGGTAAACGAAGCCTACGGCTTGCAACTGGGCGCAAACCCTGACAAGATGACCGTTATCTTGCTCAATATCAGCGACAATGTATATCCGTCCGCTGGCTTAGATTTGGCAGAAAACAAAAAACGTTACCAGCAAGAACTTCGCGAACGTTATGGTTTAAATCCGGGACCAATCCTGATCTCGTTTGGTCGTTTGCACCCGGTAAAAGGCATTGACTGGCTGATTAAAGCCATGCCCGAAATTCGGCGACGCTATGGTGATATAAACCTGTTGGTGTGCGGTCCTAGTCGTATTACGCCACGCTTTGGGGATTATCGCCGCTATCTAGAAGATTTAGCGAATAAAGTGGGGGCAAAGGAAGATGTGGTTTTCACCGGGAAAATCGACTTCAGCCGCTCGCAGGATTATCTGGCAGGAGCCGATTTGGTAATTGTGCCTTCTTTACGGGAAGCTCTCAACAAAGTGGTGATGGAAGCGGCGGCAGTTGGAACTCCTTCGGTAGTCACACGCACCAGCGGGGTGGCTTTGTATGCTTCTAAAGCAGGGGCAGCAATCAGCGTTGACCCCTTTAGCGCGGAGGCATTGGCGGAAGGCATTCTCGAAGCCTTGCCAAAGCTCAACGAAATGGGCAAGCAAGGTCCGGCTTTCGCGGTGCAATATAACTCAACCCGCACCGGAGAACGTTTGTTGGAGTTTTATAAGGGACTCCTTGACCCGTCCAAAAAGAAAAAAACTAACTTCAGGCTTTGCTATGTAGCTTATCCCTCCAGCCTGACCTTGAAATCGGCAAACGCCATCCAGACTTATACCACTTGCCGCGAACTCAAGCACCTGAATCAAAGTACCGAAGTGTTGATACCACGCCTGTTATCACGCCCTAGCCGCTTTGCCGACCTTGAAGTTAGAGCGAGGCACTTGCCACGATTACCTCTGAATTATTTCAGCAATTTCCCGCTTATAAAGAAATTTCCTTGGAGCTACGCCGAGCGGGCTTTCTTTGCGCTACTGGTGGGTTTCTGGCTAGTAATCAAACGGGTTTCAGGGCGGGGCTACAAGGTTATCTATTCGCGGGATGTTATCGTTACTTATTTCCTTTTACGTTATTGGCGAAAACTAATCGGCGCAAAAATAATCTACGAAGCGCACGACCTAGAACAGCGCAACCCTAGCCGCGCTAAAAGCCTTAAAGGCTGGCTAGAAAAAGTAGATCACACTGTAATGGGCAAAGCCGATGGGGTAGTTTCACTGACACAAGCTTTTGTAGAGTATGCCACTGCACAGGGCTACCGGGCTAAAAACAAAGGCTTTACGGTTATCCCCGATGCTTTCGATGACAGCGTTTATCGCACACAATCGCAGCAGGAAAGTCGCAAAAAGCTGGATATACCGCTCGATGCCTTTATCGTTGCCTATAGCGGTCTTACTTTCGCTTACCGCAGTTTGGATAAATTGCTGGAAGCCTTCAGTATCTTTGTTAAGCAAGAAAGCGCCAATGCCTACCTTTACCTAGTAGGGGGTCGCCCTTTCGAGCAAGAAGAAATGAAAGCGATAGCGATAAAACTGGGAATATCAGAGCGAGTAAAATGTGTGGGGCAAATCGCGCCGGATAGGGTAAATCTGTATCTGAATGCTGCATCGTTGCTGGCAATTCCCGACACCGTAACCGATATTACCGCATCGCCGCTCAAAATGTTCGAATATGCGGCAGTAGGGCGACCTGTAATGCTACCTGAGCTACCCGCTTTGCAGGAAATTCTGGGGCAAAACGAGGCGTTTTATTTCAAGCGGGGCGAGGTGACCGCTATGAAAGAAGCATTATGCCGGGCTTATTGTAATCTGGCAGACGCAAACAAGTTGGGAGAAAAGGGCAGGTTGAAGGTGCTGACGCATACCTATGCCAACCGCGCCCGCGCTATATTGGATTTTGCAGCAGAAATTCAGGGTTGATGTTGGAAACGCGATATAACGAAGAGTATTTTTCAGGGCAAATCAGCAAGTCAGAGGAAAAAGCCGAAGTCCAATATGGGCGTTTGCTACATTACGCCGGAATCGGCGCAAGTACGCATCCTCGTTTTCTGGATGCTGGATGTGGCGCAGGTCCGGCGTTGGGTTATCTACAGCGTTTGGGCTTTAGCGTAACCGGTAGCGATTTGGTGCTATATCCGCTGTTGGAAGCTCGTAAGCGCGCCCCGCAAGCTAAGTTGGTGGCAGCAAATCTTGAGAATGGTTTGCCTTTCGCCCCCAATTCTTTCAATGTTGTGCTTGCCAGCGAGGTAGTTGAACATCTACACAATCCCGCCAAATTAGTAGAAGATTGTTATCGTGCGTTAATGCCGGGTGGTTGCCTGATTGTCACCACCCCAAGCCTTTGGGATATGCGCCGATTTTGGGCTAAAGCGCGTGGGAAAGTTTGGATTGGATACCAAGATTCCACTCACATTAATCTGATGACCCCACCCCAAGTAGTGCGCCTCTTCAAAGAAGCCGGATTCGGCAAGGTGAAGTGGCGTAGCGGCATGAAACCGATGTGGTCACGTAGTATCCGCAAGTTGGGCTGGTCGCTCAATATACCCTACCCGCCCATTGTAGGTGGGGGCATTGCAGCGGTGGCATATAAAGGAAACCAGTAACACTGATGAACGATGCCGAAATTAAGCCACAGCCTGCCGCTTCCAAAAGCGTCTCAAGGATAAGAAAGCTCTATAACCGGGCGGACAAAGGGATATTGGCTTTATGCCTCGTCTTTATACTCACCATTCCCTTGTTTACTGCCCGCATCTACGCCAGCGATGAAATCCAGTATTTCTCATACTTGCATTCTATAGTCTTCGATTTCAATCTGGATTTTACCAATGAATACGAATATTTCATCAGCATAAATCCCCCCAAATATGAGAGCTTCAAGAAAGACCTGCTGGACAAGAAAAACGAGAATAACCTGCCGATAAATGTTGCCCCAATCGGTTCAGCTTTACTGTGGTCACCCTTTTACCTTACAGCACATGGGATTAGCTCGTTGGGAAACGCTGTCGGCATCAAAGCCTTTAACCCTAACGGGTATTCACCTTTCTATATTTTCTCTGTAACTTTCGCCTCGCTGCTGTATGGTTTTGCCGGAATCATAATGTGTTATCTACTGGCTCGCGAGTTTTTATCGCGCTTTTGGGCAGCCTTCGGTTGTATTGTCATTTGGCTCGCTTCGCCCTTGATTTTTTACATGTCAATAACCCCGCCGATGTCGCATGCCAATTCCCTCTTTGCAATCTCACTTTGGGTTTTTGTATGGTATCGGACACGGGGCTGGAAAATAGAAGAAGCCGGACGGTTTGTACCGGGAAAGCGCAGTTTAAAAGCATGGTTCGCGCTGGGCGTGCTTGGCGCACTAATGACAATGGTGCGTGAGCAAGACGGTACGGTTATGGTAATAGTGGCGATTGAGGCGCTATTCAGTTATCGTTTCTGGTTACGAGAACGTAACTGGAGCGAAATACGCCGCTTTTTCGGCAGCAATCTGCTATTGGTAGTCGGACTAATAATTGGTTTTATCCCTCAAATAATTACTTACCAATTCCTCAATGGGCATCCTAGCCCTAGCACTATAGTAGGCAACAAACTTCGATTTCTGAACCCTCAATTGCTGGGCTTGATGATTGACCCTGATCATGGGATGTTTCTATGGGCGCCGGTGCTGATTCCCGCTATAGTAGGCATAATAATGATGTGGTTCAACCGCAAGTTGCGCTTCATTGGTATAGTGCTGTTTGCCGCCTATTTTGCCGAACTCTATATTTCTGCTTCCTTCCTGACTTGGACGATGGCAGGCTCTTACGGAGCACGCCGAATGGTAGGAGTAAGCCTAGTATATATCGTAGGAATAGGCTATCTGGGTTGGTGGTTGGCTGAACATCGCCGCTGGATGTCTCGTTGGGTAGTAATCGGGTTAGGTGTTCTCTTTGTAATCTGGAATTTTGGGGTAATAGTGCAGTTCAGCGCAATACGAAACGAGCAATCTCGCCAAAATCTAGACCCGGCAAGGGTTGTACGTGACCAATTTACGGTAGTCCCCGGTAAGATAATAGATACAGCCACTAAGTTTTTCACCAAACGAGAAGATTTCTTCAAAAAGTAACCTCCACTATTTAATAAAAAATCCTCCCTGCACTAGTTGCAGAGAGGATATAAGAATCAGCTAATTGCTAGGTTCTAATTATTTCTTCTTAGCGCGACGTTTTTCCCCGCGTTTGGAAAGGCCGCGTGGCTTTTCACTACCATCGGCAGCTTTATCCTCGCCTTCCGAGGAATTGCTGCTACCAGCATCTGCGCTCGCATTCGAAGTAGCTACAACTGGGGTTGCTACCTTCTTGGGCTTATTCTTCAACTGCAAAGCTTCCCATTCAGCACGTACCTTGGGGAATTTTCGCGACATATAAATAGCCCCGCGAACTATCAGGAAAAGGAAGTAAATCGCAATCGCATACAAGAACACACGCGCGTTGAAGGGCTGTAATACCGCAATACGGCACAAGAAAAATACAAAGGCGAGGCTAGTTATTATCGCCAGATTTTTGCTTGCCTGCGATACAACGGTAAAAACCAGGCGGTTTTTACTAAAAAATTGGTAACGACCATAGAAATAAAAGAAGTTAGCTACAATTGTACCCAGCAAAGCAATAAAGAAGTAAATGGTACCCAGTGGTGGGTAATTATACCCCTTCCAATCGCTGGTAAAAGCAGAACTTGGGGTGGTAAAGAGGTAGCCTAAATCAAAAACGCTTTTTCCCTGTGGGAGAATAAAGAATTGGGAAGAACCTGCCCCAACCGAACTATCTGCCTCGGAAACAACCGTATAAGTAACCGTATAGCGGTCAGAGCCGAGTTCTTGCCGTGTGGGCAAATCCGCAAACATCTCAGTAGGGTTATCAGGGTTAACTTTAGGGTTGATTATTACATCTTTATCAACGCCATCTTCGCGTTTAATACTAAAAGTGCTGGTATCCGCCTTCAACTTCTCATTAAAAGTAAGCGTTACCCTTACCGGTAAATTATTATACTCAAGGTAAGTATTAGCTTCAGGCGAGGTCTTGATTAGTTTTGGTTCCGCCCTGGCAGCAGGCATCATAACAAAAACAAAAAAACATACTCCCAGCAGCGCCGCCACCAGAAGTATTAGCTTGGGTTGTTTCTTTACAGAATCTGCCAAAAGTCTAGTAGCCATTAATTTCTCCTGAAAAATTATCCACCGGATTATAGCAGCTTTCCCCTGCCCATGCAACCGGATTTTAAGCCTGCGGGTTCAAAGGGTAAAAAAAACCCGGTAGTTAGCCGGGGTTTCCATTAAATATTTTTAGAAACCATGCCTAATCCATAAAACGATTATTATACTCCGTATTTAAATGGTCAAGGGCTTGTTTTAGTTGCTTTTTGTCAATATAGCCAAAAGAAACCAAAATATCTCCCAATCTCTCCTTGTGACCATGCTCTCGGAGGTAGTTTTGATAGTGCAATGCTGCCTTAAGCTGGACTTCAGACAACCAATTTTTCTCTAAACAATATTGACCCAAACGCGGGATTGTGGAATTTGGATCCGGCTCATTGCGCCATTGGCGAACCAAGCGTGAACCGCTTAACAAGTTATCCAACTCATCACACCGCTTTTGAGCCATTTCGTAATAAGTTCGAGCAACCTCATGGTGTGGATTGTTCTGTAAAACAGCCAAAAGATAATTCCGAGCGTCAAATGGGTCGTTCGTTAGAGTAGCACACCACAATAAGGCTGTTTCATTAAATTCATCCAAAACAAGAGCTTGCTTGAAATAAGAAAAAGCTACCTGTTTATTGCCGTTTCGAGCCTCGTTGACTCCCGCTACTAATAATTCGCGAATTTTTGTAGAATTTGCCATAGCATGCATAACACCCTTTTCCCCCTCTATGTCACAATAAATTGCTATCTGGTTATACCTTTTAATTAAGTCATTATTAAATAAAGAGGGTTACTTAACGCTAAAAAATACATGAAATGACGATTAAGATGTATTAATCCGATTAATTAGTCTATACCGAAACTAGCCCATTTTTCGTCAATTAATTTAACCAGTTTATGAGGTAACTCAGAAGCAGATAAATACTGGTTTGGTTCAACTTCCCCCGGTAATTTGTTCGTACTATCGATACCAATTTTACTACCCATTCCGGGTAAACGCGAGAGTCTATCCGTTGTTGGCAAAAGCCCGTTTACTAGAATAAGGTCTCTAGAAAGATCAACACGGTTGCAAACACGCCACGCCACAGTCGCATAATCGTGCAAATTACAATCTGTATCAACAACAATAATGTATTTTAATTCGCGTAAGCGAGTCATCCCCCACAGTGCATACATAACCTTTTGCGCTTGCCCCGGATAACTTTTTTGGATCGAAACCAACGCTATACCGTTTCGAGCATTACCCGGCGCTAGGTTAAGATCTACGATTTCGGGTGCAACTACCTTTACAAAGGGCAATAACATTCTTTCAGTCACCCGAATCAGTTGGGCTTCTTCTTGCGGAGGTTGCCCCGATATTATATCTACCCACAAAGGATTACGCCGATGTGAAATAGCCGAAAGTTGAAAGCCTATCGCCCCTTTAAGCTGATGATAATAACCGCTTGAAAGCGCCACAGTCTCTGTCTGATTTGCTGAATGAGGTTCAAGAATCCCTTCCAGTACAAACTCTGCGCCTGAAGGTATATCTAATCCAACCTTTAAACCTTTAACAGTTTCGTAGCGAACGCGCCGCATAAAACCCGCCAATGCCAAGCCATCGACTTCAAGGGGTAAAGCCGCGTGCGCAACCGCCAATAACGAAGGGTCTTCTCCGATAATAATTGCCGCTTCGGTTGGTTTTGTAATCGCCAAATCGCCCGTAGGCTCAACCAGCAAGGCTTGCCGATTAGCTTGAATTAGCAACCCCGTAGATGCCATTTTTTGCTTGCCAGAGGTGGGGTCGATGTAAAGCAAACTAGCACGTCGGAGCGATACACCGGAGTCCGAGGCATTCCAGCGTAAAAACGGCAACTGGCTAAAGGAGGGGTTATGAACCTCGCTGACTTCTTGGCAAACAGCCGACTTGATTTGTCGGGGACTATATTTATCAAGCTCTGCACTTTCTCCAAAGAGAAACTGACGTATTCCCAAGCCCTGCGACAAACTGGGTTTAAATAACTCGACGACTCGCTCTGTTAGCTGACTTAACTTACCGACACTAAAAGCCCAAGTGAGGCGCTCAGCCGAACCGTAAGAGTTAAGCATTATCGGAAATTCACTTCCGCTGATTTTCTCAAATAAAAGTGCGGGACCACCTTCAGGCAAACGGCAAGCCCTTTGAGCGATTGCGGCAATCTCCAGTTCACCGCTAACCGATACACCTATCCTACGCAACAAACCGCGTTTTTCTAAAAAAGTTGCATATTCTTGGAAACCGTTGTACAAGCTATTCTCCTCGGTTAGGCTTAGTAGCAGCGGGTAAACCACCAGCCGGGTGTGCTTCCAATACGCTCCGCTCTATGGCTTCCACCAACACTTCGGTAGCAATTGCCCCCAGACAACTCAGCCCAAAGGGGTCAATAACCTTTTCACTTTCAGGAGCAATTGAGAGGGCAAACACGGCATCGCCATCGAACATAGTATGAGCAGGTCGTATAGCTCGGCTTATGGCATCCTGAGCCATCTGTGCCAGTTTACGGGCGGCTGCCTTGTTCAAAGGTGCATCTGTTGCAACAACCGCCAGCGTGGTATTGACACCCGCTTCAGGTTGCAGCGAAAAAGAGGTTTCTAGCCTGAGTTGCCGCATTGTATCCAACAATTCTCCACTGCTATGGTCGCACAAACCGCCAATCATTTTATTCTGGCTGTAAACATCACCGAAAGCGTTTGTAACTACCAACGCGCCTACAGTATAAACGCGCAATTCTGGTTGTTTTAGCCATACTTTGGAAGAAGCTGTGCCAACCCCGCTTTTCATCGAATGTGCTACACCCATTAATTTACCGACTGACGCCCCGGTTCCAACCCCATGATTCCCTTCCAGCACTTCAGTTCCTGCTAGGGTACAAGCAATATAACCCATTTGTTCATCGGGATAATGCTCGGCAGAGCCTAGCCCCTTGTCATAAATTACCGCTGCCGGGACTATCGGCACAATGCCATGCGAGGTTTTGAAACCGTAGCTATGCTCACTTAACCACGACATCACTCCAGAAACCGCCGCCAAGCCAAAAGCGCTACCCCCACACAAAGCGATAGCATGTACCGCTTGTACCAAATTTGAAGGGTCTAGCAATTCGGTCTCGCGAGTACCGGGTGCACTACCTCTTACATCCACACCACCCACCGCCCCCTGTGGGCATAAAATTATTGTACAACCCGTAAGCGCTACTAAATCCTGTGTCTGCCCTACTTTGATACCGGGCACATCAGTTATTGAACCCATTAATTGATTCTTTCCAATGTAATTATAAATCTATACTAGCCCTAGATTTGTAATAATTGCCAAAACTACCAGTACAGCAACAAGCAAAGATACTGAAACGATTATCACTGAAATCCCGAATATCTCAGTTAAAAAGAAAAATACCAAAGGTATCAACACCAGCATACCCACCAGCGCCAGACCAGTCCAGCGTTTGTGCCTACGCCACTTGCGCGCGTTTGGTGAAATGCTTTTCTGAAGATTCTGTTTGGCATGCCAGTAAAGTTTTACCCCTTTTTCACGCTCTTTTTCGCTTGGAGCGAGGTGCTTCAGAAATATTGAACGCGCTTGTTCGATTTGGTTTTTCTCAATCGTATACTGGGGGTTAAAGAAAATTTCTAGAGCTTCAACCGCTTCTTGCCAATTTCCTTGCTTTGCCATTTTCACGCCATACCAGTAACGCGCCGTATAATTAGCGATTATTTCTTTCATAGCGATATGCTGGTCTGCCTGACAAGCGGTGCAAAAATATTCCAGCACGTACAAAGGGCGTTGACAATTCAAACAGGGTTGGGTCAAGGCTTTGCCACAGAATCGACAAGCCAGAGACTCAACGCCATAAGCCCGATTAATAGTCTCACAATATGGACAATAAAGGTTCGGATAGGATAAGGGTTCGAGCAATTCCGTAAAAATTCGAGTGCCGTTTACCCCTTTACCCCACTCAAAGTCAGTTGGTTTACTTTCTCCAGGAGGGTATAAAGCGGAATTATTCGCAGTAGTTCTTCTTACCAACCGTAAAAGACTCTTGCAGGAGTTGCAACGCGCTATCTGAAGTTCCGCAAGGTATTGCTCAGCTTCAAGCATAGTGCCGCAGGAAGTGCATACCGGAACTGTTTTATCATTTTCACGGATAAGCTGGGTCATAAGCCTTAGCCCCTCCCACACAAAATTACCTGAGCTAGAGTAACTGCAGTAGTGAGCCGCGCAAGCTTTCTGCAAAGCTAAGTGGGTCGTCCTTTATAGGAGGGCGCAGCGGTAATTCCAGAAAGTGCTGGACATTTCCATCCGCAATTAATCTAGCTTCCCCTTTGCCCGGATATATTATACCCCCTGCAGCCACCGCAAAATCATTCATATATGCCAGCATCTTATATACGTCTTCAGGGCTAGCAAACGTTTCACCTTTGCGGGTTTCTTGTAAGGCATATTTCATATCCAGTAATACACGCTTACCTGTTTTAATAACTTCAAGCTGCAAATCGGGACGCGCCGTGCCACTTCTTTTTGCCGAGTACCAACCCCCTTGAATCCCCCGATTGTACAATAAGCGATATTCTGCATTGGCAAAATGATATCCTCCTTTATTGCCATCTTCCCAGTATTCCAACCCCAATGCCAGCGCCACCTCGCAAGCACACCACAATTCATAAACCTTGCTGGTAGGCTGCAAACCACAGCGCGCCAGTTCTGACTCATCTTCGGGGAGTCGCACGTAATTTGAACAATAACGTTGCCATAATTCTAGCAAAGCTAAATAAGCCGGATTCCGCGCATTGCGGCACATTTCCGCCAATAATGGCGCAAAATCATCCGAGGCTGGTTCAAAACCGGGCAAATAATGGGGTAGCATTCCAAGATAGGGATTATCAGGAAATAAGCGGTGGTGGTTAGCGCTTTCTATTAAAGCGGGTAAGACCCTTTTTAGCCCGATAGAGGCATACGTGCCCAATTCCACTAGCCTTGAAAGGTTTTGGATTTGCGTAGCAAGCTCAAAATGAAAATAAATCAGCAGCATGTTCGGTAAAGTGGCAAAGGATTTGGGGGCGTTCGACCACTCGTGGCGCAAACCCACCGATTCAGGGCGATTGAGCCATTGCTGCAAGGTTGCTCCCCAACGTACCGCTCCTTTTATCATCCCATAACCTGAATCGTGCCGTTCGGGAGTCATATAATCCAGTTTTTCCAACAAGAGCGGGCTAAGCGCTTGCAAACGTTCGCTGAAGTAGCGCAATTTCTCGGCGGTGTAATCTGCGCTGAAAAAATCAAAGGGAGGAGTATTTTGCTCGGCATATTCCAACCTAAATCCATTAGGAGCATCTAACCTTGCTAACAGTTGGGGCAATCTTTCAGTTTTTATGTAAAGTAACTCATCAACGCTGAGTTTTTCTGGTTGAACGGTTATTTTAAGGCGCGTTTCCGGTTCGGTGGAGAAAACACAAAATTCCAGTTCTCCGGCATAATCCTCCACGCCCCACTCGAAAGCGAAAGTCGCACCCGGCGCAAGCCTAATATTGTCACGCAAAACACGCCGAGCAAGTAGCACCGACAGGTTTTCTACAGGGGCAGCGCCGGAGTTATGAAGGCGCAATTCTAACCTTGCATATTCCGGGACAACCAGTGCAATCTTTTTTTGATAGTAAGCTTCTAGTAAAATTGTCATTAGCGGTTCTTTTCAGGCTATTAACAAAGCAGACCCTTCACGTTATGGCGCGAAAGGTCTGGAGTTCACTTGATGGTATAGCCGGACACTATATTCCAGCAAACAGTACCTAGCATTATCTTCTATTTATTGCGGGTGGGAGTTACTTCTATCGCATCTGGCTGCAAAAGGTCTTGGTGAGCAAAGTGTTTTTTCTCATCTTCAAGCAATTTACGCTCTCTTTCGGCTTCTTTCAGGGAAAGATGCTCTTTCAGCCAATAGTATAGACCTAGCAGAGTCACGGGGAAATAGAGCGCCGCGTGCAATAAAATTACGTAGCTGGCTGCCAGATTGGCAGGAATTAAGAAAATACCAACTAAAACCTGTTTCGCAGCAAAATCAAAAGGTCCAAAATAGCCGGGGGTGGAAGGAACTAGCGTAAACAGATTTGCCACTGCCAGCGTTAGAATTATAGCCGTAAAACTGAGGCTCAGTTCTGAGAAAGTCAGCGCCACAAACCAGTACATCGCCCCTTCACAAGCCCAAGCCAAGATTGACAGAGCAAAAACCGCCAGTAAATCGCGCCATTGCCGCAAAACCTGCAAACCATCGATAAAACGGTCGGCTAGACCTTCAAGTTTGGGGCGGATTTTGCCGGGCAGTAATTTCAAAACGAATCGCTCCACTGCCAGAAGCAAGCGGCGATTACTGGCTAAAAACAGAAACACCACGATGCCGAGCAGAAAAACTGCTCCAGCGACTCGTTCGATCCCGGCAATATCGCCAGTCAAGTTCACTGAGAACGAAGCAATCGCGATAAACAGCAACATGGTGATTCCATCCATGATACGCTCTACCACGATTGTCGCCAACGAGCGTGTTTTACTCAGATGCTCACGGCGATCCAGTATATAGGCGCGTACCACTTCGCCCATCCGCACCGGTAAGACGTTGTTAGCCATATAGCCAACCACTACCACCGGATATAAGCGACTGACCGGAATACTTTGCAGCGGTTTTAGCAGATAATGCCACCGGATTGCGCGTACGAACACGCCAAGAAAATACACTAAAAGAGCCGGTATAAGCCACCAATAATTGGCTTTGCCTAACGCATCGCCTATCTTATCTAATTCCTGTCCCCGAAAAGTGAGATACAAGAATCCTACGCCGACCAGTAGACCAAACCAGAACTTCAGCTTATCTTTTTGAAACAAACCCATCCTGAAACTCTACATCCTTTTTGCGCCAGTGCCGCAGTGATTTTTTATGACCGCTAAAACTATAAACACCACAAAGGGAGTTTTGGTTGCGCCGGGTAACTGTATTTCGGTAAATTTCTGGAGTAAGCAGTTCTCCCTTGCGCGCATTATACCTTAACATCTGAAATTTCTCACGTCACACTATTTGCGCCTTTTACTGGCGTAACACTACCGTAACCGGCAATGACAATAGCACCTTATTTGCATTTGTCAGGAGATTTTGCCCTTCTCTACCAGAGACCAGCACTTTTTGTTCCGGTTTCCCTACCGGATTGAGTGAAACTTCGAGTCGATATTCCCCTGTCGGAACTTTAATGTAAATCTCACGGTAGTCGCGCACTCCTCGATAGGGCTGCCATATACTGGTAGGATAATAGCCACTCAAGGCGCGAGTAGTATAATTAGTAGCCGTATCTTCTCCATTGGAAGTTACCAACCGTACCGAAATCTCATAATCGGTAGTATCCGGCAGCAATTTTCGAAAATAAAGCGTAAGATGCAGATTATCGCCCTGTTGTACCGTACCTGTCGGCAGAATTCTACCCGCCCCATTGGACAGATAATCATAACCTTCTAGCAAAATTGTGTTGCCAAATTTATAATCGGTTAGGCTAGAACGAGGGTAAAAATCCACGTTTGTACCGGGAATCTGGGCAAAACTATATTTAAGAATTTCCACTCCTACAAATTCCAGCGGGTCTCCAATGGTATAGGTGTTATTATCAAACCAGACTTTGCGCAAAAACTCTTGTGGGTCTTCACGTTGGTAGCGTTCAGGAGAGATTACCAACCACGCGCGTTCGTATGAACGAATAGAACGTTGCACATAATCGTTCAGCGCAATGTCGTCCGTATCACCAACAGCTTTAGGCGCGAGTATCGATTCTGGAATCGTCTGAATTGCCACATCGGAACCGGGCTTGAGGTAATAACGAACTGCCGTTTCGAGATAACCCGGCACCACAAATACAATATCACCGGGGCGCAATTGGGCGGTTAGCTGTTTCATCGCCTCGCGCCAGTCTTCTTTTTGCGCTTCTTTGGAATAATTAACGTTTACCAACGCCACCAACGCCATCACCAGCACGAAAGCCAGTCCCAACAGTGCAAATACCATAGTCATGCGGCGTGTTGCCAACCATACCAATCCCATAGCCGCCAGAATGTAATAAGCAGGCGAAGCAATCAGCAAGTAACGCTCTGCAAAAAGAGGTATGCGAGTGGTGAGAAGGTAAAACGACAATATCGGCAATACCAGATAAAGAGTTAGGAAAATTGCAGGAGAAAAGAAAGCATTATTTTCTGTTCTTGAAGGCTTGCGCCATACTTTAAACAAACCGAGAATTGCCAAAACCAAAAATACCAGCGCCCCGATTGTTTCCCACGGTTCAACGCTGCGATTTAAGGCAAACCGGCGTAAAAGGCTATTAAGCATTTCTGGCAGACTAACCGGAACGAACCAAGTTGCGCCCACCGTCCCATCCCAAAGCGCGATAAGTTGCCAGAGTGCCAGCGGTAAATAAGGCAGAGTCAGCAAGCCAAACGAAATCAGAATGCGCTTCCCGTTATAAAGATTTGGCGATTTCTTATACCAACGCAAACCGAAATAATAGGCTATTTCTACTCCCACAATCATTGCCGCCATTACATGGATGTAAAAACCAAGCGTGGTGATAATGATATAGGCAACCCACCAACGCCAGCGGCGATCTTCCAGCGCCTTCAGAAAAAGCCAAACCGAAGCAAGAGTCAGGCAAAGCGCCAAGGGGTACATCTTGGCATCTTGCGAATACCACACGTTATAGGGCGAGAGCGTAAGCAGTAAAGCCGCAAGAAGCGCCACCTTTGTCCCACCCAATTTTCGAGCCGCCAAATAAAGCAACGGAACGGCGGTTGTACCTGCCAATAACGAAGGAGTACGCACTGCCAACTCGCTATTCCCGAAAATTTGAATCCAGAAATGCATCAGCAGCGTATAGAGCGGGCCGTTTTCACCGGCTTTGAAGAAATTTTCGAGGATTTTCCCAAGATTATCGGAAGCGCGCGCCACTAGGTCAGCTTCATCAAACCAAAGGGATTGGTTGCCAAGGCTATTGCGACGTACCAAAAAAGCCAGCCCGGTTAGTAACCCAACCGCTAACCATTCCAATTGATATGAGCGGTGGGAAAGTGCTTCCCAACCTTTTTTAAAGGCATTGGCGGATACAAGACTGGAACGATTTAACAAGCGGAAAAGACCTCCAGAAAGGATTTAGCGATGGTTTGCCAATCGAAATGGCGGCTAAAAGCCAAAGCATGGCTGGAAAGAGAAGCGCGTAAATCCGGCTCAGTCCGCAGCTTTCTCAAAGCTTCTGCCAGTGCAGTGGGATTCTCGAGTGCAACGCTTAAAACGCTATTATCCAACAAACTCAGAGCTTCGCGTATGTTATCGTAAGCTAATGAGTTTGTCAGCCACGCCTCAGAAGCGGAATTGCGGTTAGTAGTTAAAACCGGAATACCATGCGCTAAAGCCGCCATCAAGCTACCCCTTCGCAAGCTAACTCCATCCCGGAAAGGAAAGGCGACAGCATCGAGGGCGTATAGAGCGCGGGAAGTTTCGGAAGACGAAAGGTATCCCGTCCAATGAATGTATTCAGCCAAACCAAGCCGCTCGATTTGCGCGAAAAGCTGAAGGGCATAGGGGTGATTGGTGACATCCGTTTCGCCGGTGCTACCTCCAATAATAACTAGCTTCCAGCCCTTTTCGTTCTTCAATAACGAAAGCGCGTCCAGCAAATTATCAACACCTTTGCTATGGTTCAACAACCCGAAATAACCGACCAGAAAATCATCCTCACCCGCGCCCCATTTCCCGCGCTCTGCCTTTTTCTCAGCCTCGATTAGCGGTTCAAGTGGGGTAATATTGCTGCCAATCGGGATTAATTTCAGATGGGACGCAGTAACGCCACCCTCAAGCGCGTTATGATAATCTTCCTCATTGGTTACCACTGCCACATCACTATCTTTCATTAGCCTGAGATTTACCCAACTTCTTACTTTACCCGCTTTCGGAAAGAGATAAGGTTCGCGCAAGTCGTGGAAAGTAGTTACAATAAGAGGGCAATTTCTGCCTAATTTGCGCTTGAGGTAAAGCGGTAAAAAATTAACGGCGGGGTGTAGCTCATACGCGCCGGATTGGTACTGGATATTCAGCACATCGGCGGGGTACTGCTCCAAATAGGAGGCAACCTGACGTAAACTACCCCAATTCCACACCTTAATAGGACGTACTACCCGATAAGTTTGTGCTACCAGTTGCTCTTCTTTACCCCGTACTCCGGTTAGCACCCGTACCGACGCAACCTGAGCCAGTTCACTTGCCAAGCAAGCGGTATAATCACCAACGCCACCCGGTTGAGGCGGAAATTCTGCGCTCAACAGGCAAAGCCCTTTGCTAAAAGATGGACGCGGGAATTTGCTTGGTAGTAATCGGGTTGCCAGCACTGCTCGAATTAGGGATAAACGTTCGCGGCGCAATTGCGGTTTGTGTCGCACCAGTAATTTCGCACCCTCTTCAAGAAATTGGTAACGATAGGTCATTAATAGATATTGCCGTAACGCCCAACCTATCACCATCCCATGATGTTTGCGAAAATAGCTTGCCTTGCTGGTGTTAAAGTTGATATGCCTACGAGGCACATCCTGAGCGCTGCTGCGCCCTTCTAGATGAGTTACAGCGGCACGTGGCTCAAACCAGACTTCCCAACCTGCCGATTTAACGCGACGGCACAAATCCATTTCTTCGCTATACATAAAGAAACGTTCGTCAAAGCCGCCGAGTTGCTCCAGTATTGCACGTCTAACTATAAAGGCGGCGCCAACTAGCCAGTCCACCTCCTGCGGACGGGCAAAATTAAGCGGCACATCCTCAAAATAATAACGTTTGAGCAAAGACAAGTTCTTGAAAGGCTTATAACGTTGTAAAACAGTGCTTTCTATCAGTGCCAGTTTAAATGAGGGAAAACGTCGTCGGTTAGACTGGAGGCTACCATCACCATAGCGCAGCAATGGACCACAGATTCCGGCGCGAGGGTGCTGTTCCATGAAAGTTAGGAGTGTAGATATTGCGCCCGGTTCAAGGCGGGCATCGGGGTTTAGAAAAAAAACATAGTTGCCGTTTGTACGTTGCCAACCCTGATTACAAGCTACCGGGAAACCGTAATTTTCAGAATTGGGGATTACAAAAACCTGTGGGAATTTCTGCTTGACCAGTTCTACGCTGCCATCGTGGCTGGCGTTATCCACCACCACTACTTCGAGGCTGATGCCTTCAGGCACATCTGTATACAGGCTGTTCAGGCAATCTTCAAGCAGGGTAGCAACATTATAGCTGACAATTACAACGGAAAGATCAATCATCTGGAATGGTCGCGGTGCAATATAGTTCGCCAGAACATGCCAGTTAATATGCCGAAGCTATATACTTGTTCAAAAATTATATAGAAAGGCTCTTTTTCCTCAATGGCGCGGGCTATACCCCTTTTCAAAGCGCCCGGCGGTGAGCGTCTGAGCCATTCTTTAGTAGAATTAGGCTGTTTATCACTCTTGCCAATCCATTGGGCGCTGGCAAAAACCTCTGCGGCTGAACCCGGATTATAATGATAGCAAAGCGCTCCCGGTACGCGACTGGCTGTTTTCCCCAACTTTTTGGCTACAGTATGGTCATCATGATAACCGGTACTATCGAAACCACCTACAGACCAGAAATCCGTGCGGCTTATTGCCCTGAAAACAGTGCTTTCTTCCTCTTTCAAGTCGAACGGTACACGGCAGTTTATCGGGAGATAATAACAAACACTCCAAGAACGTGACCACAGGTTATCAGAATTGGCAACGAACTCATCTAGCGTAAAAGTACCGACCACTTCCCCCTTCTCAATAGGAGTGATAAGCTTTTCTAGGAAATCTGAGGCAAACTTCATATCGGCATCTAAAAAACTTAACAAGTTGCCGCGCGCATGAGTTGAACCCCAGTTTCGAGCCAACGCAGGCCCACCATGTTTTTGCTTCAGGAATTTGACTCGTTCAGGCAACCGATCAGCATATTCTTGCAAAATGCGGGGGGTTTTATCCTTTGAACCATCATCCACCAATATCAATTCGTAATCTTCAAGTGGCAAGGTTTGATTTAAAAGACTGTCTAGGCACTCTGCAATGTGCAATTGCTCATTATATGTAGGAATGATTACCGAGAGCCTTTTAGCGGCTTTACCTTCGGCAAGTGACAATGGATTATTCGGCTGCATCGTGCTATCACCCATCTTATATGCTTGTCTGAGTTTCAGTAATTGCCGGCGTAATTTCTTGTTCTACCTCAATAATTACCACACGATCGAGTCCTGCATAATCCTTATGAATTTCAACATGCGAGCCGGGGAAAAAATGCTTGCTAAGATTCTGAACATCATTAGCTTGATCTGCACCGATTTCAAGAGCAATAAAACCGGGGCGAGTAAGCCCGGATTTTGCCTGTGTGAACAATTCTCTGAAAATCGCCAATCCTTTAGGTCCGCCATCAAGCGCAATATTAGGCTCAAAACGCGCTACATTCGGCTCAACTTGCGCTATTACAGTGTAAGGGGGGTTTGAGATAATAATGTTGGGTTTGGTATCCAAAGGTTCTATCAGATTGCCATGTAGAAGTTTTATGCGTTCTGCTACCCCATGACGGCGGGCATTGATTGCCGCTACTTCAAGAGCTTCATCACTAATATCGGTGGCATAAACATGCAGATGGGGGAAACGAACTGCAAGATATACGGCAATTATACCGCTTCCGGTTCCCACATCTACCAGCACAATCTCCTGATCCATCCACCCTTTTTCCTGAAGCTTGTTGATAGAAAACTCAACCAGCAATTCGGTTTCGGGACGTGGTACCAACACCCGCTTATCCACATAAAAGTCCAACGCCATAAACTCGCGGGTATTAGTAATATAGGCTACGGGTTCACCTTGGGCGCGTCTCTCCACCAGCAGGTAATATTCCTGCGAAGTGTGGTCATCCACCTCATCATTAAGCCGGGCATATAATTCCGCGCGACTCAAATCCAATTTATGTCTGAGAATTACCTCAGCATCTAATTGGGCGGTACTATCTCGCACCTCTACCAGTCGCTGTACTGCTCTGGCAAGTAAATCCTTTACCCTCTGGGTCATGACAAAAGCCTGAGATTAGCCCACTCCGGCAAAACGCAACCGCTCCGCCTGGTCGGTGGTTTGTAAGGTATTGATAAGATCATCGATTTTGCCTTCTAGAATACCCGGCAAGTTACTCAAACTCAAGTTTATCCGGTGATCAGTAACCCGATCCTGCGGGAAATTGTAGGTGCGTATCTTCTCGCTACGGTCACCCGTACCGACTTGGCTAAGTCGTTGCTCCTGCAAATCACTCTGGCGTTTGCTCATTTCTGCTTCGTAAAGGCGGGCACGCAACACTTGCATAGCCTTAGCCTTGTTTTTTAACTGGCTTTTCTCATCTTGGCAAGTTACTACCAGTCCGCTGGGTAGGTGAGTGATACGCACCGCACTATCGGTAGTATTTACACTCTGCCCGCCATGCCCGGTACTACGATACACATCTATACGTATCTCATCGTCACGTACTTGAATATCCACCTCGTCCGGTTCAGGCAAAACGATTACTTTGGCAGTTGAAGTGTGAATGCGCCCGTTCGCTTCGGTAGCAGGGACACGCTGTACCCGGTGAACCCCACTTTCATACTTGAAGTGGCTGTATGCGCCTTTACCCTTTACTTCAAAAACAACTTCCTTAATATTACCTAGACTGGAAATATTGCCATCCATTACTTCAATTTTCCAGCCCTTCTTTTCAGCATAGCGTTGGTACATACGAAACAGATCGGCAGCAAATAGCCCAGCTTCATCTCCACCAGCGCCCGCTTGAATCTCCACGATTATATCGCGTTCATCATTGGGGTCTTTGGGCAGCAGTAAAACCATGATTTCCTGCATTAATTTTTCGCTTATCTGCTTTTGCTGCTCCACCTCTTCACGGGCGAGTTCCGCCATTTCCTTGTCGCTGGTAAGCTGTTCGGCTTCTTTAAGAGCGGCAATTGCAATCTTGTATTCTCGAAATTTTTCTACAATCGATTCAAGATCGGAATATTCTCTGCCGTAGGTTCGCATCTTTTCGTTGTCCCCAATATTATCGGGGTCAGACATAAGTTGCCCTAATTGCTCGTATCTCTGTTGTATTTGTTCTAACTTATCGTACACCTTACGGTATCCTCCATTTCGGTTAATTATTATAGCATAACATATTTCCGCGCACTAAAGCCGGTTATCTTCATTTGATAAAAAGGGAAGTAGAAAACCCGTCATAAAGGGTGTGCTAAAAACCCCTATCGGGGTGAGGTAGAACCGCTAGTGCCAGGAAAGAGAAGCAATAATCGCATTGCATCGCAAGGCAGCCCGTAAGGAGGTATTTTCTATAAGATTTGTATGAATGTTGCGCCAGTTACCGCACATTTTATAACACCTCTGCTTAAATTATAGCATAAAGCGCAACGGCGTAAACTTTATGTGTGATAAAATTATCATATCAGCGTTAATTGTTCTAAGCCCAAACAAAAGCGAGTCAGAATATGTCATTTGAACCTGAACTGGATTTCGGATTTTTAACTCAGAACCAGAAACCCAAACCCATTTTCTCTTACAGTACCAGCTTGAAGTTAACAGAGGACGATCCGACCACCCTTTTTGAATCCCTGAAAAAACACGGCATTACCGGAATTGACCTTGCCGGTGCATGGGGTAAGGAGCTTTACGAACTTACCAACGAAGACCTGAAGCGATTGGAAAAAATTCTCAAAGAGACCGAGTTGGCAATCAGTCGGGTTAATTCTCAGATTGGTGCAATTGGAATCGAAGACGCTTTCGAACCGGAAAAACTCAAATTTGAACGGATGCTTGAAGTTGCAGACTGGTTTGGAGCAAGCTACATTAAAGTTAGTTCCTTTAAGGGTGATGGCACGAACCCTGAACAACTAGCAGAAGCAATCAAGCGCCTCAGCGAGTTGGCGGAACTGGCGCAACCGTGGGGAATAATTATGCTCCACGAGAACGCTCCGGGGTATATCGGGGATAAAGCCGAGCGATGTAAGGAAATAATCTACGAGGTTGCCAGTAGCAATCTGCGCACCTCTTTTAATCCGGCGCAATTCGTGGAAGTAGGTGAAAAGCCGTTGAGCGAAGCGTATGAGCCAATGTTAGCCCAATATACCTACGTACAACTGGAAAGTAGCCTGTTTCAAAGTCCTGAAACCCTTGAACAAAGCGAGTTGAAGGAACTGCTTGGAACAATGTGGGAAAAGGGCTACCAAGGTTATTTAAACCTTGATACAAGAAAAAGCGGAGCGTCCCAGTTAAATAGCTTCGAATCTCAACTTCATACCCTGAGAGAGCTTGTAAAGGCAGTTTCAAGCACTGAAACGGTCTGATAATAACTAAAGGGCAGTAACATTCGCTACTGCCCTTTTTAAACCCAGAATAAAGGGCTTTCCAGCTACCAAAAATCGGATTAATTACTTTGCCGGTTGGTATCGCATGCTCTTACCCAAGCCTGTCAGGGAAATAAATTCATCATGAATTGCATGAACCGCTGCTTTTTCATCTGAGACAGAAGTAATCAGACTGATATTCAATTCGCTGCTGCCCTGTGCAATGGCAATAATGTTGATATTCTTGCGACCAAGCGTACTAAACAAGCGTCCTGCCACACCCGGCGTACCGCGCATGCCTGCCCCTACCACCGCAACAATTACAATATTATCGTCAAGACCAATTGGGTCAATTTCCTTACGGTGAATTTCACGATCAAACTCACGATTTAGGCTGGCAACTACGGATGGGGCAACCTGCTTTTCTACTACAAAACAAAGGTCGTGACCGCTGCTGGCATGGCTAATCATCAGTACGTTGGCATTATGGTCATGGACACGCGCAAAAGTACGAGCCGCGATACCGGGTACGGTAAGTACGCCACCACCCGCTACTGTAATCAAAGCCAAATTGCGAGCGCTGGTAACAGCTTTGACCACTCCTTCGGCTGATTCTTTTGGATTATCAATACGTGTTCCGGGAAATTCCGGATTCATCGTATTTTTGATATAAAGCGGAATATTCTTTTCAACCGCAGGCATCACCGTCAAGGGATGGATTACCTTTGCGCCAAAATAGCTAAGTTCGCCTGCTTCGGCATAACTGATTCGCCGCAAAGAGCGGGCGTTGGATACAAGACGCGGGTCGGCAGACATTACCCCATCAACATCAGTCCAAATCCAGATTTCTTCACTATCCAAAGCTGCACCAATTATACTGGCGCTATAATCACTACCACCACGCCCTAACGTAGTAGTAATACCATCGGCGGTTGAACCGATAAAGCCCGTAACTACCGGGATAGCGCCTTGTTCTACCAAAGGAATCAGTTTCTCACGACACTTAAAAGTGGTCTGCTCCATCTGTGGTACGGCGCTGGTAAAAGTACGGTCAGTTTCGATCAAGGTTGTGGCGCTAACCGCTTCGGATTTATAACCGATATCCCTAAGAGCCGCCGCGAGTATGGTACTAGATAATTTTTCACCGAAAGCTGCTACTGCATCCAAAGAACGCGGGCTAACCTCCCCCAATAATTCGATACCGGTGAAGAGCCTTAAGAGTTGGTGTAAGAGCGTAGCAATCTCGCTGCGTAGAGACGAGCGTATATCCGAATTATCTATCGTTTCATCCACAACCTGATGATAGCGGTTATGGAATTCGGCGATTAATTTATCGGCGCTAGTTCCAGAACTAGGATTGGACTCGGCAAGTTGGCGAGCAGTATTTAATAACCAATCGGTTGTACCCGCCATTGCCGAAACTACTACTACCGGCTTTAATTCCAGATAACCCCCGACCAACTTTGCTACATGGCGGAGCCGCTCTGAGTTTCCTACAGAAGTTCCACCAAATTTCATAACTATCATTTTCGAGCCAATCCTCACTTTCAGGACGCATTGTTAAGTTATACGGTTAATCTGCCAAACAATGAGATATTTTACTACAACCGAGACGAATAAACCATCTAACGACAGTAGTTATACAGGGCAGATACAAGTTCGGCATAGAAGAAGATGGGGTGGGCTTACTTAATAGTCCACCTCCAGGAAACAGGCGCCATTCCCACTGTGAGGTACACTAAACCTACTTTGCAATTTTACCCCAAATAGTTGATAATATAACCATTGTTATGACCCCTGAATACCATTTTTCACGGGTCTAAACACTTACATTTGCTTTGCGGTAAGAGGTAATAGCCGCACTCATAATCTGAACTCGAGGTAGAGCAGAGATGTTGAAAAAAGTGCTGATCGCCAACCGTGGCGAAATTGCTATTAGAGTTATCCGAGCCTGCCGTGACCTCGGTATAGCCACCGTAGCAGTTTTCAGCGAAGCTGACCGCAAAAGCCTTCACGTCCGTTACGCTGATGAGGCTTATCTAATAGGACCTGCCCCAGCTAGAGATAGCTACCTGCGAATTGACCGAATAATTAACGCAGCGAAAAAATCGGGAGCAGATGCTGTCCATCCCGGTTATGGTTTTTTATCTGAACGAGCAGAATTTGCCGAAGCTTGTGTAGAAGCTGGCTTGGTATTTATCGGTCCCCCTGCCGCCGCAATCCGAAATATGGGTGACAAGGTAATGGCAAAACAACTGGCACGTGCTGCTGGTGTGCCACTTGTTCCCGGTACAGATGCAGAAGCGAAAACCGCGGCAGAAGCGAAAAGCATTTCAGACGAAATCGGTTATCCTGTATTAATTAAAGCCGCCGCCGGTGGTGGTGGCAAAGGTATGCGCGTAGTGCGTAGCTCGGATGAAATCGAGTCGGCGTTCGGTGCCGCCACCCGTGAAGCGGCTAATTCCTTTGGCTACGGTGGCGTTTACATCGAGAAATTGTTAGAAAACGTCAAGCACGTCGAAATCCAGATAATTGCAGATTCCTTTGGTAATGCTATCCATCTTGGAGAACGTGAATGTAGTATGCAACGCCGTCATCAAAAAATGCTGGAAGAAGCGCCCTCTATGGCACTTGATGATGATTTGCGCAGACGTATGGGCGAAGTGGCAGTAGCCGCTGCAAAAAAAGCGAACTATGTCAACGCCGGCACTATTGAATTCCTTGTCACCAACGACAAGAAATTCTATTTTATGGAAATGAACACTCGTCTCCAAGTTGAGCATCCTGTTACCGAACTCATCACTGGAGTCGATATTGTTACCGAACAATTAAAAATAGCCTCAGGCTTACCCCTCAGCTACAAACAGGAAGACATTGTTCTTAAAGGTTGGGCTATCGAATGCCGGATCACAGCGGAAGACCCTTTTAATAACTTCCTGCCTTCGATTGGTATAATTGAGCGCAATGTATCCCCCAATGGACCGGGCATAAGACTTGATAGTGCGGTTTTCGATGGGTATGAAGTATCGCTTTATTACGACCCAATGATCTCGAAATTAATTACCTATGGCAATGATCGTTTGCAAGCAATTGAACGTATGCAACGGGCGTTGCGCGAATATCGTCTGTATGGTATCAAAACCACCATACCTTTCCATCAACAATTGCTGGCTTCCGAAGCTTTCCAAAGTGGCGAATTTTATACCACTTCACTGGAAACCAACGCGACCCTAAAGCCTAACCAGCAATATCGTCCAATTGAACCTGTGCTAGCAGCAATTGCCGGAGCCTTGATAGAAGAAACCGTCCAAAACGAAGAGCGTCAAGGTAAAGGTGTAGCACATTCTATTGTAAACGGAAATGTTGAAAAGTCTGGATGGAAAGAAGTAGCGCGACGTGAAGTGCTGCGACGCGGTTAACTAAAAGCGGTATTTGAACTTCTAGTCAGGGAAAAGCATATGATATATTATTGCAAAGCAGGCGATCAAGAATTCAAGCTTGAACTAATTACCGACTCCACCGGGAATACTACTGTAAAATTACCAGATGGAAGAGAGTGGGCGGTCGACTTTACCCGTGTAATCGGAAACAAACACTATTCGATGCTGGTGGATAATAAATCACACGTAGTTTATATGAATACTCGCGAAGGTGCCGATTATCAAGTTTCAATAGATGGGCAGCCTTATTCTATAAGCGTTGAAACCGAGCGTCAGCATCGTTTCGCAGGCTTGACACAGGCTTCAGCAATAGACTCAGGTGAAATCAAAATTAAAGCGCCAATGCCCGGGCTGGTTACTATTATTGGGGTAAAACCGGGAGATCAGGTGGAGCAAGGACAACGAATAATAGTGCTTGAAGCCATGAAAATGGAAAATGAATTGAAAGCGCCTCGTCAAGGCGTTATCAAAGAAATTATGGTTAGCGCAGGGCAGACTGTCGAACAAAACAAAGTTCTGCTTATCCTAGAATAACTATTTTTAAGGAACTTATTGACTCCGCAGGTTTAATGCCTGCATAATTTCCACAATATGGCAATAAAGCAAGGTCAAAATTAAACTTGGTAGGAGCATAAAGATGTCCACCTCTGGCGAAATTACCAGTAAAAGAGAACAGTGGGAAGAACAGTCGGTAAAACCGGTCTTGAAGAAATCTCCCGAACGCAAGGCAAATTTCCAGACTAATAGTGGCTTAGCATTAAAACGACTATACACGCCCGAAGACCTGCAAAATCAAGATTACGAGAAAGAACTGGGTTACCCCGGACAATATCCCTTCACCCGTGGGGTTCAATCAACCATGTATCGCGGCAGGTTCTGGACAATGCGCCAGTACGCCGGATTCGGTAGCGCCGAAGAGTCCAATAACCGTTATCATTACCTATTAGGTCAGGGACAAACCGGTCTCTCGGTAGCGTTCGATTTGCCTACCCAAATGGGCTACGATGCAGATCATTCGATGTCGGATGGCGAAGTGGGTAAAGTTGGGGTGAGTATCTGCTCATTGGATGATATGGAAGTTTTGCTAAAGGGCTTGCCACTCGACAAGATTACTACCTCGATGACCATTAACTCCACCGCCTCGGTGTTGTTAGCGCTCTATATCGCCGTAGCCAAAAAGAACGGCGTACCGCTTAGTAAAATTGGTGGCACAGTCCAAAACGACATCCTCAAAGAGTACGTAGCACGCGGCACTTATATCTATCCATCTCGCCCAAGTATGCGCCTGATTACCGATATGATTGCCTTCTGCACTAACGAAGTGCCGAACTGGAATACTATCAGTATCAGCGGTTATCATATCCGCGAAGCCGGAAGCACTGCCGTACAGGAAGTAGCTTTTACCCTTGCTAACGGCATTGCCTATGTGGAAGCGGCAATTGCCAGTGGACAAGACGTTGATAAATTCGCTTCACGCCTTAGCTTCTTCTTCAATGCCCATAACGAATTTCTGGAAGAAGTAGCTAAATTCCGCGCCGCCCGCCGACTGTGGGCGAAAATTATGCGCAATCGTTTCAAAGCCCAGAACCCCCAGAGTTGGATGTTGCGTTTCCACACCCAAACCGCCGGTTCTATGCTAACCGCGCAACAGCCTGAAAATAATATTGTGCGGGTTACGCTCCAAGCGCTAGCATCTGTCCTCGGTGGAACTCAATCTCTGCATACCAACAGTATGGATGAGGCATTGGCGCTACCTACGGAAAAGGCAGTGCGTATAGCCCTACGTACTCAGCAAATCCTAGCTTACGAAAGTGGAGTTGCAGATACAATTGACCCGTTGGCAGGCAGCTACATGGTAGAAGCGCTCACTGACGAAATAGAGCAAAAAGCCCAAGAATATCTCGATAAAATCGATGAGATGGGCGGCACGCTCAAAGCGTTGGATCGAGGCTTTTTCCACAATGAAATAGAGGACGCAGCCTATCGCTGGCAGGAAGAAGTAGAAACCGGACAGCGTATAATCGTGGGCGTTAACAAATTTGCAACGGATGAAACCGCCACGGTTGATCGTCTAAAGTTGAATCCTGCGCTACGTGCTGAACAGATTGTACGCCTGAATGCACTGAAAGCCCGCCGAAATAGTGAGGTCGCTACAGCGAAACTAGAAGCCCTGAAAACTGCGGCTGAAGGTACTGATAACCTGATGCCCTATATAATTGATTGCGTTGAAAACCTTATAACACTGGGCGAGATTTGCAACACCCTACGCGGAGTATTCGGGGTGTACCGTCCTTCCTAAGTCTTATACGACTCTAACACAACGATTAGCCCGGTTAAATTCAGCCTATGCTATAATGGCGAACACCGGGCTTTAATATAGCGCGAATTATAGTTAAAAAGGAGCGATAAATTACGATGGGCATTCAAATTGCAGTTTTAACCGGCAAGCCGGAAGAAAAGAAAAAGGGCGGCGTCGGTATAATGCGACAAGCCGAGACTGAAAAGGAAGAAAAGCATCCTGAAGTTAGCCTGGCTGAGCTTGTCAGCAGTGTACTGGCACAGGTTGGAGCAGGAGTAAGCGTCGAAACCGAAGTAGAAATTGAAATTACCGGAGTAGTGGAATTCGCCGACAAAGATGGCAAAATTGGCGCTACCTTTGATATTGGCAATGAAACTCCCGGTAGCCGCGCAATGAAGCTGAAGCTGAAAAGCAAGGTAACCCCTAAGTAATATAAATCGATGGCGGCAGGCTCGTTCCTGCCGTTTTTTTTGTCCGCTTTCCCTACGAGAAATAGGTCTAAAGTCCAATAAATTTCATGGTTGACAGTTTCTAATATCATGCTATATTTAATCGTGCAGAGGTAGTGTAACTGCCACTCAAAAGCATCACAATAGCAATTCCTGAAGGGTTGTTAACTCAAATTAAATAATTTGGGCACTCTTCAAAAACTATTTATCAATGGATTTTTTATGGCAAGACAGAAAGGAGCAGAAGATGTCGAATTTAATACATTCAAATAGCATCTTCGCGACCCAACTGAATAGCCTGAACGGCAGCCGAATACGGCTCGGCAACGCAGGATTTGCGTACGCCGAAGTACGCGGCATTGCCATGCCTTCCATTGATAGTGGCACGCCATGCATCACCGCTGCGTTCAATGGCAAAGTAGGTGGGGGGACTCCGTCCTTCACACGGAAGCCGGGTAGCGATGGATTGCTAGGTAATAACGGATTAATTAACAAAAGCATATTCGATCATAACCCTTATCCAGTGGGGTTGTACCATTCGCCGCAAACAGCATCAGGAGGAGGTACAACCAGCTAATAAGCCGTAAGGCTGCTACCGGGAAATCCGGTAAAGCCAAAACACAGCTTAATAGATTTGTACTAACCTACAAATCTAAACACTGGTCGAGGGTGTAAGTTCCGAAAGGGAATTACACCTTTTTTGTTTGCCAAAGATATCAAACACAGGAGAACATATAACCATGTTTGACAACGAGATAAATGAGTTAATGACTCAAACGATCATTGCCGACCGCACCTTCAATAACAAACGTGCGCTCAACCGTTTCTTGAAAACCCTTACTCCTGCGCAAATCGTCGAAACCCAGATAATGGTCGATGATGAGATGTTCGTGGTTTTCTTCCCGGTAAGCGCCACTTCTTCCGAGCGACACTTCGATACCAACGAGGTAGCGGGTGCCGCTTCGGCAAAAACGCCAATGGTTCGCGCAAGGGTTGAAGTACCTATCTAGGTCTTGTCACCCGATAGTTTGTAAGAAATAAGCAGTATTAGTGAAACAATAGGTAGTGTAGCAGTGTCAGATAAGAGCAGAGGAGATAAAAAACATATGGATAAGACAATGATCAGACTCAAAATTATGGGAATATGCGTGGCAACATCAATTTTTATTGTGGTGATGTTGCTAATGCTGGTAGTTCTCGCCTGGCCTCACACATTTTAACTTCTGGAGGGCAAGCATGAGAATTAACTGGATTTTGGAGAGCCATGTTGTTGGAACATACTGTCGTGGCTCTCTCTCCAACATCTACTCCCGCATAAATAGCGCAATCCTCTAAAATTATTCCAATTTCAAATAAGTGTTATGTAAAGTTGTAAGTGCCTGCTAAATGACGCTTCAAGGTTTCCTCGTTCACTTCATAGCCAATACCAGGATTATCGGTAGGAACGGTGATACGCCCATTGGGAGCTAATACCCTCGGCTGAGTCAGGTCTTCTTCAAAATATTTATCGCTACCGGAAACATCACCGGGCATAGAAAAGTTCGGCAAGCTACACAAAGCAACATTATGCGCGCGCCCGATTCCGTATTCATGCATACCGCCGCACCACACCGGCACGTCGTATTGCTGGCATACATCATGGATTTTACGCGCCTCAAGCAACCCACCCACTCTACCGGGTTTGATATTTATGACCCGGCAGCTACCCAATTCGAGAGCGTGACGAGCATTCTCCACCGAATGGATACTCTCATCAAGGCAAACCGGAGTCTCAAGTTCTCGTTGGAGAAGCGCGTGATCTACTATATCATCATACGCTAAGGGTTGTTCTATCATCGCCAAGTTAAAACGATCAAACTGCTTGAGATGTGCTATATCTTTTAGCGTATAGGCTGAATTGGCATCGGCGGTAAGCGGCACATCTGGATAATGCCGTCGCACCTCCGCCAACACTGTAAGGTCACGACCGGGCTTTATCTTGAGTTTGATACGTTTATAGCCTTCCGCCAGATATTTTTCAATCTTTGAGAGAAGCGTATTGATATCCGGTTCGATGCCGAGGCTTACCCCGCTTTCAATGTAAGGGCGAGTGCCGCCTAACATTTTTGAAAGCGAAATCCCTCGACTTTTTGCCAGCAAATCCCACACCGCCATTTCCAATCCGGCTTTGGCAAAATTATTGCCGCGCACCCACTCATAAAAGCCCGTGAATTCTTCGACCGTATCGAAAGATTTGCCGAGAATGGCAGGAATAAGAAAATCGCGTTGCATGTGAAGGCAGGTTTCGAGGGTTTCGGGGCAATAGTCCGGTTTACTAGGGCTGGCAGTTTCGCCCCAACCGATTGCCCCGCTTTCATCGTAAAGCTTGATGATTAGGTGATTTAATTCGGATTTGCGACCAAAGCTGGTTTCAAAAGCATCTTTCAAATTCATTCGGACGTGATAGAGTTCTATTCGAACCAGCTTCATTTCGCGTATCCTTCCCTTTTGTATTTCTAGCGAATCCCGGCAAAAAGGTCGTCTTCCATTCCCATATTCTCAGGATCGGTAACGCCCGATTTGCCTTGCGCTAAATGATAATACTCGTAGCCCATGCCTTCTTTAAGCATTTCAGGAGGCATTTTGTACCACATACTATCCGGCGAAATTTGGGTTTTGTGGACGCTAAAAGCTTTGAGCTTCTGGTCGAAATATTCGCGCGCATCATAGCGGGTGGTAACGGTGGCATCAGGGTCACCCATCGACTCAAAATCCATTTCCGGGTTACTCCACGGACCGTCGATTCCCATAGAACGCGCCTTTTCCGCTGCCATCTTGAACATAGAAATAGGTAATGCGGTGTAATAGAGCTTGGAAGGTTGCCACGGTTCAAGACCAAGATCGGGATAAAAGCGTTTGTCTCCGGCAGCATTAAAAGCTATAAGAGCAACCCGATGTGCTTGCACATGATCTGGATGCCCATAACCGCCCCATTGGTTATAGGTAGCTATAACTTGGGGGCGAAACTCGCGGATATACTTTACCAGACGTTTAACCGCATCATCAAAATTTGCCTGATAGAAACTTTCGGGATTTGTATTAGGCTCGGTGCCAACCATCCCGCTATCTCTAAAATCGAGGAAGCGCAACTCGCTTATGCCCAAAATCGCTACCGCCTCGCGCAATTCGCCTTCCCGCACTTTCCCCAAGTTTGCCGCTACCTCTTGGCGGGCTGCTTCATCCAACGTAGGATCAACAATATCGCCTGCTTCGCCTCTGGTTGCTGTCACCAATATGGTACGCACCCCTTCGGCAGAAAGACGCGCCATTGTGCCGCCTGTACCAAAAACTTCATCATCCGGGTGGGCATGTACCGCCATAAAAGTCAACGGGATATTATCAGCCATTTATGAATATTTCCTCTCAAAATATGTGTCCAATATAATGAACTTTGCGCCCCTTCTTTTTACAAATCTGGCGCAAGTAATAGTATATCCTTTTTTTAAAGAAACGGAGGGTGTATTAACCGACTCTTTAGAAAAAGATAAATATAACCGATTAACGAAACCTTTTATGCTATAATTTCGTAAAAATTATAGCTGACTAAGCAAAAGGATAATTTCAATGGAGCGCCGCGAAGGCGATGCGGATAAAAAGAAAGAACCCGATGCATTATCGCTTAGTAAGCCTGATCCGAATGAGTTGTTCGGTTCAGAGGTGAATTACTCGGCAGATATTCCACCAGAACCAAACCGTTCGGGGGAGAATGATGAGGGTGCAGTGACCAGTGCAACGTTTGCGGCAAAGCCGTTTACCAGCACATTTCCGTTTGCCAGAACTAACAATATAAATAGAGTAGAACAAACCGCCACGGCGAATCCGGTTTCGGAAGCGAATCGCAAAGATGAGAATCTGGTGCAGCAGGTGCTAGGTGGTAATCAGGATGCTTTCGCGCAACTGATTGAACGCTATAAAGTAGCAGTTTTTAACCTCTGTGCCAGAATGTTGAACGATCAGAATGAGGCGGAAGATGCCTCGCAGGAAGTTTTCCTACGCGCCTATAACCAGCTTCATACCTATCAAGCGGGAAGGCGTTTCTCAACATGGATTCTATCCATCGCTTCACACTATTGCATTGATATGTTGAGGCGACGGCGACCTGTAACCGATTTGGATAGTATTGCTTTTTGGAAACCGAGCGACCTTCCGGAACCTGAAGAATCTGCTGTCATCAGCGAAAACCGGGACGAGGTGCGCGAATTACTACGCAAGTTGCCGGAAAAGTATCGAAGCGTGACGATTCTGCGCTATTGGCAGGATTTGAGCTACGAGGAAATCGCTGAAACTACCGGGCTTACAATAGCTACCGTTAAAACGCGCCTGTTTCGCGCCCGCGAATTGCTGGCTAAAGAATTGGATAAGCAACACCGCAATGGTGGAGATGCCGGAAGTCGTAGCAAGGATGAAAAGAAGTTTCTGAGAGGTAGGTTTGGGCTGAATAGCGCCAAAACCAAAACCACAAAGGGGGATAGCAATGTTCTGCCGTGAGATGAACCAACATATCTCGCCATACCTCGATGGTGTACTCAACACCGCACAGACCCAGAAAGTCGAGGCACACGTAGAGATTTGCCCCAAATGTCGCCATAGCCTCTCATTGATGCAAGAAATTCCGAAAGCCCTGCACACTGACCGAATGCTAGCTCCTAAAGAAGATTTTACTGCCGCCATAATGCAGCAGATTATTATCAATCACCATTTAAGTTCCAGCTTAGGAACAACTGCCCAACCTGAAACTGTAAGAAAGGTGGCGGAAGTCGTGCCGTTTGATGCGGCGCGACATAAAAGAGCCGCCCGCGCTTCCACAACGAATTATGTATTACGTTTTGCGGCTATGGCGGCGGTTTTGATGGTTATGGTTGGGGTAGGGGCTTATCTCAATGTGCTAACCGGAAATGGTACAGGCGGAACGCAGGCAGCTTTTGGCGCAGCTATTGGGAATTTTGCCGGATTGCTGGCGGATTCGGTGCAAAGCCCCTTGATTCTTTTGCTAGGGGTAGCGCTAACAGCCGGGATTATCATAGCAACATGGTGGTTTATACATCGCACTCAAACGCGGCACTAACAATTCGCAAGGGTTGGTTTTAACGCCAGCCCTTTTTGGTTCTTATGAACTCTCCTCTGATTATCCTTTCCGGAGTCGAAAAATCTTATCCGATGGGTCGGCGACGTTTTCAAGCGTTGCGGGGTATCGACTTGCAAATAACCGCGGGCGAATTTGTAGCTATAGTAGGACCTAGCGGTAGCGGTAAATCCACTATTCTCAATATGATAACGGGAATTGATCGCCCCACTGCCGGAACGGTGACAATAGCGGGGAAAGAGCTAAACCGTTTGAGCGAAAATGCGCTTGCCCGTTGGCGTGGGGAAAACGTAGGTATTATCTTCCAGTTTTTTCAGCTATTGCCCACCCTAACCGCCTTAGAAAATGTAACAATGCCAATGTACCTACGCGGTAATGCTTCAAAATGGCGTGGACAGCAAAGGCATGTGCGGGGTAAAGAAAGCCTCGCGCTGGTCGGGCTTGCCGATCATGGCGACCATCTGCCTTCTGAGCTTTCGGGGGGAGAGCAACAACGAGTGGCGATGGCGCGGGCGCTGGCAAATGACCCGCCGATATTGGTAGCAGATGAGCCGACCGGCAACCTCGACACTGAAACCGGGCAAATGGTTTTCGACATTTTTCGCCAACTTGCCGAAGAAGGCAAAACCATTATCTTTGTAACTCACGATCCTATGCTCGCCACTAAAGCACACCGCATCATCCACGTTCGCGATGGTCTAATCATAAAGGACGAGGCGCAGTTCAATTAAGCTCACACAGATGGTTTCGGCACCTCAACCGGAAGATTTGTTACAGTTTTAGCAGTATCCCCAGATTTTTCGGTATCGGAAACAGGCAGGTAAAAATAAATGGTAGTGCCTTTTCCAAGTTCCGATTCTACCCCCAAATAGCCATTGTGTCGGTTGATTATCGAAAAGGCAACCGTCAAACCCAAACCGGAGCTTTTTTCTTTAGTGGTAAAATATGGCTCGAAAATACGCCCTAGAATATTAGACGGGATGCCGATTCCCTCATCTGCCATACTCACCTTCACATAGTTACCATCGGGTAGGGGTATCTCTGAATTCAAACTTATATGCACAATGTTTTCGGCTTTAACCGTCAGAGTGCCACCGCTGGGCATTGCTTGTACCGCGTTCAATACCAAGTTTTGTATGACTTGATTGATTTGTCCTTCATCAATATGAACCTGCCACAAATCTTCGACGCAGCTTAGCTTATAAGCTATAGTTGTACCGCGCAACATGATATAGAGCCATTCCTCCAGCAGAGGCGGGAGTAGCTCAGCATTTTTAATCGGCGCGCCACCACTCGCAAAGGTTAAAAGTTTTGCAGTTAGTTCCCTAGAACGATATGCTGCCATTTCGGTTTCGTTAAGCAATTCTCTTAAAGACGCGATATTCGCGATATTCGCATTGTCGTCCAAATCCATTCTTGCCAACCCCAGATTACCCACAACCACTTCCAGCATATTATTGAAGTCGTGCGCAATACCGCCTGCTAGCAATCCCAAGCTTTCCAGTTTCTGTTGTTCCTGTAACTTTCGCCGAGTAATATCCCCAAAATAGAGGGTAAACCCGCCATCCTCTGCCGGGTACATATTAATTTCATACCACTTCTCGGTCGAAGCTGCAAAAGCTTCAAAATCAACCGCTTTGCGCTCCTTTTGAGCTTTATTAAATACTTCATGCACCGTACTTGACTCGCGCAGTACCGGAAATTCTTCCAAGATATTTTTACCAAGTAAGTCTTCCTGATTTTTTCCCAAAATTTCTTCCGCTTGCAAGTTGGCATAGGTAATGAGACCATTTGAATCCACCGCAAAAAAGGCATCGCTGATGCTCTCCAGAATGCCGATAACTTTCTGGTTCGACTTTAATAAAGCCAACTCGGCTTCTTTGCGCTCGGTAATATCACGAATGACCACTACGCCCGATATAAATTTATTTTTAGAGTCCAGTACCGGCTGCCCAACCGCTTCATACCAGCGAAACGCTCCATCCTTTAAGCGGGCGGTAAAGATAGTTTTAAATTTCTCTCCCCGTGCGGCACGGGCTTGAGGGATAGTGGTTGCGGTCAGCTTCGTTTTTCTATCCTGATTGAAAAGTGTTGCATTAGAATTCACAAATTGTTCCCGATATGCCTCATTGGTCACCAGCATTGTACCTTCCGGTCTTACTACCACTACCGCATCATTCATACTGGCGAGAATCATAGAGAGTTGAGTACGTTCCTGCTCGCTTAGTTGTTTTTGCGTTTCCAGCGTTTTGGTCATCTTTTGTAGTTCGGTAGTGCGGATCGAAAGATCGGAATTGGCAGTATTTAGCTCCTCAATCGTAGCTTGCAACTCCTCATTAAGAGTCTCCAATTCCTCGTTGGTAGCTTGCAATTCCTCGTTCAAAGTCTCCGCTTCTTCGGTAGCCGCCTGTGCTTCTTCATTTCTCAGAAGAAATTCCTCATTCAGCCGTCGCATTTCTACAACGGCATTATTCAGACGCTCATTTTCCACTAACAAAGAGGTGTTGGTTGCTACAAGAATTTCCATTTGTTTAGTATGGCGCAACATTGTTTCTTCTGCCTGCTTTTTCGCCTCTTCTAGCGCCTTATTAGTCTCCTCATAGCGAGAATTAGTATATTCGAGTTCTTTATTGCTAACCTTTAAAGCTTCCAAGGATTGTTTCAATTGGATAGCGAGGTTACGCTGCTCGTTATTTGCCTGTTCCAGTTCAAGCCGATAGCGATACGAATCGGTAATATCGGTTATAAGAATTAATGCCTGCGAGTTCGGGAAATTCTTTGATTCTTCTGATACCAACTGAGGATAGCACTTGATTTGCAAATAAGTCGGCTCACCCGTGGTTATATGGGGTATTTCCACATCCGTTAATTCGGTTACCGTTCTATCACGTAAAGCGGTAGTAATAAGCTTGGCTAGTTCTCGCTCCGGCAAGCTTTGCGCCAGATGTATCAAATCCTCACCGACTGCGGCAGAATGAACCCCTAGCAAACGACGGGCAGCAGAGTTGATTTCCTGAATATCAAAATGTCGATCAACCACGATTACCCCTATCGGTAGATTCAACAGCAGAGTTTCTTTAGAGGAACGATTGTGCAAGACTTCCAAATGAGCGCGATCGAGTTCAAGGTTGGGTATGCGCACGCGACGCAGATCAGGGCGTGGCAGCGCTTGAGTAGGGATTGTGGCGGGAAAACGCAGCGGTTGGAGTATCCGCCGTTGCCCAAATCTCCTGAAAATCTTATGAGTAGGATGTTCCGGTAAAAACAAGTCAGAAAGAGGGTTAGCCGTTTCGGTTTTGCCGAGCGCAAGGAAACCGCCATCCCGCAACGAAAAGGCAAACAATTGCAGCGCATATTGTTGCAAATCTCGCGAAAAATAAATCAGGACATTGCGACATACTACTAGGTCAATGCGGGGGAAAGGTGAACGTTGACCCAAATCGTGTTCGCCGAAAACTACCAAGCTACGTACCTGCTTTTTTATCTCGAAACTATTATCTAATTCATTGAAATATGCTCTTATAAGTTCAGGCGGGAATTTTTGCAAACTTTGCTTGGGATACACCCCCTGTCGCGCGAAGGCGATAGCGGCGCTATCCAAATCGGTAGCAAAAATCTTGACGGTGAACTCGTTAAGTTCCTCTCCCAAAACCTCGGCAACCAGAATCGCCAGCGAATAAGCCTCCTCACCGGTGGCGCAACCTGCCGACCAGATACGCAACTCTTTGCTATGGGCGCGGCTATATTCCACTAATTCCGGTAAAATCTGCTCGCCCAAATAGTCGAAAAATTCCGGGTCTCGCCTAAATTCGGTTACTTTAATTAGGAAGTTGTTAACCAAAAGCCCGTATTCTGAGGGGTTATCTTTGAGGTATGTAATGTAGCCCTTCAAATCTATAGAGTTAGTGGCAGCAATTCGCCGTTGAATACGCCGCAGGATTGTTGCCGGTTTGTACGAGCGGAAATCCAAACCGCTGTGCTCTCTTACTAACTGGAGAAAGGATTGTAACTCCCCTTCGCGGGCAGAATGGGAAGTTACTTGGATTCCGGCAACTAGATCGGAAATGATTGAACCGATTCGGTTGAGATCGGCAATTATATCAACCGATTGAGGGGAAACTGCCATGGGCATGCCCGGAAAAGCCGCAGTAATCGGGTCTTGAATTATTACTGTACCGCCCAAGCGGCTAACCTCAAATGCACCCAAACTACCGTCCGAACCTGTGCCGGTCAAAATAACCGCGATAAGCTTCTCACCATAGATTTGCGCCGCGCTAGTGAGTAGTAGATCAATTGAAGGTTGGGAATGCCCGTTGGAAACATTCAGCACCTCCACTTCATCCTCATTAATCTGCACATGGCGGTTGGAGGGCACTACATAAACTGTGCCGGGGAGCAACTTCACACGGTCGGTAACGGTAACAACCGCTAATTGAGTGTGGCGAGCAAGTATTTCTTCAAGGTGGCTGGGGCGTTTTGGGTCAAGATGTTGCGCAATTACCAAAGGGAGGGGAAATTCTTTGGAAAGTGAGGCAACTAGGCTTGTCAAAGCTTCAATCCCACCCGCAGATGCCCCGACTACAACTAGCTGAAAAAGCTGTTCAGAATCAGGCATAAGCCGCCTCTTTCATTAATGTAGGTGCATTTATATGGGAATATTTTGCAGGAGAAAGTAAACCCTAAAATTAATGCCTTCTATAATCCATAGTTTAATTATTAAAGGTATGTATCTACCTATAATTATATGCCCAACTTAACAAAATTAAAAGGGGGGGGGGGTAGAAATTTTGAAAAATTTTGCGCATAATTCGCCAGAAAAGAAACTACCGTTCAGCGGTGGAACTGACATTAAGCTTTCTCAGCCGCCTTGCTTTCCTTCTTCTCATCCGTCAAAACGACCCATAAGAAAAGATGCTTGGAAGGGATAGATACTACCATTTTGGTGACTTCCCAGAAAGAGGCGCGTTCATCCAAAAAGCGAAACACGCTGCGAGCTTGATTATACTTGAACATCCCGGTAAAGACTCCCTTCATCTTTCCGGTAAAGCGGTTCATTGCTTCCAGCATCAACGAATCCAGCACATAGTAGAAGGGCTTAGGACGAGGCACTTTAAATGGATGGTTGTATTTCAAGAGCGAGGCGACAATTGCCTCCGTATCATTTTGAATCCGGGTAAAAGCATAGCCGGAGGAAGGTTTGACCATCCCCCCTGCCGTACCGATAGACATCACAAAACGCCCACGCCGCCGCTTGAAATGGCGATCAGACAGCACAAGGGCGCCGCCCTCCAACGTTTCCACCTTGTAATCCGGTATTTTCAGAACATCTTTCACATAGGAATGCATTATCCCATCATACTCGGTATGCCTTAAACCTACATATTCAATCAAGGCGCTTCGTGGCGAAAAGGGTAATAGATAGAAAAAACGCATATCGCCCGATTGAGGGATTCGGAAATCAAAGAGCGTGGCGCTATCGGGATTGAAAGTGTCAGTGGAAGTCTCAATGATCCAGCCTTTGAAATATTGCCTTAGAACTTGGTTGCCAAATTCCGGTTTATGTTTCAAGTCCGCCGGTCTAAAGCGACTATCGAAAACCCATTGCCCGTAGAATCTTTGCCCTTCAATATATACATATGCGCCGTATATGCCGCTTTCAACCCGCTCAACCCTACCCTGCGCCAAATGCACATTGGGTAAACCGGAGAGCTTATCCCACATGAAGCGGTAAAAATCTATACCCCTGATAGTCTTGTAGGTCAAATCACCCAAATCAATATCTTTCTCAAAATCCTCGCTGGCAAATCTTATTTTTTTCCAAGAGTGATACACAATCTCATCAAAAGGGGTGGGGCGGTCAGTCCAAAAACTTAAAGTGCGATCGTTCCGGTTTTTCAGGCGCTGCTCAACTACCAACACTGAGCGATCAGAAAGGGGGCTGTTTGCCAAGCGATATAGCAGGGATAATCCGGCTATACCACCGCCAATAATAATATAGTCATACTTTTTCGTACTATCTGCTTCAAAATACCCTTCAGCCATTTTTTTCTCCGCCACTATGGATTGCCTCGCTGAAATTTAGACAACTAGGTAAGCAGTTGAGTTTCGTGCAGCGCTGATAAGATTATACGAAAAAATAAGTCGGTTTTGAACCGATATAAACTAAAGAAACTCCTGATTGCGCAGGAGCTTTTGGTCTATCAAGGTTCTATCAGTGGTTAACACACTCGCCATTGAGCATGTTAGATATTTTCAAAGAAACAAGGCGAAGTGTCTAGCGTCCGAAAAGCTTATACCTGTTTATCTTAAACTGGAAATACAGGAAGCAGCCGACACAAAAGCCCAACAAGGCTACCGTTGCTGCTACCGCTACCATTAATGCAAAAACCCATCCTACAATTGTATTGCCCGTTAGAAAGGCGACCTGTGCCGACCCTAATAGAATAACCGCGATGCTATTGTTAAAGCGCATCAAACGACGGTCTTCTCTGGGAGCATCGGGAATTTGCTTGGCGAACACTCTTATCCCAACTTGATAAATCACGCTGGTAGAAGGGCCGAATAGCACGGCAAAAAGCAGGATTAAAAACAAAGCAGTGGTGAACAAGGGCTGCTGAAACGCCACACCCACTACAATGCCGGTTACAATAGTGGCGCGATTAAGCGTAACAACGGGCTGTGGAATATCTCTTATATCATTTGTGATGCTTTTGCTAGTATATGCCATAATCTCGCTACTCCTGAAGATTTGTTGAGTTACTTTGTCAGTATTGTATGGTATATAATAACAAGATATATCAAGTAAGTCAAGATTAAATTCGGATTTAATAAAGCAATTTCTCTAGCTAGACGGAAAATAAAGACCCGACCATAGTTGGTCAGGTCTTAAATCTCTACTGTTCAGAATTGAGCTAAAGCTTCAAAAGCTAATACTAGAGAACTTTTTCCACATCTCGGATTTTGCTGATAACCAAGTCTTGCATACCCGCCATTTGTTCTGGAGGAATACTAGCCAGCACATCGGGATGAACGGCTGCAGCATGTGCGAACGCGCCAGCACTCACCTCCTCGTTAGTTTCGCCCTTCATCACAAAATCGCAATCCATATCCATATCACGGCAGTGAAATTCTTTGCTCATCTATTTTGTCCTCTATCAATTCTAGCTAAAGTACCAAATAACAAACTGGGTAACCGCTGTAATGGTACACAGTATAGAAGCTCCTGTAAATTACAATCGTTGTACCGGGTTTTGCTATCTAAATGATAGAGGCAAGCCGCACGGCAAGAAAGTTAATAAGAGCAAACCGGATTAATCAAGACAAATCAGATTAAATTGGTTAGAATAGACAATATAAATCTGGAGAATCGGTTATCATAACTGAATTTGAAAAATCAAGGCTTTTGTCCAATTATCCGAAAAGTTTTGCCAGTAGAAATAGGCTTTTATATTCTTTCAGCCTATTCATAAATACATCCACGTTTTTAAAGATAAGCTACAGGTAGAACGAAGCCTGTCACCTCATAGAAACCTTTCATAATTAAATTCGGTATTTATCAAGCGATTAATTAAATACGGGGATTCTATCCCTATCTAAAGGTAATAAAAGTCAGAAGTAGCAGGTAAAAACAGTGTCAACCGGCGATTTAAAGCAATTAGGGCAATATGAAATCAGAGGATTGCTAGGACGTGGCAGTGTCGCTAAAGTTTATCGAGGCTTCCAGCAAAGCCTAAACCGAGAAGTAGCTATAAAAGTTATTTCCAGCCAATTTGTAAAAGACCAAAACACTTTGGAACGTTTCAAGCGAGAGACTCAAGCCATCAAGAACCTTCGCCATCCCAATATCCTAACGATTTATGAGTTTGGTCAGGAAGGAAATAGTCCTTACCTTGTCACCGAGTTAATCAACGGGCGAACTCTTAGGGAGTATCTGGGAGAACCGCAAGATTTGCGTTTTACTTCGAAAGTGCTAAACCAATTAGCCAGCGCGCTTGATTTTGCTCATAGCAGCGGAATTATTCATCGGGATGTAAAGCCCACAAATGTATTAATGGATGCTCGCGACCGGGTAGTTTTGAGCGATTTTGGAATTACCAGAATCTTGCAGCCGGAAGGAGCAGTAATTACAGCCGCCGGGAAGGGGCTTGGTACGCCCGAATATATGTGCCCTGAACAGGGCATAAATGAACCGCTAGACGGGCGCTCTGACCAATATTCGCTAGGTATTATCATTTACGAAATGCTGACCGGCACAACCCCTTTCCACAGCGATACACCGCTGGCAGTATTGATGAGTCATGCCTACAAACCCTTGACCGATCCGCTTTTAATCAATCCCAAACTGCCGCCGCAAGTCGCAGAAGTAGTCAAAAAAGCCTTAGCTAAAATACCCGCCGAACGATTTCGCACCTGTAGCGATTTCGCCAAAGCGTTTGAGCAGGCAATCAGTCCACTGTTCCCGCCCGAAAAGACTTTGCCGAATACCCAACCGTTGATACCTAGTCAGATGGGTATTGAAACGATTGCTATTTCACCGTTGGAGCGTCCACCTACTATACCGCCAACCACAAGCGGTAATAACAGAGGAGTCACGCCCCAACCGCCTGTCAAGGCTTCCACGCCGATTCCAAAGCCTAACACGCCGATTCCACCCGGCAATTTCCCGCTAATACCACCGCCGCCTGCCACAATAGCAGCAAATTACCAACCCCCGAAGGATAAGAAGAGTCGCACCGGACTAATTATCGCAGGTGTAGTGGCGATTGTGCTAATAGCCGCAGTAATAATCGGAATCATTGTACTCACAGGTGGTAGCAATTCCGGCGCAACCACTCAAAGTGTAATTACAAACACGGTCACTGCTACCACGCCAGTCACTACTGCCAAAGCCACTACTACAAGTGCCGCTACCGCTACAACTACGGTAGTTAATACCCTACCACCCACTACCACGCTACCACCAACCACCACCACTGTAGCCACAACCGCTACAACTACAGCAGCGCCTACCCCTACTCTTTCCGATGCCGATGTGCAACTATCCGACACTTTGAAAAAGGTAATAGGTGGGTTACCCCCTACTGCCGCTGTTATTGTTATTCCTACCGCTACCCTGAAAATAGAGCAGAACGCCACTAAGCAAACTCCGGCGGGTAGCATAATTATGCTATGGATAGCCGCTACCCTCTTTGATGAAGAAGCTGCCGGGAGAATTAATCTAGCTGAGACTTTTACAATTAAAGCCTCTGATCAAATAGAGGGAACGGGAATACTAAAACAAGCGCAAAATGTAGGGAAAACACTGCCTTACTCGGAAATTCTGGATGATATGTTGATTTACAGCGATAATACCGCTGCCAACATAATCCTGAATCACTTGGGGGGTTTTCAGAAAATTACAGATTACCTTAAAAGTAATAACTACACCCAGACTAATATTAAAGCTAAACCCGGAACAGCCGCAGAAAAAGATAATGTAACCAGCGCGATTGATTTAGCGCTCTTTCTAGATAACCTACTAAAAAAGAAAGTGGTTAATAGCACTAGCTCCGATAAAATGCTGGCTTCACTTAAGAGCCGCCGCGCTTTTGAGGGGAACGATACCAATTTCTTCGGACGCTTATTGCCCGATAACCTTGAATATGGTCATATCAGCGGTATTCTGCCAAATGTCAGGAATGATATAGGTTTTTATACTGGCAAAAACAGGTCGGTTATTGTGATAATTTTGTTATCAGATATTATCAATGAAGCTGACAGCGAAACAGCCATAGGTAATGTATTGGATCAGATTTTCAAAGCAGTACCTTAATCTACGGAAATAGGCAAATTAAGGTAAAAGCGTTACAGTACTTTTTGGCGCTTGAGATTCGGTAATGTGGTTGCTTTAATTAATAGGATTAAAGGAAGTCGCATGCCGAGTAACAAGCGTCGAAAATCAAGATTGCTTTGGCTAGTTATACCAGTCGGAATTGTACTACTGACAGGCATAATGTTCTTAAACCGGATTAGTAATGTACAGGGAAGCACGCCCCAATTAGGAGGTTGCGCGATGTTCCCTGCCGATAACATATGCAACACGCCTATCATTATGGAATATAACGAAATTGACAGGGTTGGTTGAACGATAAATAATTGACACATCCCTACCTATTGTGTTAAATTATTTTAATCCGCTCTTGCGATAAAGGTCTGAACACCTGCATTGCAGGGATGTAGGGCTACGCCGCGTTTGCCGGAACGTAAAACCGGATTTGATGCGATGGTGTAGGCTGAAACGACCACCAACGGCGCTTTATCACTGGTAAAGCTGACACGTTGCCGATGCCAACCTAGCATGGCAAATGAGCAAATTTTCATGCTCCCTATACTGGTAATAGGTTAAATCCAGCAAATGTCAAGAAAGCTACTGGCGTTAGTCAGGGCTTTTTTGTTTTAAAGGAATCTGGTTATTAAAGTAAATTAATGTTAGTATGCACAAAGTCATAAATCACTACATGCCATAGGAATAGTCATGCTAACGTTAATACAACATCTCGATGCGGTACTAGCCAAGATTCACAAAGACACAATGGGTGAGGTTTTGGAAATATATATGTGTAAAGAAATGAGTACGCGCCTATTGTCTGAAATGGGGTCAAGATTAGCAGTTCTCAAATATAAGGGGCATCAAGTCTACATAGACAATTCACTTGAGAATGGTAAATTTATAGTCAGAGCGCCAATGTTATACAGACATTGGAAAGTAACTGTGCGATTAAGCCAGTAGTTCCACAGCGCTACCGTAAGCCGAGTACACACGTGGCTTACGTTTTGTGCTGGATAAGAAAAATTGAAACTGAACAAAATGTCTAAGCAAACCAACTCTCCGGCGCTATAATTAGCAATATGCTGTATTTCTTCGTCACTTACCTTTACAATACGACACAATTACATCCTTCGCTAAAGGATACTAACATAAATGAATTCTACCGAACAATTCTAGATAACCTTTTTGACGGGGTTTACCTAGTTGAGAAGAATCGAACTATAAGCTTTTAGAACAATGGAACAGAACATATCAGTGGTTACACCAGCGCAAGCCATTCGCAAAAGCGATTATGTAGGACGGTGTGGTAGAGGAGAATTCCTAATCATACTACAGAATATTAAGCCGGAGACACTCGAAAAGTTGGCAGAAAAAATATGTACTATTGGGTAATAATGCCAAGAGAACTTATCGTAAGAGCCGAGACTGTACGCAACCCTTTCTTTTCACTGATACAAAAATTAGTATGAATGGATTTACTAGTAGTTATATATCTATTCTATACCAAAATACACCAAGTTTATAACCCAACTCTGGTAGATTCAAAATATAATGTACATAATATCAATAGTATCGTCCTAGAACTACAAGCAGGACAAGTATGTCCGAGGAGGTAATCTATGATAACTGAAACATATCTAAAGCAGAATACAAAGAACAAAGCCAGTTTCGGTCAAGATTATCTCGCGGGTGTATTACCCCCAGATGGCGGAGAACAGTTAGGACTGGATGATTGCGAATTTGCAGCCCTGCTTCGTTGCCCACTACCAAACAATCGTGAAGGATGGAAGCAAATAGCGAACTCATTCGGAGTGAAAGTTGAGAAGCTATTGAAGTTGGCATGCTAATATTTATTTAGGTCATAACTTTGGGAGAGTAAGCGGTTTTTGGAGAGAGTCGGAGAGTAGCCAGACTTTTTTCTTTTACTGCCTCGTCCTGCTCTCTTTATACAGTTCTAGATTCAGGCTGGTACAAAGTAGGTGCAAGCAATCCGAATCTGATATAGAATAAATCTGGATCATGGTTATATCACCACAGCTGAGCAGTGGTAAGAGGTTCTTTTAAAAATCAGTGGAAGGGAAGAATGAGAAGGTGATTGCAAAGGGGTAAAGTGACCGCGCCGGGACTCGAACCCGGGACCCACTGATTAAAAGTCAGTTGCTCTACCAACTGAGCTACGCGGTCAAAAGTAGCCCTGATTATACTTCTAGATAGAACAGATGTCAAACGTATAAGCTGCGGGTAATTGGTCACCCACATTGATTAGGGCGAATAATACAGGCAAAAGCAGCAGCAGGAGGATGAATACCAGCCCGCATTTGGAAATCTCAAGAGCTAACGCGGTATTTGCCCTAGCTCAGCCAACCTTTTTCTCGCAACAGCGCATTGCCGAGCAAGCCAAGTAATACCCCAAAGCGAGCATCATAGTTTTCGGGATGCCATTCCAACCGCGCACGCTCGAAATATTGCACTACGTAGGTTTTGCCGTCATCTGGGTTCACCTCATAAAATTCCTCACTGATGGGATAGCCGTAGATCGAAAGACCGCCTTTAGCATCCCAATACACCTTAAAAGTATTACGTAGGTTGTGTCCGGTTTCGGGGAAATAACTCGCATGCGGATAGTTCTGATTCTCGAAGCGATTGAATGCGCCATGCCCAACCGCTCGTTTATCTGCGCTCATCTGCACACCTAGCAAGCCCAATTGAACCTCGTAAGGCGTGCCTTTGTTTTCAGGATGGTATTCAAAGCGGTTGCGCTCGAAATATTGGACGATGTAAATCTGCCCATCGCTAGGGTTCACCTCGGGGAACGGCTCAGTTTTGGGAAAGCCGAATTGGGCAATCCCTCCGTTTGCATAGAAATATTTCTGGAACATACCGCTCAGGTTGTGCTGTGTCTCTACGAAGAAATCGCCACCCGGCGCGTTGTTTACCGATACCGGAAGCACCTGCGTCTTGTCAGCAATGGACAAATCCATCGTATAAACCCGATTGTCCTTGATTGCCACCAATTTGTGTGGCGAGTAGGGTGTAATAAGAATCAGCGGCATATTTGCGCCTAGCTTCTCCCAATTTTTGCCGCCATCCTGCGTACGCCACAAATCGCCTGAGCCATCATTGTTGCTGAGCAGCAAATTGAAGGGCGCATCGGGGATAGTACGCAAAAACGGTTGGGTATATTTCCCATTATTCAGCCATTCCCAGCTATAGGGTAGGGTGAGGGACTGCCAGCTATTACCGCGATCCTGCGAAAGCGCAAGTTTGGCGCGATCTTTATTCTCTTTTTGGTATTGCATAGTCAGGCGCACCAGCCCAGAGTTTGTCAACACGGCATCTTGGCGCTGGATTTCTGAGATATTCCCGTAAGGAGTAAAGTTACGACCACCATCGGTTGAGATGGAAAAATAGGTAGCGCTGCCCGAACCGCCACACATATTGCTGTAACCGAAGCCTATAGTGTTTACAGACATGTCATGACTCTTAAAATCGGTGAGCCAGCCATGCCCGGTCAGTCTATCAGTATAGCAACCACCGCCGCTGAGGTTGCCGCGCTTCTCCCAATTCAAACCAGCGTCCGGTGAGAAATAAAGATTATAGATGGAACCGCCATTTGCCATTGTATCCAACACCAGCGCATATATTGCTCTCCCATCGGTGGGGGACACCACCAGATCGACGATTTTCGAGCCGAGCGGTTGCCCGCGCTGTTCCCAGCTTAAACCACCATCGGGGCTGGCGAAAATCTTAGTGGAAAATTGTGCCACATTATAGGCAGGCACACGCAGTTCAACATATTCGAGGGAGTAACTTTGGAGCGTACCGTCCACCGCAAAATGGGTGACGGGATGTGCAAGCGAACGACCCGTTCCTCCGTTTTTATCGAAAAGAGTAGCAGTAGAGGGATTAGAGCCTTGAAGGGTATAGAATAAGCCGTTAGATTGGTTACAGAGGTTATAGGTGGTCATTGTCCCGGTAAGCTGACCTGTATTCAGGTCAAGCAGGGTTGTGCCGATTTCGCCCTTACGCGCTTCGTTGTTACTCGACCAGATCAAGCCAGGGCGATTGCCATCGAAACAGATCAGACCATTAGCGAAACGTGCCGGTAAAACTATGCCGGTATCGCGCCAACCCGCCGGGACTTCCGCCGCTTGCACCGGGATACCCACCCACCAGAACAAGGAAAACCATGTCGCCGCCAGCATCCCTACATAAATACTCTTGCTTTTTGCCATAACCTGAATCTGCCTTTCGCATTTAACAGCCCTTTTCAGCTATTAAACTAAACGCGCAAATTTCAGATTAGTTACGAATTAGCGGCGCACGATTGTAAAGTTATCTTGGAATACTAATCGAATTTTCTCACTTTTTCGTAGTTGGTGCTTGAGATAGTCAAAAATTGGTTTTCGTTAAACCCTAACTTTTCAAGTAACGTTGGGTTCAAGCCAGCATATGCCTGTACTTTGACGCTTCCATCTTCGGAATCAGATTTCCAAACCATTCCAATTCGGATGGTTCTACCTTTAAATTTGAAGGCTACCAGCGAATAGCGCGGAATTGGTTCTGAATTTTTTGAATCACTTGAAACACGGATTAAATATTTCACGTTGTTACCTCAATCAGGTACTTTAAAATCATCATTCGGCAATTCTATTGCCCTTTGTGAAAGAACAGGCTAACTGCAAAATAACTACTAGAACCGTTTGTTTAACGTATGACCGTTGATAACTTGAAGAATACTGATTACTTAAAACTGGAAGCAATTAAGTCAAAGCCAGAAAGGTTCTAAGGTGAATTTTGCAATTCTGAAACAAATATTTATTTTTTCCCTGACAGAATAAAGTATATCACCTTCTGCAAACTAGAACAAACCTCCTGACTTTTTAGTTCAAAAGGTTACTGGAAGGTTGAGTTTAGGCAAGGAGGTTGCTGCTACTCCTTGCCCTGAATCGGATAGTAACTACTCGGGGTCTTTGGCTAACTCAAGCCGCATCGGTATGGGGATTACCGCCCGCTCACGGTAGTTCGGGTGGTCAAACTCCAGTGCCACTTCTACGATCGGGTCTTTAAGTTGCGCCACCTGTGGGAGCGTAAGTTGGAACCGCACGTAATGTACGGTGCTAAGTCTCTCGGCGGTACTGCGCCCTTCCTCAAAGCGAGCAGGTACTCGATTCTCACCGATTACCAGCGCTAGATGCTCCTCTATGCCTAACAGCGTGCTAAGACGACGGCGCAACTCTTGCGGATTGTCAATTTCGATGAATAGCGTGGCGCTCAACTCCAATTGACCGGGCAACAACGGATTATAGGTGTCCAGTTCTTCCTGTATCTGGTGATCGTGTACGATTCGCTCAGCCCGCATCATCTCCTGTACCTGAAATAGCAGAGTATCGCGATTTTCAAAGACCAGCGTGATAATATCGCCTACGCCAATTCGGCGCAGCTTCTTTAGCTCGATGATACGGCGGCGGAACTCGTCGCGCACCTTTTCGTAGGCGGCAATATCTTTCACATCCGTTAATTCCAGCGCCCTCATATTATTGGCACTTCCTCTCTGGTTATGGTTCAGGCAGGGGTTTTAGCCCTTTACCGCCCTTACTTCTTTTCTTTCAGACCGTAGGCTTCCGCTACAATTTCAATCGGGTGCGAGGCAGGTCTGCCGGTGCCTTGCTGGATTTGTAAACCGGCTAACTGGCAATCGGTCACTACCCGTGCCTCTTCACGTTTTTTAACTTCCTCAAATAACCCGCTGCCGACCTTCATTCCTGCCTCATAATATTCTTTGCGCATGCCCCAACTTCCGCTATGCCCGCTACAGCCCTTATCTATGAAGGTGATGTCGGTGCCAGGAATGCTCTTGAGCAAGTCGAAAGAACGCTTCCCGATTGCCTGATACTTGAGATGGCAGGGCATATGGTACACTAACTTGCCCGGCGCGTTTTTGAAGTCGGTATTGAGCTTACCGGCGCGTTTCATCTTGAACAGGTATTCCAGTGCATCGAAAGTATGCGAGGCTACGTTGTCGGTTTTCGCACCCGGTATCTGATCTTTGTATTCCTTGCGCAACATCATGCCGCAGGTTGGCTCAGGTACAAGTACATCGTAACCTTGCTCTACGTATTTATCCAGTAGGTTAACGTTATGCTGCATCATCCGGCGCGCCTCATCCACGTCTCCGGCATCAAGCGAAGGCATGCCACAGCACCGTTGTCCTTCGGGCACTACTACCTCGACATTGTTTTTCTCCAGCACTGCCACCAAATCCTTACCTATTTCTGGCGTTTGGTAATTAACCATACAGGTGTGAAACAATGCAACTTTACCGTTGGTAGCAGTTTGCCCGGATGTTTTCTTCTGAGCCAATCGCTTCTTCCACCATTTCATAAAAGTCTCGCGTTGGAATGCTGGCAGAATGGCACGATGATCTATACCGGCAGTAGCTTCAACCACAATACGCCCTAACATGTTAGTATTGGCAAAATTGGCAACCGGGGCAATCAATGAGCTTACCTTACCCAATAACTCAGGGTTGCTCAGTATTTTTTCGGTTAGCGTTAATTTCTTCTTTTTAGCCCGCTGCGCACGGTCGCGCTGCACCAGTTTTGGCAGATCAATCATAAATTCATGAGGTGGGGTGTAGGGGCATTTTACAAAGCACAGCTTGCAGTTAAAGCACAAGTCCACTACCCGGTCTGTTTCCTGCCGTGTCATTTGGTGTGCGTCACCATCATATTTATCAATAAATTTAAAGAGCGTGGGGAAGCTAGGACAGTAGTTGACACACATGCGGCAGCCGTGACAAATGTCAAACTGACGAATCAATTCTCGCCGGAGATTCTTGCGATCCCAGAATTTCGGATCTTTGTAATTGACAACGCTTGAGTTTAATGCCCCTAACGCTTGCTCAGATTCGCCTGTGCTTTCAAAGCCTTCCATATACCCATCCTAAAATAGATTAGAGATTTTGGCAGTAAAAGGGACACGGTAAGCCGTGCCCCAACCTTGATAAGTTCTAGGATTATTAATCGACACCGAGGTTTGCAAGACCTTTAGTGAAGCGACCAGCGTGGGATTTTTCGGCTTTGGCGAGGGTTTCAAGCCACTCGGCGACTTCGGCAAAGCCTTCTTCGCGGGCAGTTTTGGCAAAACCGGGATACATTTCGCTGTATTCGTAGGTTTCTCCAGCGATTGCCGATTTCAGGTTGGCAGCGCTATCGCCTACAGGCTCACCTGTAACCGGGTCGCCCACTTCCTTCAAGAAGTCGAAGTGACCAAAAGCGTGTCCGGTTTCGCCTTCGGCTACTGAGCGGAACAGCGCGGCAATTTCCGGCTCGCCTTCAACATCGGCAGCACGAGCGAAATACAAATAGCGGCGGTTTGCCTGCGACTCGCCTGCAAAGGCTTCTTTTAAGTTTTCGTGGGTTTTGGTTCCTTGCAAATTAGCCATTACCAGTAATCTCCTTCTTTCGATTATTATCTATTGAGATTCCTTCAATCGATAAGAGGCTACCATGAAGCATCGGCATCCTCGTAAATATTTCACAGGGTTAACTATTTAAGAATGGTTCTTAATTAGGAAGATATACTAAAAAGGTTGGGTTGTCAAGTAGGGAAAAGGGAAGAATTTGTTATGTTTTTTTAATTTATTTTGAGCCTTTGCAATAGAGGGGTTTAAGCCCCTCATTTCATACAACTTGTACACTATTGCCAATTAATCAACGCTTTTAGGCAATAAGGATTATGCAAGGCGGAGGCATAGGCTTCCTGATATTCAGTTACCGGGTAGCGATGTGTAAACAAATAACCCGTCTGGATTTTATTAAGATGCATCGCGTTCATCACTGCGGGAACATCTTCCACCGCCCATTCGCGGCTGGTGTGGAACGATAATTCTTTGAGGAAGGGCCAAGCGAAATCAAGGTCGATACGACGGTAAAAACCTAACAACAAGACCCTGCCGCGATCACGCATTGCAGTGACATTTGTGCCGATAACTTCCATTTTGCCGGTAGCGTCAATCATCACGTCCACCTTAGCAGGGAGTTGGGATTTCAGGGAGGTGGTAGTAATATTGACTTTAATATCACCTACTATAGCCTTATCCAGCCGATCTTGAACTGTGTCGCACACAATCAGTTCCGCCCCTTTGAGTTTGGCAGCTTGAGCAGCCAATTGCCCGATTGGACCTTGACCCATTACCAGCACTAGTTCGCCCGGTTTGATGTCAATCAACTCCACGCCATGCCAAGCGGTAGCCGCCGGTGCAATTGCCACCGCCGCAACCGGGTCAAGTCCGTTGAGCAGATATGCCTTGCTGTAGTGGGTAGTAATATAACTGGCTTGACCACCCCATGCGGGTGTTACCCCTTCATAGCCGTAACTGCCACCTACAAATGCCAACTCGCCGACATAATTAGGCGAAACTGCTGCTCCAACTTCCACGATTTCGCCTACTGTTTCATAGCCGGGTATGCAGGGAAATGGCAAATTAGCCATCTCTACCAATTGTCCCGCCATCAAAAGTCGTTCAGTGCCAGCCGAAATTGAGGTGTAGAGAGTACGTATCAGCACCTCCTCTGGCGCTAATTCGCGTAAACGAACGTCAGAGAAGGTCATTCGGTTTGGAGAGGATACTACAATAGCTTGCGCTGTGCGAATTATCATAGCAATTTCTTCTATCTATTTACGAACGTTACCAGCAGGTTGCGCTTTGGATGTATCAAATACGGGCTTGGGTGCGGCAAATATAACATCCAAAGTATCGCCGTTAAAAGTAGCGTCTACCGCCGTGCAACGTGCCAGTGCCGTTGGCAACACAATAGTGCGCCTATACCAGCCCACCTCAATTACAAGGTCATCGCCGGTCTGCATCAACTTAACATCATCCTCAGTAGCAAAAGGCAGTTTCAGGCGCATGTTGTAGTTATCACCTTCTTTAGTGATTTGCTGCGCTTGACCCTTGAAATAAAAGAGAGTAGGGTCACCCTTCTCGCCGAACAACTCTATACCCAGTTGGCGAAGCATTTGCTCACCCACTATTTCATGTTCAAACTGAGGAGCGGGAAATAGTGGCAGGGGCGCAAAGGAGTCATTAACCTCTTTACGATATTTATCCTGCATTTCCGCGACATGGGCGCGAGCGGGCGAACGTTCAATCATTTCGGGGGTTAGCACCCGATTAATCATCACCGCATCCACGTTGTAACCGAACAGGTTCAGGTAGGTAAGACTGCGTTGCGCCTCGCGAATAACCATTCGCTCAAGGTTGACCACGATACGAGCTGAGCTGATATTAGGGTCACTGATAATATCACGCACCTTTTTCAAGCGTTCTAGGATGTCTTCGAGGCTACTGAACACGTCATCATTGGCGAGAGGTAAATTAGTAACTTTACTAAGAAGGGGACGTGCCAATTTCATAACGCTACGCAGAGTCGGGAAGATTTTTTCAAGCCACCAATGTAGCGCATCGGGCAGGCTTAGCAAACGCAGAGTTTCTCCGGTAGGAGCGGCATCAACGATTATTACATCATAATTACCGCTATCATGGTGACGTTTAATTTGAATCAGGCTAAAAAGCTCTTCGGTGCCGGGGATAACCGCCATTTCCTCAGTAGCAATATCATTATGCCCTTGCCATGCCAACACTTCCACCAAGAAATCCCGAATAATGCCCCAGTTGCGTTCCATCTCGTGGAGAGCGTTAACTTCCTGTGCCCACAGATTATCTCTTACTTGTACAGGGTCTGGACCAAGCGGTTTGTCTAGGGAATCGGCAAGGCTATGGGCGGCATCTGTACTCATCACAATAGTGCGATAACCAAGATCGGCGCAACGATGAGCAGTAGCGGCGGCAATACTTGTCTTACCTACGCCGCCTTTGCCGGTGTAAACGATGATTCTCAAATGCTTACCCTTAATTTCTAAACTAAGTATGCTTGCTAAGCAGTCGCCCGTGATTCCAACAAGCGTATTAGTGATAGCTGAATGAATTATAACATATGCTTTGGTTACTGAAAACCAATAGGCAAATGTAAGTAAGATTGGAGATACACGCAAATAACAATTAAGCAGAAGGAACCGCTAATGCTTGCTAGGTGGTTCAGAACAGTTATACCCCTAGCAGATAGCGCGTATTCAAATCGAACTGTTCAGGGTGCAATACAGATAGCCCTTTTCGTCCAGTATCTTTTTCTCAACCTCAGAAAGAATACGAGGGTTTACTCCCAACCCACTCAAAACCTCTTCGATTGTAAGCTGTTGCATAACTCACTTCTCCTCATTCACCAATAGTATAAAGTATTACGTGGGGTGAGGTACAATAGAGAGATTTTCCAAAAACAAATGATAGTTATGCAACTAAATAATATAATGAACCAGAAGAACTGAACAACTAAAAAGGGTTTGGTAAGGTGTATACTTAAAAACATGACAACACCTAGAAAAAAGTATTCACCCACATTTAAGTCTCAAAGAGTGCAAGAAGTGCTGGAAGGTAATAAAACCCTTACCCAGATAGCTTCTGAATATGGTATTCATCCGAATATGCTCACTAAATGGAAACAACTGGCTCTAAAAGGTCTGCCACAATCCTTTGATGAGCGTACTCAGAAGCAAATCGCGCTGCTGACCGCACAGTACGAACAAGAAAAAGAACAACTTTACGCCGAAATAGGTCGCCTGACTACACAGCTCAGGTGGTTAGAAAAAAAAGTGAAGCAGGCTTTGCCCAGGTCGGTCAGATTAAGCCTAATCGAAACCCAAAAAGCTGAACTTTCACTCTCAAAACAAAGTGAGTTGCTAGGAATTAGCCGTTCCAGTTTGTACTACCGCTCAGTAGCACCAACCGAACGAGAAATTGAGCTCAAACACCGAATTGATGAGATTTACACCGTTTACCCTTTTTATGGATATCGGCGAATTCATCAACAATTACTGCGGGAAGGCAAGCACCTCAACCGCAAAACGGTGCAAAACTATATGCGGGAGATGGGGCTAGAAGCAATCTATCCTGGTCCTAATCTTTCGAAACGAGATCAAAAGCAGCGGGTATATCCCTATCTCTTAAGGAACCTGGCTATAACCAGACCCGCTCAGGTATTCGGTACCGACATCACATATATCAAGCTCAAACACGGTTGGCTTTATCTGGTGGCTGTCATCGACTGGTACAGCAGATATGTGGTAAGTTGGGAATTATCTGATACTCTGGAAATCGATTTTGTGCTTAGAACTACCGAGCGAGCGTTGGCGAAGATAAAACCGGAGATCTTTAACAGTGACCAAGGTAGTCATTTTACCAGTCCTAAATACACTGCTTTGATATTGGGCGCAGGTGTAAAGTTAAGTATGGATGGACGTGGGCGAGCACTAGATAATGTTTTCACCGAAAGGCTCTGGCGTTCCTTAAAATATGAGTGTGTTTATTTAGCACAATTTGAGAACCCCAAAGAAGCAAAGCTAGGGATTGGTGAGTATTTCGATTTCTACAATAATACTCGACCTCATCAGGCTTTGAAATATCAGACACCGGCTCAGGTTTATTTCAATACCGTGACACCAGTAATTATGTTAAAGAGCTAAAAAGAGTTACTAGCTATTTAACATTATTAGTTCTATAGAAAGGACTGTATCACTCCTTAACCAAGCTTTTATTTTTGTCTTGACAAACTGGGTCATTTCATAATATTGGGTAATCACTGTGAGCTAAATTATAGTGCTTAACTTTTCTTTTAAATATAATCTAACTATTGATACAAATAGTAAGGCAGTACGTAAGGTTTATTTTCTAAAATTGTACCAATAAAGCGTAAAAAACTAGCAGAGTACAAAACGTGGAATAGTTGCTGCCAAATCACGCCTAAAGCGTGCTTTTCGCTAGAACCATGCTGGAAGTGTCATTATAAAATGCTCAAGGTATCACGTCGTTTTAACTTGTTTCATCAGTGGATACATTCATACATACCTTATAAACCCGCCCATACTGAAACTGCGCCGGTATTTTTTTCAATCTGGGCTTCTTTTCTGTTAGCTTATATTGTCAATATCATTTTTTTCTACACCCCTGATAATATTTTCAAAACTCTTTTGCTTGGCGTAATCTGGATAATCCTGCTGCCCGCTGATTTTTTTCTACCCGGACCATCTACCACTATTTCATTAAGAATTGCTTTTCTGGTAGGAGAAACTATTCTAATGATGAGTCTGGGTATATTTGATAATTTTACGATCACGGGCTATATGCTTTTTGCGTTGGTGGGACAGGCTGCTTTTGTGCTACCGGTTTATGCCAGTCTGGGCTATACTTTGTTCCTCGGAGTTTGTTTTTATCTGGCGCTCGCCCTACCCTACCTAACAGACAACAAGCCCTATCTATTTGAAATTTCATGGCTAATCGGCGCCATCTTTACGTGGGCGGCTATGACCTTAATGCGCAAAGCGCGTGACCAACACGCCAAAATTGCAGAGCTTAACGCTAAACTGGCTGAAACCCATAATCTGGTGCAAGCACAGGCTGAAATGCTGGCACAACAAGCCATTGAGGATAGTTTAACCGGATTAAATAACCGGCGGTATCTCGATGCAGACCTTCCGAGAGAATTTGAAAGAGCACGTCGCCTTGAACGTAAGCTAACCCTGGCTATGTTAGATGTTGACCACTTCAAGCACATAAACGACCGCTTTAGCCACCATACAGGCGATCAGGTATTGGTAACGCTGGCAAATATTTTCAGACAAAATTGCCGTACTGCCGTTGATAGTATTGTAAGATACGGTGGTGAGGAATTTATTATCTATTTCCCCGAAACCGATCTGCATACTGCTGCAAATATTATTTGCGAGAGAATCAGGCAAGCTACCGAAAATTATAACTGGGATTGGATTTCTCACGGCTTGAACGTAACTTTAAGCATCGGTCTGGCAGAAGCTGATAAAGTATCTAACCACATCGAATTGATTAAAACTGCCGATAGTAAGCTGTATGAAGCAAAAAATGGCGGGCGCAATCGCATCTGCTTTGTATAAAGGTGCTTTTTGGAGGTTTGTTTTTGCTTGGCTATGTTTTTGGAATATTTAACAGTGACCCTTTAGTACAACTAAAACTTTTAATACCGTTTATTCTGCTCTCTATTGGGTTTGGGCTGTTAGGGGCTATTCGGCTTCACCGTCTGCACAAGGAGAGTAAGCGTTTCATCGGGCATTTGGTAATGGCAACGCTGAGCGCATATTTCGTTTTCACGTTATTGATCTCGCTATTGAACCCCACCGGAACCAGTTATGGGGCAGCGCAACCTGTGATTATAGTTTTCGGGGTGCTTTACCTTTTATTGTTTGGCTTTACCCTACTTCTATTCTCACTATTGGTAAAAATAAAACGCTTGCACCAGAACTGGAAATTTTTGACCCGCGCTTATTACGCCGGACATTTGGCGTTGTTGCTGTTGCTTGGTTATGGCGCGTATATCGAGCCGTTCTGGCTGGATACCACCTATACTACCCTGCCTGCCTCCAGTTTTGCCCCCGGTTCGCCTCCCTTGAAAATCGTGCTGTTCAGCGATTTGCATATGGAGCGATGGGGACGGCGCGAGGATGAGGCGCTTGCCGCTATCCGCAAGCTTGAGCCTGACCTGTTGCTCGTCAGCGGCGATCTTATAAACGTTGACCATTACCAGCCTGAAACCTACGCCGATATGCACCGTTTTTTTATGAATCTTCAGGCACGTTACGGGGTGTACGCGGTGGGCGGTTCGGTGGATGATATTGCGGAGACACGCGCAGCTTTGCAGGGTACACCCGTCCATTTCCTCAACAATGAAATTGCGCGGCTGGAAATTAACGATAACAAAATTGAAATTCTCGGTATCCCTAGCCATTACCGGGATGACGGGCAAATGCTTGAGGATTTAAGCGCGGAGTTAAACCCGGATGCTTACAAAATCTTGCTCTACCATACGCCCGATCTTGCCAAAGAAAAAAGCCTTGCTAATATAAATTTGTATCTGGCAGGACATACACATGGCGGGCAAATTGCGCTGCCCTTTGTAGGGGCAATTTTTACCGCCAGTCGCTACGGTACGGAATATGCGGCTGGCTTGTACAAGTTGGCTAATCCGGGCAATACTAGGCTTTACGTGACAAGGGGCTTGGGCTTTGAGGGGATGAATACGCCGCGTATTCGGCTTTTTGCGCGTCCTGAAATATCGGCGCTTACGCTTGTTCCGCCGAATCGACTCTGAAGGGTTTTACGTTAGTTATATCGACCCAGATTTCGCCGTCCTCCACCTTGAGCGGATAGGTGGGCAGGGTTACGGGAATGCCGCCCGGCGCTTCGTTCTCGCCTGTTCGCACGTTGAATTGCCAGCGATGCAGATAGCAGCGCACCAGTTCGCCCTTTAAATCACCCGACCAGAGGGGCCAACCTTGATGGGGACACCACGGTGAGAAGGCGTAGTATTGCCCACTCACGTTTGCCACCGCCACTTTCGCGCTTCCGGCTTTTAGTTCTTTTATTTGTCCCGGCTTGATTTCCGAAGCGCGCGCCACTTTCACGAAGCCGCTTTGCGCCATTTCGTTTTCCTTCTTGCCCTGTTTACGGAACATCGGGACGCTCCGGCGTAGTAGGTTGCCAGCGCAACGGTTGCCATTTGGTGGTGAGATATTCGGGGTAGATAAAGTAACGCGGCATTGCCTTACCATGAATAAGATAGTTCAGAAGCCCTTCGCCCATGCTAGGACGGTGGATATATTCCGGCACTTGCGCGAAAGGCACAAAGCGCACCTCTTTTACTGGTCCGTTCACCTCCGCTATCGGCTCAGGTGCAACCTCTGGCGCGGTTAAACTCACTTCGAATACCAGCGTGACAAATTGCTTGTGCGCTATCTCGGAACGAGAATCAACCGCATAGAGCAGTTCGCCCACCGTCACCTGCAAGCCCGTTTCTTCCAGAAACTCGCGCCGCAACCCCTCTTTATGCTGTTCGCCTGGTTCTAGCCTACCGCCCGGCAGCGACCACATTAATTCCGGGTAGCCATAGTCGTTGGCTACCAACAGCACGCCGCCCTGATGCGCCAGCACGCCCTGCGACACTCGATAATATTGCCATTCTTGTTGTATTTCGCTCATGCGCTATATTTTAGCAGGGGGCGCGGGAAAAACAAAATCAGCCACAACCCAAAATTTTCGGGTGGCGCTACGCGCGTACGGAGTTCTCTTTACCCTTCCCTCTTTGACCTTACCCCTCTCCCAAGATTTTTGGGTTAATTTAGAGGAAAGAGCGCCAGAGGCTCAGAGTTCAGAGGATTCAGAGTTCAGAGTGGCGCAATAGCGGAACACACCACCAACCGAAAACCGAAAAAGTCGCTAACGCTGAGCGGAGTGCTGTTGAGGCTGGACACGCAGGACGCAAGAGATCGATTGAAGAAGAAAGACCCACCTCGCACCACGAACCACTCCCCGCTGCCGTCCACCGCCGCTTCCGAAGGCGGCTGACGCCTGTTCAAGCACCATTCCCACAAGTTCCCACTCATGTCTCTTGCCCCACATACCGCCGCTCCCTGCGGATACATGCCCACCCCAACCGCTCGTTGCAGACCCACTTCCCTAATGTTGGCATAACCTTCCTGCCACTTCCCCCAAGGATACTCTCGCTGTTGGCTGCCACCCTGCGCCGCCCACTGCCATTCCCATTCGGTCGGCAGACGCACCTGAGCATTTTCGCCCACCACTAATGGCTGGCTCGCACCGCCCGGATTGGGCAATTGCAAGCCCTGCATGCGCCGATTCAGCCATCGCCCAAACGCCATGCTCTGATACCACGAAATATTATCGCGCGGGTTACTCAACCCTTTTTGCTTTTGCTCGCTCAACTTTTGGGGCTGGTATTCTTTCGGGAAGCCCTGCCACCACTCCGGGTTGTTATAGCCATCTGCCGCTTGGGCAAAAGCATCATATTGGGCGTAAGTTACCTGATATTTAGCAATATAAAAGGGCTGAATTTCAAAGGGCTGTTCCCCAATTTTCAGCGTACCACCCGGAAACACCGATAGCCATGTTATATCGGGTACGCCATTGGCAGCTACTCCCACGCCGGGACGCGGATCGCCGATTTCGCTCAAGCGGTCACCGATTTTCAGGCGGCGTTGGTGGTCGGTACTGAGATTCTCCAGTTCGAGCAACAGGTGTTCTTGCTCTTGCTTCAGAAGTATCGGTTCCAGTTTTGCCAGCTTATCTTTTGCCATAAAAATAAACGGCTCAACCGCATAGCGTAATGCCGCTTCAAAATCGACTTTAGCCGCCAGCCACTGCTCTAATGCCAGCAACGTCAGCCCACGCCCGTATAATAGCTCGTGGTCATCGGCGCTATCCTGTAAGGCGGCATTGTATTTTTCCAGCGCAGCTTTTATATCAGCCATGCCCTGCTGCCGCTTGTTGCGTTTAAGGTAGCTATCGCCGCGCCAGTAGTAAGGGTGCGGATAGTCAGGCGCAAGTTTTATGGCGGTGGTCAGGTCGGCAATAGCCGAGTTATAGTTAGTATGATTGTGGTGGACAACTCCCCGCCAATAGAAATACTCAGGCTCATGGGGGTTCAGGTGAATCGCGCTGGTCAGGTCGGTAAAGGCTCTTTCCAGATCGCTTTTCTCAAAATGGGCTTGGAAGCGGGCGTAATAGGCGGCAGCAAGGCTTTTTTCAAAATCTGGATTACTGGAATTATGATTTAGAATTTCCTCACCGAGCGAAATGGCGGTCTCCCAATCGCGGTTAAATACCGACTGCTCAAACTGTACCAGCAATTTTCTATTATTGGGGGCAGTGTTGGGCGCAATCTGCCGGAGCTTCTGTTCGAAGTCGGCAACTTCCTTTTCAGCATCCTGAATCTGGATTAAGACCTGTGGAGGTACGTTGGTATCACCGAATACAGCCCTTTGCTCTTCCAAAATTGCCAAACGGCGTTTGGTTAGTTCCAGCAAGTTTTGCAAATTCTCGCGCTCACTCATGCCGGACTCCCTTCTGCCCGGTTGCGAAAACACGCGGTGGGGGTGGACTTCTCCGGCATAGCGGCGTTGGTACAGCGTTGGTTCAGAGTAAAGCGCATTGGTACAGGTATCCCCTCGCGTATAATGGCGTGGCTTGTTTGCGGCTAATAGTGTAAGTTTACTAAACATAGCTATTATAGCAAATTGCTTTTGGCAAAGGAAACGTAATACAAACCGAACGTGGTTTTGTACCAACAAATAGAGATTTTAATAGGGGAGAATGGCGGCAAGGAGTTTAAACCCCTTGCCTCAATCCTTGTTCCAAATTTACAGCTTGACGGTTTGGCTGGCGCTTTGCCCGGCTTTAATTTCAATGGGTGCGCCTGTCACTTTAACCCCGTTGGTGTAGCTCACCTCTACCTCATAGACACCCGGTAGCAACACAAAACTGAGTTTGGCTTGCCCGCCGTCCTGCGTGATAACGGTATTGTTATCGTCCTGTTTGTAAACTCTTGCATAAACATCACTGCCTTTTATAGCGCCGCCATTGGCAAGCGCAACTTCAAGCTCAAGATGCCCCACCCCTAACACAACCGTCTGGCTGGTTGTTTGCCCCTCTTTTATCTCAATAGGTGCGCCGTTCTGCTTGATGCCATTGGCATAGCTCACTTCCAGAATATATGTACCGGGCAGCAGAGTAAAGCTCAGTTTATTTGCGCCGCCGTCCTGCGTTATTACCGTATTCGGGTCGTCCTTTTTATATACTCGCACATAGACATCGCTTGTTTTAGCGGTTTTACCTTCCACTTCAAAAACATCCAATTGTGCTTTGCCTATTCCGAGATTAATACTTTTGCTGACAGTTTGTCCTTCTTTAATTTCTACAGGGGGCAAAGTTTGCTTGATATTGTTAGAGTAACTAACCTCTAAATCATACGTACCGGGGCGCAGCACGAAGCTCAGTTTATTTGCGCCGCCATCCTGCGTGATAACAGTATTGTGGTCGTCCTGAGTATATACCCGCACATAGACATCGCTTGCTTTGGCGGATTTACCAACGCTTTCCTGCACCTCAAGTTGCGCCATGCCCACATGTAAAACCACGCTCTGCCGACTGATTTGTCCTGCTTTTACTTCAATAGGCGCACTCACTTGTTTGATACCGTTGGCATAGGACACCTCTAATTCGTAGATTCCGGGAGGTACAGACAGATTCAAGCGGCTATTCCCTCCATCCTGCGTAATTACATTATTGCGATCACCTTGCAGGTAAACCTTCACGAAAACGTCGCTACCTTTTGCCAGTTTACACACCGTTTCTAGCACTTCCAATTGAATCTGCCCTTTTCCGGCTTCTAGCGCAGGAGCAGGAGCAGGTGACGGTAAACTGCTTGGACAGGTGGTGCTACCGCTTACCGTTCCACCAGCGGGATTACTGGATAGAGGCGCAGATGTTCCGCTTAAAGCGGTATTGTTGCCCGGAGTAAGCGTAGCAACGGTTGCGGCTGCCACTGCTGTTGGTTGAGTGGTAGAACTAGAATTGCTAGATAAGAGCAAGAATATGACAAGCCCGCCACCCACCAAAAGCAATAGCACGATTCCTATCAAAATCAAAGACAACGAAGAGGAACGGCGAGGGGACGGGCTTACCGGGTAGGAATATGGGGCGCTAGGTGGCGAGACAGGCGGTTGCCAGTTTCCTTGTGAAATTAAAGGCATTAGGGCAGGCGGTTGCTGCCAGTTGCCCGACTGGCTTAGTGGTACAGTTGGAATTTGGGATGATACCTGAGAAACTACTCCCGGCATTGGCGGTGGGCTGGCAAAAGTAGGCTGAGTGGTATTAACCTGAGAAACAGGTGCAAATGGTTGGCTCGGCGGTTGGGCATAATTGCCGGTGGGTTGGGCGGAAGGCTGAGCACTCCCGGTAACAACCTCGCGGAAACGCCGGGCAAACTCTCCGGCAGGGCGAATGCGCTGTTTAGGGTCTTTTGCCAGCACTTGCGCAATTAAAGTGTCAAGAGCAGGCGGGTACACAAGCTCAGGTGCGCGTTCGGAGAGCTTCGGTACGGGTTGGTTAAAATGCTGCCATGCCAGCGACTCTTGATTGCCCTGATAGGGCGGGTAGCCCGTAATTAGCTGATAAACCACCACCCCAAGCGCGTAAATATCGGTAGATTTGCCAACCTGACCAGCCCATTGCTCCGGCGCCATATAAAGCGGCGTTCCACTGGAAGTGGTGCTAACCATAACTGAAGAGGCAGTGCTACCAAGCGCGGAAGCCAATCCAAAATCTGCCAACATCGGTCGCCCGGCTTTATCCAGCAAAATATTCTGCGGCTTGATATCGCGATGCACCAATCCCTGATTATGGGCTTCGTCCAGCGCATTAGCAATATTATCCAAGTATTGCGCAACTTGTAACAGGGGCATTTGTACCGGAGGAAGCGCAGGATTGGGGCGAATCAAACCTGAGAGCGAACCACCCTCCGCCAATTCCGTGACAATATAGGCGATGTTCTCATCCAGTTCAAAGTCAATCACTCTTAAAATATGTGGATGATTAAAGCGTGCCAGCACGCCCGCCTCTGTGCTAATTTCTTCCCGCACATGCGGATCGGTAAGAAATTGAGGATGCAGCACTTTAATGGCTACCCCACGCACAGGCTTGAATTTAGTATCTTCCGCGTAAAAAACCTGCCCGAATGAACCACGCCCTAGCATTTTGCCAAGACGATAACGGTTACCCAGCAATGCATTTTCATTCAGTAAGTTCTGAAACCATTGATCTTGCATTCCGAATCCTTCTCCTGATTGGAATATATGACTGAATTCTGCTTTCAGTTTGTTTGTTACGGGCTAAAGTGTGTTGCTATTCTACAATGTTTTTCTACTCAAATGCACTAGACAATGGATACTGCTTTGGCAAATTTTCGGATAAATACAAGGGCTTAAGCCCATTGCCTGTTTTTCTTCTTGAATAAAAAGAGGTGAGTGACCTACCGCTACCTAATATTTAGGCTAACGGCGATCATCCACCCCTTTATTCCAGATTCCTTTTACTGACGTGTAACAACGTTAGTTAGCGTTTTGCGCATCCGGCTTTATCTCTTGTACAAGCGCGTCCACATGTGCCGAACCGTTTGAATTGCCGTTGCCGTTAAGGGCTTGCTTGATAGCCGGAATTTGTTCCATTAAATCTGAAATCTTCATCCCGGTAAGCGATTCAAACAAAGCAGGCACTTGCGCCATCATCTTTGTAACATCGCCTGTAATCTGATTTGCGCCCATACCGCCACGTCCGTTGCCCTCTCCGGTGCTGACAATCGTTATCTTGTCCACCTTTGAGAGCGGTTCGCTCATTGCCCGCGCCAGTTCAGGGATACCGGTCAACAATTTATCCAGAATTGCCGCCTGATTGTACTCATGATAGGCGGCAGCTTTGAGATTCATCGCTCCGGCTTCGGACTCGCCCTTAGCCTTGATAACGATGGACTCTGCCAAACCTTGTTGCCGAATCGCTTCCGCCTGACCTTTACCGCGTAGCACCACTACATCAGCATCAGCCTGACCTTGCAAACGTACTGCTTCCGCTTGTCCGGTGGCTTCCAGAACCTTGCGATTGCGTTCTGCTTCCGCCATAGTTTCGATTTTTCTTCGCTCAGCATCAGCCTGCTTCAGGATAGTAGCGTTCAACTCCATTTCGCGGCGCGCAATTTCGGCTTCCTGTACTTTGGTTTCCTCTTCCTTGCGAACCAGTTCCACCCTTACTTTCGCCTGCATTACCTGTTGTTCCATTATGGCAGACTGAATATCGTAAGCTTTATCCGCACTGGCTTTTTGTTGTTGCACCGAACCCATATACTCAGCGCGTTTTAGTTCAAGGTCGCGAGTAGCTTCCGCCTGTTTGGTTTGCGAAGCGGTTTCCGCAATTACCCGATCTTGGTCAGCTTCCGCACGGGCAATGCTGGCTTCTCGCAAAGTCTGCGCTCGTTTAATGGCGGTATCGCGTTCAGCTTCGGCAGTTGCCACATCCGCATCGCGCTTGATACGCGCAATATCGGGCTTGCCCATATTGGCGATATACTCGTTTTTGTCGCGCACTTCGCGAATGGTAAACGAAATAACTTCCAATCCCATTTTATGGAGATCGTCGGTACTATTGGCGCGCATACGTTCCGCTACCATTTCAGGCTCTTTTACAATTTGCTCAACCATCAGTTGCCCGATAATCCCGCGCAAATGTCCTTCCATCACCAACCGGATTAAACCCTCGCGTTCTCCCGGAGATTTGGTGAGAAATTGCTCGGAGGCGGTACGAATACTGATTGGATCATTTTGAACTTTGATTTGGGCTACCGCTTCAACCATTACTGCTACACCCTGCCGGGTATAGTATTCCTGTTGGGGCGCAACATCAAAGCTCATCAACTCAAGCGATAGCTTTTTTGATTCTTGAATAAAGGGCCATACCACGCGCCCTCCCCCTACCGTCACCTGTGTGCCGCCACCGCCGAATACGATTAGGGCTTCATTGGGAGCAACTTTCCGGTAGAGTGAAACGGCGAGAACTAACAGCAGCAGCACCACCACGCCTGCCACCGAACCGACTATAACTGGTAATTCCATATTTCCTGCCTTTCAGCAATCGAATCCCCACGATTTTAATTTACGCTTTGTCTTTTTCCTGCTCAAGTACGGGAGCCTCTATCAACACGCCCGATTCTTCCCATTTTTTCTGCTCGTTTCCCGCCAACAATTCCTCAAGGTTATCTACCACCGCGACTCCATCTTTGGCGCTGAGAATTACCACCTGCAAATTATGGGGTAATTCTTTGTCTTTAACGCTGCGCGCCGGAATAGCGCGGGTAGTGCCAAATTTGGTGTAGGTTACCTCCCCCAAACCACCTTTGAAGATTGTGCCGGTTACTTTGCCAACTGTGCCAGAGAGGTTATAATCCTCCTCGCGCATAACCGGAGTTTGCGCCGGAATCAGCAATTTAACAATAAAGAGGTAAACCAAAAAATAGGCTGCCAGCCCGATAGCAAGTGCGCCCGGCACTGTAAATATTTCCGGCACACCATATTCGCTTAGAATAAAGCCGCCTGCTCCGAAACAGGTTAGAAAAGCTACCAGCGCATTAAAACTAAACCAGCCAAACCCGCCCGCTCTTCCATTATCATTATGTCCTGTGCCATGGGATTGAACGGCATGGTGTCCGGCGTGAAAATGCGTAGCCCCGGAATCATGCGCAACCTGGCTATCATGCCCGCCAAAGTGGCTGAAGCCGCCTAGCAAGAACGAAGCAACGGTGAATACCAATCCGAAAATGAAACAGCCCAGAAACAAACCACTTAGCCATTCCATGTCTGCCATCTCCTGCCGAATTAATCAATTACTCATATTTAATACGATGCCAGCGATTGGAAAGTTGCGATTCTAAAGGAGTTTGTAATAAATCACGGTATCGGTAAAAGTGCCGTCTGCTTCAATAATGTATTCAGGAATTACTCCGGCGCAAGTGTAGCCTTGTTTTAGGTAAAGTTGTTCGGCAGTATCGCCGCTTCTCGTATCAAGAAACAGTAAGCGACATCCTCGTGTCTTTGCCACAGTCTCAGCCGCTGTAAGAATGGTGCACCCATAGCCCAATCCGCGATATTTGGTATGCACCATTAGCTTTTGCAATTCAACCCGATGCGAACCGTTTTGCTTGGAAATGAAGGATAGCTGAGCGCTGGCTACAACTTTGCCTTGCGTATAGCCTATCAGCAAAGTGCGGTAGCCTCTATCCAGTTCTTTAATTATATCTTGCCAATAATCGGAAGCAACTTCATATTTCAAGGGACTCCAAAAGCCAATCGAAGCTCCACCATCGACCGAATCCTGTAATAGTTCGATCAGTCCGGGCAAAACTTTTAAAGCAGTGGCTATATCAACTATTTCGACTTTTTCCATTATACTCAAAACATGCTGGCTTGATAATAGTATTGTTCTGTTTCGTAAACGAGGCTCGGTTTGTCGCGCAGTGCAATATTGAGCGGAAAACGCTCGATACCCGCTTCTTCTAGCAGCTTTGTGATGGTAGCGGTAGCTTCTTGCGGGCTGTTGTTCTCACTCGATAGATGCGCCAACCACACCGTATGCGCTAAACCAGTGTTTTCGAGGCAATAGCGCAAGATTTCACCGGATTGGCGATTGGAAAGATGCCCTTTATCGCCCGTAACCCGCTTTTTCAAGGTGTAGGGGTATTTGCCAGCCCAGAGTTTTTCTTCTTCATGATTCGCTTCAAGAATTATCAAGCGACTCTGCAACAGCGGTTCGTAAATTGGGGAGGTGGAACAGCCCAAATCGGTAAGAATTACCGCCTGTACGCCGTCAGCCTTAAAAGTATAGCAAACCGTTTCAGCAGCATCATGCGAAACGGGAAAACTGTTTATTTCAATCGAACCGATGGTAGTAGCTTTCCCGGTAGGAAATAAGCGAGTGTTGTAAGTACGACTTTCTGGTGGCATGGTAGTGTTGGCACGTTGTTGGGATAGCTTTTCTATCTTTGCCCAGCGCACCGCTGCCTCATCAAGCGTCTTTTTATTGGCAAAAATGGGGATACCCCAACGGCGCGAAACTTGTCCCGCCCCACTGAGATGGTCATGATGATCGTGGGTGAGGAAAATGCCGCTTAATTCGGCAACATTAACCCCTTCCAGCGCCAGAAATTTTTGAAGGGCGGTAGCCGATAAGCCGCAATCTATCAGCAGGCTATGACCACCTGCCTGAACCAGATAACAATTTCCGCTGCTACCGCTAGAGAGCGACTTTACCCGCATAATTTTCTTTCTACAAAACTACTCAATAAAACCGGGCTAGAGAACGCTCAAAGCCTGTTCAAGGTCGGCTATGATATCTGCCGGGTCTTCGATACCCGCCGAGATACGCACTAACCTATCGGTAACACCCACTGCATTGCGTTGTTCGAGGGATAAATGGCGATGGCTGGTCATAGCCGGATAGTTAACCGTTGTAATTACATCGGCAAGGCTAGGAACATATGGAATATGCTCCAACGCTTTAATGAAACGTTGCACCTCTTCTGCGCCGCCCTCTTTGATTTCAAAAGCAAGCATACCGCCAAAGCCTTTGGGCAACTGGCGTTGCGCTAGTTCATGTCGGGCGTGGCTTTCCAGACCGGGATAATGTACGCGGCTAACCTGTGGTTGCGCTTCTAGCCATTGCGCGATTGCAAGAGCATTACGGCAGTGTGCGCCCATTCGTAGGGGTAGGGTCTTGAGGCTGCGCACATTCATCCAAGCATCAAACGGACTCATGGTAAGACCGATAAGTTGCGCACTTTCGGTAGCCATTTTAACAAAGTTCTTATTACCGCTCAAAATACCGCCCAACGCATCGCTATGTCCGTTGGTATATTTGGTAGTGGCGTGTACAACCACATCCACCCCATATTCGAGCGGACGCAGCAGCGTGGGTGGGGTGAAGGTGCTATCGACAATCGATACCAGCTTATTCTCGCGTGCCAAGTTCGCCAATGCCGCCAAGTCTGCAACTCCCACCAACGGATTACCTAGCGTTTCAAAGAAAATAGCTTTGGTATTGGGTTTGAGCGCAGCTTTGACCGCTTGCTCATCTGACAGGTCTGCAAAGGTTACTTCGATACCAAAGCGAGATAATTGCTTCAAAAACAGTGATACAGTAACACCGTAGATGGACTTCTCCGCAATAATATGATCGCCCGCTTGAGCAGCAGTAATTAAAGCGGTGAAGATGGCAGCCATCCCGCTTCCGGTAGCACGTGAGGCTTCCGCCCCTTCCATTTGAGCGAACGCCTTTTCAAAAGCAGATTGGTTTGGTCCAGAAGAACGATAATACACCCAGCCTTTGCTGGGGTCGTGGTAAATGGAGTTGGCATCTTCTACGCTATCAAAACCCCACACTGTTGTTTGATAAAGCGGCATCGCCAAGGGGCGACCAGCCTGAGTGATTTCTATTTCACCCGCGTGTGCCGCCAGTGTTTCCTGTGAACGTTTTGCGCGCTTCCGTTGCAACATCTGATATTCCTTTCACTTCCACTTGGGGAACATCGCCCCTACCGATGCGCCTGAGTGAACACGCATGATACCCTCTCCCAGCAACCGAGCAATTGATATAACCTTTATCTTATCTAGCTGCTTAGTAGCCTGAAGTGGGATAGTATCGGTTAAAACCAGTTCTTCAATACAGCTATCCTTTAGCCGCTGTACAGCAGGCCCACTCAGTACCGCATGCACGCATCCGGCATAAACAGCGGTTGCGCCGGCTTTCTTCACAGTATCGGCAGCCTGTGTAATTGATCCAGCGGTATCAATTTCATCATCTATCAGAATAGCTTGCTTGCCTTCTACCGAACCGATTAGATTCAACACGGAAGAGCGGTCATCGTTGCCCATACGGCGTTTTTCCACAATTGCCAAAGGAGCATTAATCAGTTGAGCAAAGTTTCTGGCGCGTTTGGCGCTGCCAAGGTCGGGCGAAACTACTACCGGGTTGTCTAGCCCTTTATCTTTGAAATAGTCTGCCAGAATATGAATTGCGGTGAGGTTATCAACCGGAATATTAAAAAAGCCCTCAATCTGACCGGAATGTAAATCAACGGTCATAAGACGGTGTGCGCCCGCCACTGTTATCATATCTGCAAGCAAGCGCGCTGTAATCGGCACACGGGGTTGGTCTTTTTTGTCGGTACGACCATAAGCGTAGTAAGGCACAACTGCTGTTATTCGCCCGGCAGAAGCGCGTTTGAAGGCATCTATCATGATTAAAAGCTCCATGATAGAGCGATTTACCGGAGTGGATAACGGTTGTATGACGTAAATATCGTTACCACGCACACTCTCTTCAATTTTACAAAAAATATTCTCGTTGGAAAATTCAAAAACCTGAGCACGTCCTTGAGGGATATTGATATACTCACAAACTGCCAGCGCGAGCGCCGGGTTAGCATTCCCAGAAAATACGCCTACCTCATTATAAAGAGAACCCACTCTTTAAAACCCCTTCCAATTCACTAAGCTTTTAACCAGCACGCTTAGGTAAGTATAGCACAAAACCGGAATAGCTCAGGTAGTAAGGAAGCAAAAACCCCTTCCGTTAACTATATAAAGGAAGGGGAAATTATTCAGTTTTTCTATTCTATTGTTCTAAGCCTAGCGTGAAGCTCCCGCACCTGCTGAAGTACGGCTGCGGTCGAAGCAATCGCTGCAAAAGACCGGGCGATCATACTTGGGCACAAATGGCACGGTGGTTTGCTTACCGCAGGAGGCGCATGTTACCGGATGGCGGACACGCTCGGAACGTCCGGAACGATCTGACGAATTGGAAGAAGCGAAATTACCAGTTGACCGGCGTGCCTTGCGACAGTCAGTACAACGGCTTGGTATATTCACTAATCCTTTTTGAGCGTAGAACTCTTGCTCACCGGCAGTCCATGTAAACGAAGCTCCGCACTCGCGACACTGTAGGGTCTTATCCTCAAAACTCACCTTGGGCCTCCTTAAGAAGTAGCCGTGAAATCCCTGAAACCGGAGATTGCGATTGTAAAAGTTTGTCTAGCTTCGATAAATGTATTTGATAACATTTATCATAAAAAGAACTTGCTCATCTTAGCAGCTAACACATGTCCCAGTTGATAATAGGAATTGCTAATTAATATGCAACAAGCTAAGTATAGCGATGTGGACTGGGACATCCGGTCGGGGGCGGACAGTCGAAAACCACCATTGCCAATTAGAATACATTGCAAGCTAACCAAGCAAATTCAAAGTCGCCTGATTCTCAGGTATTTGAAGCTCCAAACTATAACTGGTTATTTTGTGTGCGAGTTCTAAAATGAGTACAAAGTAAATACTAGCAAAACTTTTTTACAAATGCAATACTTTTTTAACACATAGTTAAAATTTATTCACCAAATAAAGGTCTTTTCAAAAGATTTAGCCGGATTCTTCCTTTATACACACTGGAACGGCTTCAGAAAAGCGGTTTATAGGGAACTGCTATTTTTTAGGTCATTTATTGAATATATTTCTGTGCGCATATACAGTTCCCATCCTGACAGGAAATTTGTACAGAATTTAGGTTCATAAGGAAGGTTTACTCTGGCAGCGCGGTAAAGCGATAGCCCTTACTCCGCTCGGTATAGATAAATCTAGGATTCTGGGCATCATCTCCCAATTTCTCGCGCAAATGACGGATATGGACTTTAAGGTATTCCAGTGCATCCTGATATTGCGGTCCCCATACTTTGGTTAGCAAGTATTCGTGGGAAACCACCTGACCGGGATTACTAGCAAGCAAATACAACAAATTGTACTCAATCGAAGTAAGCCGCACCTGCTGATTATCAAGGGTTACATTTTTAGTCACAAAATCAATCTTCAGACCCTGGTATTCCACCATGTTTTTAATAGCGGTGGTTTTGGAACGCATAGTGCGCCTTAATTGCGCCCGGATGCGTGCCATCAATTCAAGGGGACTGAACGGCTTGGTAATATAATCGTCTGCGCCTGCTTCCAACCCACGCACCTTCTCGATTTCATCATCCCTGACCGTCAGAAAAATAATCGGCACATCAATATTCTCGCGGCGGATACTACGGCAAGCTTCCAAACCACCCAAGCGCGGCATATTCATATCAAGAATTACCAGATCAGGATTCTCTTTGCGAAATAGTTCGACCGCCATTTGCCCATCTTCCGCGCTGATTATTTCCCAATCAGGTGAGTTCATCCTAAGCCCAACGCTGATAACTTCCACCACGTCTGGTTCATCATCGGCTATCAAAATTTTTACCATAACACTTTTTTCTAGTCTTGATTTTTCAAGATAGCTTTAGTCGCGCACCGCTGTAAGCGAGCGTTTCTTCGTGCTTGTTATAGGCACAGTAACAGGCAAATTAAAATAAAAAGCGCTACCCTCACCGGGGGTACTCTCAACCCAGATACGACCACCATGCAACTCAACCAGACTTCGCGCTATACTCAAACCCAAACCTGTTCCAATCTTGCTCCCCTGAGTATTGTGCGCCCGATAAAACCTCTCAAAAATTTTCTCTTGCTCTTTTTCAGCTATCCCCGGTCCATTGTCACTGACACACACTACTATATTTTGCGATTCCTCCCGCGCTTCAAGCTTAATTGTACCCCCATTCTGGGTATAGCGGTTGGCATTTGATAGCAGGTTTGTAACCACCTGTTCTAATCGCCTGCGATCACCGCTAACCGTTGCTAATTTTGGAGGAATCTCTACCAATAAAGTCTGATTCTTACGATCAGTCAAGGGACGTATAGTTGCCACCACATCCTGTAATACTTCCGAGAAATTAACCGAATGTAGCGAAAGTTTGAGCCGCCCATTTTGAAGTTTTGCCATATCCAGCAGGTCATTCACGAGGCTGTTAAGGCGGTCGGTGTTGCGCTCGACATTCTTAATAAGGGTAGATTGGGTAGCGCTTAATTCTTCGGGTGGTTGCGATAGCAGCAAAATAGTAGAAGCTTTTATGGAAGTCAGCGGAGTGCGCAATTCATGGGACACTACCGACAGAAAATCGCTCTTTAGCTGCTCTAATTCTTGTAAACGTTGCACATTTTGGCGTTCAAGCTCATATAAGTAAGCATTCTTTATTAGCAACGACATTTGTCGTCCCAACGCTCCTAGCAATTCCTGATCGCTTTCCTCGAAAGCCGGACCGTTCTGGCGCAAAATCGACAAACCGCCGCCATCTCGGTCATCCCAGTGCAAAGGCACTACCAAAATTGCTTCCTGCCCGTTATCCTGAACTATTCTTAGCGGCTTTCCTTCGATTACCACCGTTTCCAGATCGGCATTGCTCAATACCAACGCGCCCGCCTGAATACCGCCGCGTGAGTCGTTCGGTAATGGTTCGTAGGCAGCATCAACACCCGACCATGAAGCGCTGATAGTCAATTGCTGGAACTGGTCGCGTCCGGTCAAGAAAGCAACACAAGCATCAACATCCAAAGCTTGGGGCAAGCTTTCTACTGTTTTTTGCATCAGCTCTTCCAGTTCGAGGCTGGCGTTCAAACGTTCGCTCAAGCGATTCAAGGCGGAAAGAGCTTTAACCTGATGGTTCAACTGCGCTGACAAAGCCTTTTCACGGCGTGCCACTTCTCGTTGCTGTTGCAAAGCGCGGGTCATAGAGCTTCCCACGCTCACGAACACGAACATTGCCATTACTTCACTGATTACAATGGTAAGGTGCAATTCATTCCAGATAATGTGACTTATGAACATCGTGGCAGCAATAAACATTGCACCCACGCCTGCCGTCAGAGTCATGGCATTGCTAGAGTTGAAATCGAAACTGGCTTCCACCACGATAAGATAAATTAGCACGAGGAAAGGGCTGTATATACCACCGCTGATGCCAATAGCGAGACATGTCACCGCTGCATCAAATAACGAAATTGGAATGTTACCGTTGGGTTGTCGATAATGATAGCGGAGTAGAATAAAAACGCCATTGCCAATTGCCACCAGTGCGGTGAATTGGAAAGCCCGCCACATGTTTTCGGGGTTTTTAACATCCCCGGCGAGGTAAAGTTGCAGCAATAAGCCCAGACCCACCACCAACCAACGCAAAATTACAAATACCCGCTCCACAGTGAAGGGGATATTGTCGCCGGATTGGAATGAGCTTCCCGCCTCGTTTGCTGTATGTTTGCCAGCCAACCTGCCGAGTCGAGCGCTTATATTCGCCGGTTTTAAAGCGATCCGAGTTTTTATACGGGGTTGCAAATTTTAATACTCCAGACTAGCGCGAGCAAGTTGCTAATGCGCCTCTTAACTTCTGGAGACAGGATCAGGTTTTTGTTCTAAGCCACCGGATGTTGCGGAGTCATCCCAACCGCTATCCTCCCAGATTCCGGTAGCTTTAACGCGGTTATTTTCTTTGGCTTTTTCCTGCTCTTGTTTATTTGCCAGCCATTTGGCTTTACGTTCTTTGTAGTTAAGGAAATAAAACAAGCGGTCTCCCGCTATGTAGCCTATTAGAACAGGCAACAAAAATATTGCCATATCTACTGCGCTACCACCGCCGGGAATTGCGCCCTGCCCGAAAACCGCCACTCGTAGGTTTGCCAGCCCATAATAGGCTGCTACAAATACATCAAGCCCGATAAAAATAGAAACCAGCAATTTTACAATTTTTAACATTTGTCTGTATATCTTGGAGGGTTCGCTTCTCTCTAAAAAGAGTGCGAACCATCATTAGTATTCAGGAAAACTTTAGGGAATTAATCTGGTAGCTTCCGTATTAATTTCTCGTTCAACTAGGATTTGAATCCCAGCCAAAACTTTCTGCCAGTAACGCTGCCTTGCTTCCCGCTCATTTTCTCCGGGCAGATTCTCTTGGTGAAAACTGATGGTAGTTTTGTTACCATTCGGGATTGTCCTAACCTGCACCGTGGAAGCTTTTGACCAGCCTTTCGGCTGCCAAGTTAAACGGATATTTACGCCGGGATTAATTACCTTGATTTGTCCACTTATTCCTTCATCTGTTTGGTATCTTTCGCCCTTTACCAAATTCAAATGCGGGGTTTTTCCAAGCCATAGGTTTATTACTTCCGGTGAGGTAACAAGCTCCCAAGCTTTCTGATGGGAAATCGGAAAGGATTTCCGAACGCCTATCTCAAATCCGGCAGACTTTGTAAGTCCCAAAACCTTTTTATCATTTATAGCCATATTTTTAAACTGTTATTTACTAACCCCTAGCTTCCACATAATTATAACTCAAGAATTGCTTTAATTTCCCACAATTTCGAATTTGAAACTAATTTTGTAGAATAGACTCCCCAATAGTTTTTATGAGTTGTAGCCTACTTTTCGTGATTTGCCTGGGGTAAAAATCTCCAAGCTGCGAATATGCCACCTATTAGTACAAGTGCCCATAACCCTAAATTTATCAGGTCGGAAACCAATTGAGGTGACTTGTCGCCTTGCTGTAAGGTCAGGTCAACCCAAGCAGATACCGCCTTCTTGCTCAAACGCTCGCCCTGTCCGCCATCCCAAACCGCGAAAGCTACCTGCGTACCGTATTCGTCACCCGCCTTCGTACCTACCAAATCAACTGCGTTTTTGCGATCACTCAGTTTTTCTTGGCGCATAAAAATCAGAGTCCACGTTTTGTTGACCGGATCGTAAACGGCTTTGCTATCAGGGTCATACTTTGCCGGGTCAATCAAGTAAGCGGGGTTTGGTCCGACCCAGTTTTTAGCGGCTTTGAGACCGCCACTGGTTAAGACCGGCTCAAAGCCTTGCGCACGGGTAATATCAGCGTCACGCTCTGCTTTCCATTGCCAGATATTGACTAGCGCATCGATTTGACCCATGCAGCGGAAAGCTTGCCGCCCTACGTGCTGTTCAGGGTCGAGAGGGAATTCGATAGCCGCCGCATCGCTAAAGGTTTGCTGAGTACCTTGGACTGTCTCGCCTGTATTTAGGGAATCATCTTTCCACTGTAGCCAGATAGCAACATTTTTACCATCGTGCGCCGCTTTTGCCCTTATTTGGGAAACCGAACCGCCGTATTCTTTTACGAAAAACTGCGCGCTCAGAGGTACAATTGCCGCTTCTACCTTCGCGCCACCCGGTAGTGTGGCGTTGTCATCCCAAACAGGCGCATTGGGGTTTAAAAACGTGCTACCTTGATCAGGCAGATAAAGTGCTACTAATTTATTTGTATCCGCGCTTACGGGCTGAAAATTTACAGCCCACATTAACATAGCCAACGCAAAAGCCATGCCGATTACCGCTACTGGATACATCCGGTTGGAATGATGCACAGGGACGGGCGCAGAGGTTGTAAGCTGGCTTTGTATCTTGTCTGTTATATCAACTGTCTCCATAAGATCTCCATCCTTACCAGAAAAACCGCTACTTGGTAGGTGTAGGCGTGGCTTGATCTAGCGCCTTGACTGTTACGGGCGCTCTTTTTAACTCAGAAATATAGTCCACGATTGTATTCCGCTCGTCTACCGTCATCTGGATTGCAGGCATCCAAGTGGGTTGCATCGGCCAAAACTCGGTTCGCGCGGTAGAATATTGGCTGAACCATGGTTGCACGTTCGGTCCTCGGTTGCTATCAGGAACTTTAGTAGGATCTTCAATCCAAGTATAAAGCCAATCACGGGTGCGACGGCTGCCCACTTCGGTAAGGTTTGGAGCAAGCGTAGTTCCGGCGCTGCCTATAGCGTGGCAGTTGAGGCAACCCTTCTGCATTATCAGCTTCTTGGTACTAGCAAGCTCTGCATCCAGCGCCGCTTTCTGTTGAACTCCCGCAGGAGTAGTCTTGTCGGCATCGGGATATTTGGCTTTCTGTGCGGCGTTTGCCGGAAGGTCGGCACTAAAGTTAGGATTCTGAGTATAAGTCAGCACCTGCAAAACATCATCCCAGTTTCCGTAGATAATATAAGTAATTATGAAATCAATTTGCTCATCGGTTAAAGGACCACCAAAGTTGCGAGACCAAGCGGGCATCGCTATACCCGGTTGAGGACTGAATTGACCACGAGTCATGGCTTTGTTAATAAAATCGTAAGTAGAATTGAAATCAAAGTTTTTGTCGCCCGGTTTCCAGCTTGGACGATTAAGGGCGGGACCAATTGCGCCTTCTCCCTTTGGTCCATGACATTGAGAACAGTTTGCCGCAAAAAGCTGCGCCCCCTTCAGAATCTCTTCATCCCGGTTTGATATTGTTGTTAGAGAAGCACGACTGTTATCGTTCAAGATATACAAGAGCATCCCCAGCACTACGGCAAGCGCAAACGCAATGCTCATCACCATTCTGGTGGACATTTGATTACCTTCTATTTCACTAACCCTGGTTAATTCAAGAACTTCAAGCTATCGCTTTAAGCCTGAGTCTGCATTGAAACATTATGTTTTTCGCGACGAGTTATTTTCCCAGTATCCACAATTACTCTACCGCCAGTGGTAGTCATTGCCATATAATCCAACGGGCGAGGAGCAGGTCCACCAAAGTTTTGACCGCTATAAATGTAGAGAGAACCATGGCAGGGACAGTGAAAAATCCCTTTATAGCTTTTGCCTTCGTAAGTGCCGCTTTCATCCGGCGCCCAAGGTACGGTACAACCAAGATGCACACACTTCCAGTAGAGCGCCATAAAACCGCCGCCATCCTCTTTCCGCAAATGTACCAACCATAAGCGACCATCCGATATTTTTGTGACAGTACCTTCTGGATAATCGGTAACAGCGCCTAACGCAATTTTGCTACCGAAAGTACCCACTTTCTTAGGCCAGAAGAAAAGCAGAAAGGTTGCCGCGCCCCCAATGGTAAAAGCAGTCATAGTACCTAGAAAGGAATTGCGCATAAAGCGGCGGCGGGTTATTTTTGCCTCTTCTTCCAGTTCTTGAGGTGTAGGCTTATACCCCCCGCCATCCTCGCCGGTTTGCTCTGGGGTGGTTACAACTACCGGCTTACCATCCTTATATATAATTGCCATTTTTAAGAATCTCCCTCAAATTACCCGGATGATAATTTCTAACCGGAATAAGCTGGTAACAATTTTTCAAAAGTGTTGCCTGAATTAATGCTTAGGAGGCATCGCCCAAGGCCAGAAGAAATCCTGACCGGGACCACGCATTGCCGTACCAACTATAGTTAGAATGAAATAAGAAATTACAAAGCCAGTGAATAATGCCTGGAATATATCCCGACGGTCTGCTCCAAACCGCTTTCGCACTATAAAAGCCAGCAAAGTGGCTAGCCCAAATATAGCTAAAAGCGGTATTACCCAGTTACCTAACACTACATCAAGGCTGGTAGGCGCGAACCCAAATTTATCGGTAGGATCGCCACCCATAATCGGCACTTTTATGCTGGACAGGAAAGTAGAGCGCAAAATCTTATTTAGGTTAAACAGCACGTCAAAGGCAATGAGGAAAATAATCCAGCCAGCAGTAAAAACCGCGCTGAAAATTACCACCGCTTTACCTCTGTCGCTTGTAAACCAGCGCCCCATTTGCCCGGTTCCGGTATCAAAGTAGGGTATCAGCCCAATCAGCAACAATGCGCCGCTAGGAATAATAACCCCCGCCAGAGCCGGGTCCATATGCAGCAAAAGCTCTTGCAAGTTTAAGAAGTACCAAGGCGCTTTGGAAGGGTTGGGAGTTTGCTCCGAGTTAGCAATACCTTCCAAAGGCGCATAAATCAACGCCGAGGTAATGAACAATGTTATGGTAAAAACTATGGCGCATAGGAACTCTATCATTACCAGATGAGGCCACACATGCACAATGGTAGAAGGTTCTTTGTAAGGAGGCGTATTGACCGACTCCTTTTTAATTACCGCCAGCAAACGATGGCTACGCGCTTTATCAAGTGGATTGCTAGGGTCTTGTCGTTTGCGACGGGCAATTTCACGCTCTGCTTCGGTACTGGCATCGACAGTAGCAGCAGTTTGTTGACCCTCTGGATTTGCCTTACTTTCAATTTCTGCCATACGAAAACTACTTCCTACGGGGCTGATTCAAACACCCGGTTAGATTAACTACAAACCGCCGCTAAAACCATCTTTGCGGACACGCCAAAAGTGTACTGCCATCAACACGGCGGCGATCAATGGTAAAGCAATCACATGGAGTGTGTAGAAGCGTATAAGCGCGTTCTGACCGATTTCATACCCACCGATGAGCAGGAATTGGGCTTCAGGACCAAGAAAAGGAGTAACTTTTGCGATATTTGTACCGACCGTAACCGCCCAGAAAGCCAGTTGATCCCACGGCAATAGGTAGCCGCTAAAACTGAGCAGGAAGGTTACTACCAATAGTAATACGCCCACAATCCAGTTAAACTCACGGGGAGGGCGATAGGCGCGAGTGTAAAACACGCGGCACATATGCAGAAAGACAGTTATAACCATTGCGTGCGCCGACCAGCGGTGCATATTGCGCAAGAATTGTCCGGCAAAAACTACCGTTTCGAGGTCTTTTATATTCTGGTAGGCTTGCGTAACCGAAGGCACATAGTAGAACATCAAAAGCACGCCGGAAACGGTTAGCACCAGAAAGAAGAAAAAACTCAACCCACCTAGACAGAAAGTATAAGTAACTTTTAGGGAAGCACGGCGGATTGTAGTAGGATGCAGATGAAGGAAAACATTGCTCATAGTCGCCAGTGAGCGAGTACGGGCGCTATCGGGCCAACTATGTCTGAAAATGCTTTTCCAGACTCTAGAACCAAACTCCTCAGTACCTTTGAGGAAATTTTGAACAAATTTCTGGGAATCTTTATTGGTAGCCATTCTCCGGCTTCTCCTCTTGTGAGAAAATGCAATTGGAAGACGGGAGATGACCTGGCTAAGTCATCTCCCGCAACCAAGTTTATTTGGGAATTGGCGCGCTTAAACCCTTTTCACTGACATACCAGTGGTCTTTCGGGTCGCTGTAAACAAAGCGTGCCATTTTAATTGCCTGAGTGGGACAACGTACCACACACAAACCACAACGAATACATTCATTCTCATCGAGAATGAGGGTCTGAGCTTCTGACAAAGCCGGGTCAACCTGATATTGGTCTGCCCCTGCAACCCCCATCAGTTCGCTCAGCGGAACCAGACGGATGATTTTCTCAGGGCAAACATCTACACATGCGGCACATAAAATACAAAGGTCGGCATCTATCAGAATGTTATAGGCGCATTGCAGGCAGCGAGTGGCTTCCTTCATCGCCATTTCACGGGTAAAGCCCAGTTCAACTTCTATTTCAAGATTCCGGCGCATGTCCTGACCCCAACGGTTCTCAAGCGGAAGAGTCGGCATGGGCTGGCGATCAAGTTTTTCATAGTCAAGGGTGCGGCGCCAGACTTCCAGCACTTCATGATTGCTCCGACGGCGGGGCGGTCTGTCTCCGGTAAGAAATTCATGAATACCGTTCGCAACTTTGTGACCATCCGCTACCGCCGAAATAATATTGCGCGCGCCTTCGGTATAATCACCACCGGCGAAAAGGCGCGGAACGGAGGTCATCCACGAATCTGGATCGCGCCAAACGTTGCCGTTCTTGAGAACCCGCACACCTAATTCCTTCGGGAAGAAATTTACGTCACTCGATTGCCCGGTTGCCGCCAACACTACATCGCAGGGAATTATAAATTCGCTACCCGGCACAGGGCGGGGAGAACGGCGACCTTTGGCATCGGGTTCGCCCAGTTTGTTGCGAATCATTTTGATAGCAGTAACTTTACCGTTCCCATCACCCAGTACCTCAACTGGACTTACTAACCACAAGAAATCAATATTCTCATATTCCATTTCTTCCATTTCGGTTTCATCCATAGGGGCTTCTAACTGGGTGCGGCGATAGGCAATATAGACTCTTTCTGACCCCATACGTAGCGAAGAGCGGGCGCAGTCGGAGGCGGTAAAGCCCGCGCCGATTACAACCACGCGCTTGCCTACTGTGGCATGTTCGGGATGGTGGAAGTTGATTTTTTCCAGCCACGATAGACCGTACTCAAACCCTTTCAGATTTTCGCCGGGGATACCAAGCTTAGAAGGTAGTTGGCAACCGGGTGCAAGAAATACCGCGTCAAAATTCTTCAACAGATCGGTAACCTGCACATCCTTGCCAACCCGCGTGTTAAGATGAATCTCAACACCAAGCGCATCCATATATTCATCTATTTCGTTCTGTACCACATCGCGAGGCAAACGCCAGATTGGAATACCACCCACCAGCATACCACCCGGTTCAGGGAACATATCGAACACTACGGTGCGATAGCCCATAATGCGCAAGTCACGCGCACAGGCAAGACCGGCAGAACCTGCCCCAACAATCGCAATCTTTTCCTTGCGAGTAATGGGGGGACGCTTTGGTACAAATTTATCACTACGGAAATCGCTGGAACTGCGTTTCAAATAACAAATACGAATAGTTTTATCAATCAAACCTCTCCGGCAAGTGCTTTCACAGGGACGGGCGCAAATACGACCCAGAATACCCGGAAATACATTATCACGCCGATTCAGCAAATAAGCTTCATCAAAACGCCCCTGCGCTACCAAACCAATGTAGTTACTCACATCGGTGTGAGCAGGACAGGTATATTGGCACGGTATATTAGTGCGAAACCAGTCGGTATCGGGCAATTCAGTTGGGTATGCGCCATCAGACGCTTCTGCAAAGCGAATATCCGCGTTTTTCTGAAATTTGTCATTCATCATTCTTCTTCGTCGATGCCTCCGGTTGCCTTTTGAATATACATTACGATTAAAATTGAAATCACTATCATGGCAACAACTACGACTAACTCAAGTGACTCACCGACTACCATAATATTTTACTTCCTGTTCTGAAGTTTGTAAGAGCCGGTAAAGCTCAAATAATAGGCTTTGAAGATTAGAATAATATTGGAAGCAGCAGCAATTTCTAAACAGCGGAGATTGGCAGTTAGCGGTCGGGGTTTACCCTTATTTACCACTCTTTTACCAGACTTTAACCTTAAATTGATTATAGCACTCCGGTTTGAGTTCGTCAAGGCTATCAGTGACTTTTATCACATAACAATATCCCATCAGTAAGCTATAAACAATGCTCGTTGCCATCCTGTTCGGCTTCCGCTTCTACACTTCTAATCCAATACTTGAGCTATAGCTATTAGCTATTTTCTCAATAAAAAAATAAAATGCAAACACTAATGAGCTTGCTATAAAATTATACCAGAACCGCTAATAATGGAGTACTCTTATCCGATTTACCACTAAAGTAGCCTGAAGCCAGTATTTATATACTATAGCAGTATGTTTTCGCTAATGGATTTAGATAATAATACTATCTTTGCTTGGGTTTACTAGCATAGGAAATTCAATGTTTAGCCCGTATTCAAATAGTTTTTCTAACAACAGTTTGAAGCTTGGTAGCACATCACCAACCTAATACCCCATTCAAAGCTTTATATAACAAATTTTTCTGGTAGCTATGGTATATTTTACCTCAAAGAACTTAAAAGGCTTATTAAAAAAGGATTTAAAAGTGCGCTATCCCGCTTCCCAAAGCTTTAATATTAACCCTCAAACCAAATCAGGCTACGGAGTGTGAGAAACTATGACTGCCTTTGATATTGCACAATATCGGCTGTTCAATCAAGGTATCAGCTTTGCAAATTTCGACAATCCGGCGCAGGTTGTATTTCACATGGGAGCAGTGCAGGCTCAAGATTATCCCGGCGCGCTGTGGTCGCTAGGTCTCCGAATGAAGGAAGCTACTCAGGCAGTGATCGAACAAGCCATTACTGCACGTAGCATCGTCCGCACTTGGTCTATGCGCGGTACGCTTCATTTTGTGGCAGCCAACGATGTCCGGTGGATGCTTAAATTCCTGACCCCACGAATAATAACCGGAAATGCCGCCCGCTATCGAGAATTGGAACTGGATGATGAAACTTTTCGGCGCAGTGAAAAGGTTATCAGCAAAGCTTTGGTGGGCGGCAAACAATTAACCCGCCCGGAAATTTTCGAGGCGTTGGAACGTGAAAATATCTCTTCCAAAGGGCAGCGCGGTATCCATATATTAGGGCGGTTATCTCAAGAAGGGTTGCTCTGTTTTGGCGCACATCTCGGAAAGCAGCCGACTTTTGTTTTGCTGGACGAATGGCTTCCACCTTCCAAAGATTGGAACATAGAAGAAGCGTTGGCTGAACTTACCTTGCGCTATTTCAACGGGCACGGACCGGCTACACTCCTTGATTTAGAGCGATGGGCGAGTTTGAGGAAATCGGAAGCAAAAGCGGGGTTGGAAATGGTAAAGTCACAACTGCGGCAAGAAAAGGTAAACGGGCAAATTTATTGGCTGCCCCCAGTTGGGGGGGATGAGCTAAAGCAGAATCAGGCAATACATGTGCTACCGGGCTTTGATGAATACCTACTCGGTTATAAAGATCGCAGCGCAGTATTAGATCCAGAACATTTTCAAAAGATAGTACCGGGCGGCAACGGTATGTTTATGCCTACGATAATTAGTAATGGTCGGGTAGTGGGAAAATGGAAACGCGAGGTTAAAAAGGATAAGCTCTTAATAACCCCGTCTCCTTTTAATACGCTGAGTCCGGCTGAAACTCTTGGTTTCAGAGTAGCAGCCGAACGCTATGGGCATTTTATGAATAAGCCGATAGAAGTAAATTAGTCAGGCTTTTTTCTAAGCCGCCGACTCAAGCTCAACCGTCTGTATAGGCAAGAGCGGTAGGCAAAACGCACTGGAGAGCAAATCCAGCGGCGCAGCAGGAGTGCGATAGGGACCTGCTGCCAACAAACCGAGCGCGCCGGGAGAGGTTCCACCTTTTCTGGCAAGCATGCTCCACATTTCATCTTCAGTGCGACCTTGAATCTTCACAAGATTCTGAATCAACTCGCGCATCAGCACTTCTTTTACCACGCTGTTCTCGCTAGAAAGCTTGAGCAAAGCAACTGCCATTCCGCATAGCTGAAAAATACCGGAATTCTGCTCATACTCGCTGCTAACCTCGTTGCGATGCCAGTGCCAAATACCTTTATCAAAACGGGGCGCAACCTTGCGATAATAACCATTAAAAGTAGCCACCGCTTTTTCGATTTGGCGCAAAGCTAGTTCAAACTCATCTAACCGGAGGTAACAAACCGTCAAGCTTACTCTTGCGCCCAAATTGGCAGAGTCGAAACGCAATGCTTCTTTATAGAAGCTTGCCGCCTTCTCCCACGCACTATCCTTCATATGATAATGCCCTCGGTAGGTTTCTGCCCAGCCCAGATAAAATTTCAGGTTGCGGCGTTTGTCTAGCGTTTTTGCCGAAAGCAAGCGCCAGCGTAACTGTTTTGCAACATCTTCCAGATCGCGCATCTCGCGCACTTGCTGAAACAACGCTGAATCCTCGGTGGACGGTGCGCCGCGCATATCCTTAAACAAACCAAACAAGCTTGCCAGCAGATAAGCGGTAAAAAACACTCCCAATGCCACTATGCTTAGCAACAACGCTAACCACCATGCCGCAATACTGAAAAAAAGAAAGGTCAGGCTGACATAGCAGACAGCCAGCACTGCATTAACCAACGCGACTCGACTTGCCCGTTTGGTAGTAAAGCCCTCCCCAACCTCGCGTCGGTACTCCACAACACTCAGCCCGATTTCGATGAAAAGGATAGAAGCGGCTAAGAGTGCTGCAAACGGCAACAACAGTATCAACACAATCAGGGTGAGCTTGGGCGCAAGAAATTTCAGCGCACCAGCATTTCCTAATACGAATTTGCGGAAAGCTCGCCCTTCCGCGCCCCAAAATAATTTCAACATATATGTTTGTCCTATTTTTGTTCGAGTTAATTTTAATTATTGTATAGGTATATAAAAGAGAAGACAAGATATTAATGTTAACATTTTACGTTAGCGGCAAGTGAAGTTAATTAATATTCGTTGCGGAAAGGGCGCGACTCTGCTTCTAGAGCGGCTGCAATTGAGGCTTGCTGTTCCTCAGGGGTAAGGGGTTTTTCAGACTCAGCGAGGTCTTTTTCTTGCAAAATCTGGTAATAGGTCACTTTGCGCTCTGCCATTTCTTTAAAAACGGCATCGCGCTCGGCTACTTCCGCACGAACCGGGTAACGAACGCGCCAGAACAGGAAAACGAATAGCCCAACGGGTGGGGTGATTATGCCAATGAAAGCCCAGAGCCAGCCTTGCATCCCGCGTTTGTCCGCTTCAACCCGCATCCACAGCGCCTGAATGAGCCATGCTAGGGTTAGAGCCAGCAAACCCGTCATCGCCCCGATATTTTTCAGCACCTGTTCCCAGTTCATGCGATGCCTACTTTATTATACGCAGATGGTTGCGTTTTCGTTCCTCTTTTTTCTGACCATTAGACTTTGCCTGCTGCTCAACCCGCGTTTCCAATTCTTGAAATTCCGATTCTTCTTCAGTGGGGCTATCCTCATCCAAATCGGGCGTGGGCGGGTGATGTAACGCCTCAAGGTAGGCAGGTTCTACTGGCGGCGGAGGCAATAGGTGTGTTTCCAAATCTTTCACTGTAAATTCCTCACCGTAAACGCCCAGAATTTGTTCCAAAAATTCTTTGGAGTCGATAATGGTGTAGCGGTAGCCCTGCTCAGTTAGGAACAATTGGCGGTTGGCGGCGAAATCCTGATCGCGGGTATCGCGGGTCACAATCGAATAGAAGTAAGCTGGCAACCCGTTTGATTTGGGGCGCAGAATACGACCCAAGCGTTGCGCCTCTTCTTGTCGCGAACCGAACAAACCGGAAACCTGAATCGCCACATTCGCATCGGGCAGGTCTATGGCGAAATTGGCAACCCGGCTTACCACCAGCACCTTGATTTCGCCCGATTTAAATTGTGAGTACAGCTTGGCGCGTTCCACGTTGGGAGTTTTTCCGGTAATCAGCGGTGCGCCGATCATAGCGGCAATGCGCCCCAACTGTTCCAGATATTGCCCAATAACCAGCACATGATCTTCGGTGTGCTTCCGCAGAATAGCGTTTACCAGCGCATATTTACGCGAACTTATCGCCGAGATGCGATATTTGACGCGATTATCTTCTTCCAGCACATACTCCATGCGTTCTTCTTGCGGCAAATCGGTACGAATCTCGTAGCACTCGGCGGTGGCAATCCAGCCGTTTTCTTCCAGTTCTTTCCACGGCATATCATATTTCTTGGGACCGATGAGGGAAAATACATCGGTTTCGTGATTATCCTCGCGCACCAACGTAGCAGTAAGACCCAAACGGCGGCGTGCCTGTATCTCGGCAGTAATCCTGAAAACTGGAGCGGGTAGCAAATGCACCTCATCATAGATAATCAAGCCCCAATCGTAGGCAGTAAACAATTGCAGGTGTGGAAACGCGCCCACTTCGCCCGTTTCGCGATTAACCGTCATAGGGCGGTAGGTAATCATTTGGTAGGTAGTGACCGTGACAGGCTTGATTTCTTTTTTATCGCCGGTATATTCACCCACCTGATCGGCGGTAAGCGTGGTTTTATCCAGTATTTCGGTAATCCATTGCCGCACCGCGATGGTGTTGGTGGTGAGAATGAGGGTTTGAGCTTGCACCAAATCCATCACACCCATACCCACAACCGTTTTACCCGCGCCACACGGTAGAACGATTACCCCGCTGCCACCACTAGAACTACCTCCCGCATAAAAACTGCCTGCCGCATCCATTTGATAATCACGCAAACCAAAGGTTTTGCCACTTAGGGTAATATTTCGCAGTGCAACATCAAGCCGTTCCCCATCCACATAACCCGCGAGGTCTTCGGCAGGATAGCCGAAAGCCACCAGCGCCTGTTTTACAAAGCCTCGCCGCGCCGGGTCAATTTCAATGGTGTGTTCGTCCAGCCGTTTCCACACATATTCCGAAACGCTTTTGCTGCGTTCCACCTCAGTAATTAGTAGTTTATCCGTGCTACGCAAAACCATACGCCCGTTATCTACTTCCAGTTTGATGCGCCCGTAGCGAGAGATATAATCTTTGATATCAACTATGATATTACCGGGCAAGGGGAATTTGCTATAGCGGGCAAGGGCTTCCACGATTAAATCCGCACCCATGCCCGCCGCCGCCGCATTCCACAGAGATAGCGGAGTAATTCGATAGGTATGAATATACTCAGGGCTTTTCTCCAGTTCGGCGAAGCGGCTTAGCTCATTCCGCGCATCTTCATACTGAGGGTTATTTACTTCCAGAAGCACGCTCTTATCGCTTTGGATAATCAGCGGGTTTAGCGGGTTATAGGTCTGATTCACGTTTAATTACCTTTTCAGTCAATTTTGGTTTTCTTTGAGAATTATATCATAAGGTTTTGGTAAAGAAATTTTCACATTCCTATTGACAAAATGCTCAAAAACCGATAGGCTAATATGGTAAAACCCTTGCAAAGTTCCTCAGATTCTAATTTTGAAGAATACCGGGATTCTCCCTACACTTCAAACCAACCCGATGGTCTGGCGAGCGGTTTATCAATAAGCGGTTTCCGGTGATTGCGTTTTAATCACCCCCCGATGATATCTGGTGCCTGAGCACGACTCAGTGGCTGGCGCGTCGGTTTACCGAAAAGTTCTGTTCTTGATATGCAAAGGAGAAATGACCCATGGCAGGTCTAACGCTCGAACACGTCTACAAAAAGTACAGCAACGAATTTATCGCGGTTAAAGACCTTAACCTCGAAATCAAAGATCAGGAATTTCTGGTTCTGGTAGGTCCTAGCGGTTGCGGCAAATCCACCGCACTTCGCATGGTAGCCGGTCTAGAAGAAATCTCCTCTGGCAACCTTGTAATCGCTGGCAAGCGCGTCAATGATGTGCCCCCAAAAGATCGCGACATAGCGATGGTATTCCAAAGCTACGCGCTTTACCCCCATATGAGCGTTTACGATAATATGGCATTTGGTTTGAAGCTGCGCCATACCCCCAAAGACCAGATTAAGAAAAAAGTACAGGAAGCCGCCGATATGCTCGAAATCGGTCACTTGCTGGATCGCAAGCCCAAGCAACTCTCCGGTGGTCAACGCCAGCGCGTGGCGCTAGGTCGCGCTATCGTGCGTGAGCCAAAAGTGTTCTTGATGGATGAGCCACTTTCGAACCTTGACGCTAAATTGCGCGTCGCCACCCGCACCCAGATTAGCAAGTTGCACCAGCGCCTGATGACCACCATCATCTACGTTACCCACGACCAGACCGAAGCTATGACGATGGCTGACCGTATTGTGGTTCTAAAAGATGGCATTTTGCAGCAGGAACCTGACACCCCGCAAAACCTTTATGACTTCCCTGACAATATGTTTGTCGCAGGCTTTATCGGTAGCCCGCCTATGAACTTCTTTGATGCAGTTCTCACCGGGGACAGCCAGACTCAGTTCCTAGATGCCGGTACTTTCAAAATTAAAGTTCCAGAGCAATTCAAGCGCGACCTCGCTTCTTCCCTTAATAAAGAAGTAGTTATGGGTATTCGCCCTGAACATATCAGCGACCAAGCTCTATCAGCGCAAGATTCGAACGAATTCAATACCGCCAACGTGAAGGTTGAAGTGGTTGAGCCAATGGGTAGTGAAGTTTATGTATATCTTGCCAGCGGCAAGCATAACTTTATCGCTCGACTCGACTCGCGCACCCGCTCCCGCCCGAACGATGACATGAAGGTAGTGTTTGAACTGAACCAAATACATGTGTTCGACAAGGTAACCCAGAAATCGCTGGTGACCCGCCACAATGTCGAGCGACCTAACCGAGGTTAAGATTTTCGTAGAATAAGTATATCAGGCAAGGGGTTTTTACTCCTTGCCTTTTTTATTTATAAATGGTTTTAACTCTTTGTAGCACCAAGTTCCAATCCCAACAAAACGTTCGAATGTGAAAGCCTTCTTTGATCTTGGAGGGGCAAGCGTTTTAAAAATGCGCAATAATTTTATCCTTTTGGGCTATAATAGGCAGGTAATAATTATACAGAACCAGATTAGAGTTTTTTCGAAGGAGCATTAGCGCTTTGTCTTTCGCGATTCCTACCTTTCTGCCTACGCTTGAGCAAATCCTTGACCCAAACCCTTTGATTCTGCCCCTTGAAACCCCGGTAGATCAACTATTGAACTTGCTTGGACAATCCAAAAGTTCTTGTGCCCTTATAATGGAGGGTCCCCGGTTAATCGGGATTTTTACCCAACGCGATGGGGTGAAATTGGCTGCTTCCGCCGCTGCGTTAAAAGACATAGAGGTTAGTAAGGTAATCACCCGACACGTTATCACTATTGCAGAAGAGGATTTTGTAGATATTTTCTCCGTGCTGCGCCTGTTTCACCAATTCCATATCCGCCACCTGCCCGTCGTTGACCAAGAAGGACATTTAACCGGAATAATAACTACTGAAAGCATACGCCAAGCCCTCCAACCCTTGAATATGTTCAAGCTCCGTGAGGTTAAGGATGTTATAAATAATCAGGTGTATTATATCTCGCCACAAAACTCCGTTATGGATGTAGCCCGTATGATGACGGAACAACGGATTAGTTGCGTGATAGTGGCAGAGTTGAAAACAGGGGCAGGGGTTATACCGCAAGGTATTATCACCGAAAGAGACATTGTAATGTTGCGCTCTCAACACATAGATTTTGAGCATACTCCGGCGCAAACAGTTATGAGCAGCCCCTTACATTTGCTGAAATCCGAAGATACTCTGTGGCATGCGCATCAATTAATGCAGCAACTACAGGTGCGTCGCCTCGTGGTGGTGGGAAAGCATAGCGAACTTGCCGGAATTATCACGCAAAGTGACTTGATAAAATTGCTCGACCCGGTTGATATGGTTACCACGTTGGAAATGTTTCAGCGAACAATCCAACGACTGGAAAATGAAAAGCTCGATTTGCTTGAGAATCGCAACAAAGACCTAGAGAATATGGTAACGGAACGGACAGGTGAACTGCAAACGGCAGTAGAGCAGACACAAATCGAGCTTGGCATCCGAAAGCAAACCGAAGAAACCTTGAAACGGGCAAACCGAACAAATAAAATGCTCGGTGAAGCTAACGAAGCAATGTTAAAAGCCTCAGATGAAACGGCGCTATTGAAAGAAATCTGCCGCATTACTGTAGAAGAGGGCGGTTATCCCCTTGCATGGGTAGGATTTGCGCGAGAGAAAAACGAGAATGTGGTTCAGCCGATGGCATACTGGGGAGAGGGTGGAGATGCCCTCGAAAACTTGAGTGAAACTTGCGCTAACGCTACTACAGAAATCGACCCAACCTGTCGCGCCTTTCAAACATCTCGTCCGGTGATATGCAATAACTTTCAAGGAAGTTCAAGCTGTACTGCCTGGCAAACTTTCGCTATACAATTGGGTTTTACCTCTTCAATTGCCTTGCCACTGATTTACATGGAAAAGTTATTGGGCACTATAACCATTTATGCCACCGCCCCAAATTCCTTTTTCCATGAGGAAGTGGAATTATTGAGCAAGTTGGCGGGAAATCTAGCTTATGGCATAACTACCTTGCGCACCCGCCAAGAGCGAGAAAAGGCAGAAGAGCAACTCCGCCAATCGCAGAAAATGGAGGCGGTTGGCAGGTTGGCAGGAGGGATAGCGCACGATTTCAACAATATACTCACCAGCATATTATGCGAAAGTGACTTTTTATTACAACTCCTTCCTACGAATAACAGTTTGAGAGAGGGAGTCGAAGAAATCAAAAAAGGAAGCGAACGAGCAACTGAGCTAACTCGCCAACTCTTGGCGGTCAGCCGCAAGCAAGTGCTACAACCCCGGTTGTTTAATCTGAACGATACCATCCAGAACACCGAAAAAATGCTCCGTCGCGTTATCAGAGAAAATATCGAATTACAGGTGATAATTAAACCGCAAATCCCTGCCATTAAAGCCGATCCCGGACAACTTGTTCAGGTTATCTTGAACCTTGTAGTTAATGCCAAAGATGCAATGCCCAAGGGCGGAAAACTGGTTATTGAAACAAGCGTTGTGACAATGGAAGAAGAATATTTCAGCCAGTATTCCAGCCTGAAACCGGGACAATATGTGCTGTTATCTGTAACAGATACCGGGCTAGGTATTGCGCCGGATATTCTACCCCATGTTTTTGAACCTTTTTTTACAACAAAAGAATTGGGCAAAGGCACAGGTTTAGGGCTTTCGACCGTGTACGGGATAATCGAGCAAAGCGGCGGACACATTGAGTTGCACAGTCGGTATGGTTTCGGCACAAGTTGCAAAATCTATCTTCCGGCAAGCAAAGCTGAAGCGAGCAAAGCTTTGAAAAGGCAAGTTGAAAAAGTTGCAATTAAGGGCAACGAAACAATCTTGGCAGTGGAGGATGATGACAAAATTCGGAAAATAGTTGGCTTAATACTAGAGAAAGCAGGCTACAAGGTGTTAAGAGCCGCCAATCCAGAGGAGGCTCTGGAGATTTCCAGAGAATACAACGAGCCAATACATTTGTTGATAACCGATTTTATTATGCCCGGCAAAAGTGGATTAGAACTGGCGAAAGAAATTGTACAAATGCGACCTTCTACCAAAGTTCTGCTTATGTCCGGTTACGGCGACAAAGGCTTTTCTATCGATAAAGAACTGGAATCAAAAATAGATTTTTTACCGAAGCCTTTTACATCCAGTAACCTAAATGACAAGGTACGCGAGGTGTTAGGAAATTCGACGCTGACTATACCGGTTTCCCCCCCTATATAAGCTCAACCAAACTCCAGTCGCACTAAGCATGATAGGTTGATTGACTCCTCTAGATGGGTTACAATTCGCCATGCTGAAATTACCCGACAATTTTGGCGAAAAAGAGGATAAATAATGGAACGATTTGCCCGCACCGGTTACAGCGAGGCGGAGGTGGAGGCGGTTGCCGAACGTTATCTGCAACAGTGCCACACCGAAGAACAAGAACTGCTCAATAATAACCTTCTGGATGAACCCACCCTTAATTCGCGCCTAGAAGAGGTGCGCGATAAAATCAAGGTTACGCAGGATTATCTGGCGCGGTTGCGCGGCGAGGAGGTACTCGATCCGGATGAGGCGAGGCTGCGCCACGAAATCGAGACGGACAGCGCGCGTGGTTTAATCGCGATGGATACGGTCTATAACTATCTGCGCCCGGATATTCACCAGTTCGAACGAGGCGAGGGCATTGTACAGGGCAACAAGTTTATTCTGCAACGCAAAGAAGGTCGCCTAAGTCTGCAAATCCCGCTGCCCGGCTTCGAGCCGCTGGATGAGGATGAGAATCCACCCCTGTTGACCGAGCAAGAAGTACGCCGCGAAATGGCAATGGTGACGGTGACGGAAATTGCCCGCGCTGCGCTAGGCGATTACGCCGCCCGTGTGATGCATCTGCTCTTTGAGATTGCCAATGATTATCCGCACTGGCGCACCCCGAATATCACTTTCTCGGTCAATGATTTTCTCGACCGTCTGGGCTATGCCCGTGACAAGCGCGGCATCCACTACAGCAAAAACCGTCGCTACCTAATGCGCACGTTGGTAGCGTTGCTAACCACTCAGATTGCGGCGGAACGCCCGGTATATGATAAGGGCAAGAGTTATCGCGCTACCGTCCTACAATCGCTGCTTACCAGCATCCGCACGCTCTACGATAACGAGGAGGAGGCGAACCGCAATCTCTCCACATGGGAATTGTTCGAGAAGGGCGTACCGGGCGATATTATTCAGGTGCAAATCGGACAAGAATGGTACGAAGGCGTGCGGCGGCGCGATGGCAGACCGGGCAACAATTACACCCTTGTGCCGCGCCTCGCCGAACCCAAAACGCTGGCAAATCCGGTTCACACCCGCACCGAAGATCGGCTGGAAAGCTATCTTTATACCCGCTACAAAGAGTTAAAGTATAGCAAGTTGAGCATTGGGATTGCACGAAGCACCGCGTTAGAAAAAGCGGGCATCACCACCAAAAACGTAACGCGCGCCACTCAGATTTTGCAAAAAGCGCTGGACAAGCTCCAATCGAAAGGGGTTATCATCGGCTACAACCCACAGCCTTTGCCCCTCCGCTCTAACGAGGTGTTCACAGTCGAGCTAAACGAGTCGGCTTTCTACCAGCGGCGTGCCGCCGAGAAGAAATAAAGGGGGAAATTCAGGTCGTTACATATATAACAGCCTAGTTAAGGGATTTTTTCGGTATCAAGGTTTTTCCAGAAATAAAAAAGCTCCTATATTTGAGTATAGAAGCTCATTTAGCCTTTTGTAATAAGCTAGAGGGTGGATGATGGGTTTCGAACCCACAACCCCTTGATCCACAATCAAGTGCTCTGCCATTGAGCTACACCCACCATAACGGGTAGAAAGAGAGTAAGCCGAGTTCTGTTCATGGCAGTCATCTATCTCGGTACTTTGCAGCACCGGTCGTGTCGTCGCCTCCACGACTGCTCTCGTCTTCTGGCTCCGGCGAGCAACCGTCTTTATCCGCCAACTCGGAGATTGCTACAGGGAGGATTGCCCTTTTCACCCCCTTGCTTTCGCAAGGGTTTTCGTCTCTGTTGCTCTGCCTGTCGCTGCTCTTACTTTTCAGCAAGCTTAACGACCGACCCAATCTGGACTGTCAACGACCTCGTAAGGTCGCTTCTCGCGCTTAAACTTTCGTCTCCACACGACACCCCGCTCTTTGTAGCTCGGACTTTCCTCTGGTTTGCACCAGCGACTGCCCTTCTCCCTACCCGATACTCTCAAACAAATGGCTCGGGTGCAGGGACTCGAACCCCAACTGACAGATTCAAAGTCTGCTGTCCTACCATTAGACGACACCCGAACATTGCCTGTTCAAGCCAAACAATTATAGCCGATTGGTACGCGAAATGCAATCTTTTGAAGCTGGTTTTTTTGTTGACTCTCACTTTGTCAGTCCTAAAATCGTATGCCGTGCTTTTCTAAATATGGAATCAGCGGGGAAGGCTTAAAACCGAATTCATGCTCAATCACATTGGGATCGGCAGCAACATTATCAAATGAGAACATTTCAACAAGAGCCGGAGTAAGCGGAGGTTTGGGTAAAAGATTAAAAATAGTTGCGCCAATCCATGCCGCCCATAAGGGCACTGACATTTTTAGTCGCTTTTTCTTTATGGTAACAAGAATCAAATCAATCAATTCTTTATATGTATAATTCTCAGCACCTACCAATTCGATGGTTTTTCCGATTTTATCGGTACGTTCTGAGGCTTCAACAGCCGCACGCACCACATCCCCTACATAAACGGGTTGGAAGCGTATTTTTGAACCACCGATCATTGCCGCAATTGGCGCTTTTTTGATAATACGTGCCTGTGATTCAAAGAACTCAGAGCCGGTTCCGAATACAACTCCGGGTTGCAAAATTGTCCAAGGGATAGTGCTTTGGCGAGCAGCTTCTTCCATTTCCCAACGGGTACGCATATAACTTCCGGGCGTGCTTTTTATCGTACCTAAACCATTGCACAGCACCAAGCGTTTTACTCCCGCTTGCGCAGCCGCTTCTATTGCGTTATAGGTGCCTTCCGCATTGATTCTCCAGTAGATATTCTCTTTATTTTTGATATTGGCGGTTAGGGCAGCAAAATAAAATAGCGTATCCACGCCTTTCATCGCATTGGTTAGGGATTCCCGATCAAGTATATCGCCCACCACCAGTTCCAGACCGGGCAATTGCGCAAGTTCGAGCAGTTTGCTATTTTGGCGTACTAACGCTCTCACCTGCCCGGGATAGCGTTCTACTAACGCTTTTACCAAGGCACGCCCTATAAATCCGGTACTACCGATAACCAATTTCATAATCAATACTCACTCATACAATAAGGGTTTTGAGTATTATAGTTTAAACGCAAAAAAAATGCGCGATAGCTCAACAACCGCGCATGGAAAAATATTCGGTATTAGGACTAGGCAGCAACAGTCACAGCACTCTCTCTCGCCGTATTGATAAGAAGTTCGATCTTTATCTGATCTCCTACCGCTACACCACCCGCTTCGATAGCGGCATTCCATACCAAACCAAATTCCTTGCGGTTGATTTGAGCGGTTGCTCGGAACGCTGAAAAATTCCCTTCGAAAGCATTACTTTTACGTCCGGCATAATCTACCTCAAAAGTAACCTCTTTGGTTACCGTTTTAATAGTCATGTTTCCGATCAAGCGGTATTTATTATGACCAAGCGGTTTAACCTTAGTGCTTTTGAAGGTCATATAAGGATAGTGCTTGACATCAAAGAAATCCTCAGACCGTAGGTGTTTATCACGGCTCTTGTCATCGGTCTGGATGCTACCGGTATCTACTGTAGCTTCGATAATGGAGTTGGCTGGATTTTCTTCATCCCAATCAACCATTCCGCTGATTTTGTGGAAACGACCTTTCACAGTTGAGAACATCAAGTGCTTTACGCCAAACACAATCGCTGATTTTCCGCCATCTATATTCCAAATCATTAAAAACCCTCCAAATTCAAAACGTGTAATAACTTTACAGATAAGGTTCTGAAAGCGCTATTTATATCAAATCGACTGTAAAGAATATTACGCCGCTATTTTCTTCAACAACAACTCAACTTTTTTAGGGTACTTAGTTTCAAATGCCTTCCAATCAGGCATAATGAAATCAGTACACCATTTCCAGCGGTCTTTGAGCTTTGCAAGGTTTGCATTAGGCACACAATCCTTGAATCGCTTTTCAACTCCCGGAACAGGTGAAGTAATCAGAACACCGGTAAGGTTATGAGAAGTAGAAATCAGTTCCCACAAATCCTCATTCCGTTTCCCGGCATAAAGAGCAGGATGTACAATATCCCATTGTTCGCGTTGCAAAATATCAATGTTAGCCTGCCAGATCATATCTTGGTTTCCGGTTTTCTTACCTTCATCCAAGAGCCTCCAGGCTTTAATAGCTTTTTCAGGAAGGCCACCTTGCAAGTAAATCCGCTCTAGTTCTTCCAGACCGGCATCACGATAAGCCAGATGCTGCCAGTACATATCGGTAAAAATAAGTTTGTTACCTTCAGATACTGCCTTATAAAGATATTTGATTTCTGAGGAAATCAAATAAAGAGGCAGGGCAGTGCCAAAACTGGCAATAAGTGTGCCAACAGAAGCTTTAGAGAGATTACGCAATAATTCCATTTTCTCGCCCACATTGCGAGAAGCAAAGGATGCCAGACCCGCCCATTTGAAAGTTGCCGGGTCGCTAAGGTACATTTCAGCATAAGCTTTATTGATAAGCTTGTTTCTTGCTAGGGGTATATCCAATGCCGGGCGATTCTTATAAGCTTTAGCCACCTTGCTATTAGCCAGTCTCACCCACTTCTGCTTATAGGGAGGCTCTTCCGTTTGCTCTACCGGCACATTATTATTTAGTTCTATTTCTGTAATTTCTTTTTCTGCTAATATCGAGTTGGTCATTTTCTTCACCCATAGCTGAGAATAATAAGTGCGTACCTTATATAGAAATCCATTTGCATAGCATCTTATGAATAATTCTTGTACAAATGCTATATCTTATGCTCTACAACTATTGTACAGCATTTATAATTTTGCTCTGTACAGAATTAGAGAAGAATCCATAAGATAAATACAAGAAAAGTTAATGTTTGGTAAACATTTAAAAAGTTAGTGTGTGTTTACTTTACAAATAGATGTAATAGCAGTATTTGAAGACGCAGCAATTAGAACATTATAAAATCATAGGGGATTAAACTTGTATGTGCAGGTAAAGACAGCACAATGAGCTAAGGGCATAGGTTACAAGTTAAGGTAGCAAAGTAAATGTCAAATAAGAAGAGGTCTTTTGGAAGGGCGTTTGACAATCCCTAATAACTTGGCATTTTGAGCCAGATACTGAGAAACACTCAAGGTTTCTCCCCGCTTTAAGGCCTGGCTGTAATGGTATAACCCCCGATAGACCATTTCTACTGAGATTGCCTTAAAAGGTTGTTTTAGTTCTTCCGCTACGCTGTCGGTCAAGTCTATCAAAACACAATACAATAACCAGGTAGCCCAGACCTGCAGGCAGATCGCATTTATGCTGCCGGCGTGAAAATAAGCCAGACCCAACTGCCGTTTTACTACCTTAAAAGCCTCCTCGATCCGCCACCGCTGGCGATAAAGATAGGCTATCGTAGCTCCAGTTAAACGGGACCTCTCCAACACATTGCTCAAATAACAATAACTTTTCCCCTCCCATTCCACTGCCACCAGACGCAGTACCTGCTCACTTTTCTCTTCTTTGGAACCCACCGCGATCAACCACTCCCGCACTCCCTCCTCATTGGTTAGCGCTTGCACCACCCGGTAGTCCATCCTACTTTTTACCCGTGTCACAAAGTACTTGTGCTCCACCGTCAACTGCCGGTAACGGCCATAATTTACAAAGCCCAGATCAAACAGCGTCAAACTCTCTGTTTCCAAAGTCTCGATAATGGCTTCCCACCAGCTCTGATCGTGGGCTGCGCTATTTTCACCATACCAGATTTTGAGGGGTAACTGGCTGGCTACATCCAGCAAACCCATCATTTTCCCCGCTAAGACGCTGCCTTCTATTTCTCGCAGTAAACCGGTTTTCTTGATCAAAGCATCCAGGGTGGAACCATCCACCGCGGCCACCCGGCTGAAGTGGGCTAAAACCCTTTGCAGCTCAGGTGGCAGAGGACGCTGACGCTGGCGCCAACGCTGGTGCATCAGGGGCAGCACTTCGTTTAGGACCGCTTCAAACAGAGCCGCTGGCATTTCCCGCAGGCGTTGACTGATCGCTTGCTGAGTGACCCTGATCGGCGGCTGCCATAACATTCCTTCTTGCTTGATTACTCTGACCGCTTCAGAGACGGCCCCGATCTGACGCCAGATCAGACTGAGGACGAAAGCCAGCATTACTGGCAGGGTCAGAGTACGCGCCCGTAAGCCCATTTCCTGATAGAGCCGGATCAGACTAAAAGTGTTGGGTTGCACCACTTCCGCCAGCAGTTGCTCGATTTCTTCGGGCGGGGGAGCGATCGTGGGTCTTTTTGAGCGATCAAGGGCGATGGCTCTGGTATGCCGCACACTACTCGCTTTTTTTGGTGGTTTTTCTTCTTTTTCCATCGCCCTATTGTAATTGGAATAGGGCTTTTTTTCACCTCGTATTGATTTGACTTATCTCCTAATCCCTTAACTTGTAACTGATGAGCTAAGGGTAATTGCTACAAATTAGGTGATATGGTAGCATCATTATCCGTCCTTACCTAGTTGTAGCTTTTTCAAGGCTCTTTGTGCAAATTCACCTAGTTTATTATCATGCCAATTTCTATCGGCGTAGCTCTCCATATCTCCAAGTACACTTTCAAGCACTTTCTGTATATCAGGAGTTAAAATACCGATTTTCTCTATACTTTCAATTGCACGTCCTCTCACATCCTTTATTTCTGTTTGATCAAGTACAATCTCGACTAAACGATCCAAAGCCTGAGGACTTTTCACATCTCCAAGAGCCTCCACTGCAAATTCTCTTACATTATCATCAGAGAATTTCGATAATTGCAGAAGTGGTTCAAGAGCCCTCTCATCACCAATACTGCCAAGTGCCAAGGCGATTTCACTCAAAATCCCACTTTCTTCCAAATTCTCGTTTATAGCCTGAGTCAGTGGTTCTATAGCAAAAACATCTTTGATTTTCCCTAAATTAGCAGCAGCAAACTCACGTATATCAGCTTCTTTATCGGTTCGTAACAATTTGATCATGAGTGGAAGAGTTTTATGAGTTCTAAGACCTTTAGCACCAAGCGCAATTATACAAGCTATACGTACTTGTAAATTAGTATCCTTGTGAAGCGCTTTAGTTAAAGGTTCAACTAGCCTTTTATTCGATAGATTACTCATAATTAATGCAGCATCATTCCGTACCTTAGGATTAGCATCTTTAAGTGCTTTAACCAAACTACTAACAACTAGTTCAGAATTGAGGAATTCACTCGTGTCTTTATTCATTGAATGAGTTAATCGTTTAATTTCAACCATAGTACGCTCACGAATAGTAGGATCAGCTGACTCCACAAGTGCCATCTTGCCCATAATTAGTTCTCTTTTATTATCATCCACTAATTTCCCCTCCTTTTTTGGTTGCTATGTCGTTAATTTTCTCAAATGTGCCTGCATTGGCAATTACTACTCGGATAAAATACAGGCTTTTCGTTGCCAAACAAGCATTTTTACCGAAAATTGCTCAGCTTGATTAGCCTCGTCATTAGCTTGATAAATTCAGTTGGAGCTTAAGTTGTCACTGATGAGCTAAGGGTTACACTTGTAGAGTTGCATCTTTAGCAGTTGAGGAGTGGTTTGCCATTGATTGGGGGTTATCGGCTGGCAATTATCGCTAATCCAACGTGTCAAAGCATTGGTATAGCTTGTAACAAAAGGATTTCCGGTAGCGGCGATCTCCTGTGAATATAAAGCCTGAGCTTGGCTTTCTTGCAAATTACTAACAGGAATAAGGAACAATTTTACTTCTCCCGCCTTTACTCTTGCAGCCAACGATTGTGGGGTAAGTATGGCAGCATAGCCCGAATAACCGCCCATAGCCATTACCGCTTTATCGGTAGCAAGCGCTATCGAACCGGCATCCTCTATCGAAGAAGTAGCAATGAAAAAACGCTCATTTGTCGAATTGGCATTCAGGAAATCAAGCAATGTTTGGTCAGGCTTGGGTACTATGAAATTACCCTGTTGAATAGGATTAGGACCTGATAAGGGGAATTCTCCGCCGTTATTGGGAGTAAGTGAAACGCTCACCCACCATAATGGCACTAGCAAAAGTGTAACCAGCGTTATAGCGCTTATAACTTTAAGATGCTTTTGAGGAGGATTACGCAGTAGCAAAATTCGCATAGCCCCAAGTAATAAAACCCCTGTAACGCATAGGGCTATTAGCAAGGGGAGTTGCCAATTATTCCAATCGGGAAAGCCCGTCATAATAATAACTTGCTCTAGCGCAGTTGCGCCAAATGCTACTACCAGCAACCACCCGCGCCAAGTAGGAATTGCCATATCTCGCCACAAAGAAACTACGCCACAGCCTACCAAAGCACAAGTTGCAGGCGCAAACACTGCCATATAATATTGGTTAAAGCGAAGCGCTACGCTGAAAAAAGACCCTGCCGTAATAAGCCAACCACCCCACAGAAGTAAAGAATATTGGGATTGTGACAAATAGCGGCGCTTTAAGCTCTGTCGCAAGTTACCCCAATCGACTTTCCACAGCCCCGCCATTAAAGAAAGGAGGGCAAAGGGAAGAAACCAGCCAATCTGACTAGCCAGCGGTGGTTGAAAAAGGCGAATCGGACCGGGATCACCCTTATCATGTTTGATAACGGGGGGCTTACCACCATAAGAGGGTTCTCCGAACAAACGTTGAGTACCGTTGTAATTAAAGGTAAGATCAAATTCAGAATTTGTGAGGGTGGAATCAACATAAGGACGCTGCGGGGCAGGGGTAAGATCAACTGCAACAATCCAGACCAGTGACACACATATAATGACAAGAAGCATCAAACCGAGATTTAGAAAACGGATGCGCCAAGCCAATTGAACACCAAAAAGATAAGTAGCAATTAGAACAGGCACAACCAACCAAGTTTCCAGCCCCTTTATATTAAAACCAATTCCAATAAACGCTCCACCAACCAATAGCCAACTCAAGCTCCTTTGCTCAATTGAGCGTAGAATTGCCCATGTCGCCAGCAATACGGTCAGAACTACCAAACTCTCAAGAATATTCGAACGATTGGTGACCACATTAATCGGTGAAATAGCCAGCAGAGTAGCAGCGATGAATCCCGCAACCACACCAGCGGCTTTTCGCACCAAAAAATAGAGAATAGCTACAGACCCAACCCCTGCTAACGCTTGGGGTAACATTAGACTAAAGCCGTTAAAGCCGAAAAGCAGCGCACTGGTAGCCTGTATCCATAAGCCCAAAGGTGGTTTATCTATACTTATAAATCCGGCAGCATCAAATGACACATAGAAAAAGTTTTTCCATGACACCAGCATACTTTTTACTGCTGCTGCATAATAGCTATTGCCAAAACCATTTTGGGAAAGAAACAGAAAGTTCAGAAGTGCAGTTAACGATAAAACTGCCAATAAAGCTATAATTTCGATGCGTGAGATTTTGGATGTAGCTACAGTGCGGGTTTGCAGCAAAGTCATGTACTAATACCCTCAAGCTGGAAAGATCGTCTATTTTAATACAGAATACCATTCAGTAAATACTTAAGCAAGGATGTCTTTTCTATCCGTTTATCAATTATATATGCCCCCAGGCAAAAACCCGGAGGCATAGTTATAACCGATAATATATTTTGAAGGCTTAGTTCACAGCACGTTTCTTTAAGCTCTGGAACCAGCTTTTGAAAATTCGAACTTCTAACAGGATAAATACGGATACGCCGGTGACAATATACATATTGATTGCCCAATCCGCTTTACTATCAGTTCCTGTTAATAAACCATGTGCTAGACTTGCGGCAAAAACAGCAAAACTTAGATAATGAAGCATTTTCCAAGCTTTATAGCCAATTTTATCGGACATATAAACACTTATCACCACCGCCATGATTCCATAGAAACTCAGTGTGCCAATACCTGTGAAAAGCGGGCGATAAGGTCCGGTAAACGGAACAATGCAATCTACCAAGCTGAATTTAAGGTAATTATCCAGCATTAGCCCGACCACATGCATAATAAGAAATACCAACGTAATCAGCGAAAGCAAGCGATGAAAGTAAATCACAGCAGCAGAATGGATAAAGCGTGGCAGCAGACGTGAGCTTGACAATAACCCTACCGCTACACTGGCATATAAGGTCAAATAAGCAATAACGCCACCAGCGCGCGCCATAATCCAGGGGCTTTTCTCGGCGAAGCCTTCCCCCAGAGATGTACCCATCTGTGCGCTTAAAATGTCTTTCCAATGACGACCAAGCAAGCCGGAAATTGCGTCACGATAAGTAGTATTGGCAAGGGTTGTTCCCGCAAGGAACACTCCAAAGATAAGAGAAGCTACCATCAAATTAGTTAAAACCATTTTACCGGTGCGGGTGACGGGTTTTTCAGCATGGGCAGGAACAGCCAATACCCTTCGTCGATCCTTAAATAAATGATGGTCTAACATACTATGTTTTTCGCTCATACTGCCGTCTCCATTTTCAGATTTAGAACTCCACAACGGAAAAAGTTACTGTTAAGATTGATAAATAATGCACTGTTATATCAGGTTGCTCCCCTCACAAGAGGGGAGCATTTCCCAACCAATTCTAGGAAGGCTTGGTTGTGGGCGCAGGCTTCGGCGTTGCGGTCGGCGCAGGCTTCGGCGTTGCGGTCGGCGCAGGCTTCGGCGTTGCGGTCGGTGCAGGCACCGGAGTCGCGGTCGGCGCAGCCGGTGGCGGGGCACTGGTTGTCTGAGCCGGTGGCGGTGGCGCTACCGTAGTCTTAACTGGCGGTGGCGGAGCACTGGTTGTCTGAGCCGGTGGCGGCGCTGCCGTGGTTTGCTTCGGCGCTGGTGCGCTGGTAGGCTGCTGAACAGGCGGTTGGTTACCGTTGCTCGGCGGGTTAGTTGGCGCGGAAGTCGTACCACCCGGAGCGTTGCTGGTAGGTACTACTGCCCCTTTACTATTTGCAGGAGGCGGAGCGCCAGCAGCAGGGGTGTTAGAACCGCCACTACCATTTGGGGTATTGCCGGGCACATTCTGATCCTGGTTAGAAACCGGGTCTTGTCCCGGAATGGTGCTACCATCCGGCGAATTAGAGTCAGTAGTGGAATCGCCAGAAGTATCAGTAGTATCACTTCCATCATCAGTTGTATCATCAGTAGCATCCGCACCTGCAACTCCGGGGGTTACAGTCCCATCTGCACCAACCACAGCAGTTTTAGTCTTAGGCTTGCTATTGGTCTTCTGACCAACTACCTGTTGAGTAGCTGCCGGACCAACCTTTATGGATATAGAATGAGAGACATCGGCACCTATCTGGTAACACAAGAACAGAAAGAGTAGTCCGACTATCAAAAAAGTTGCGATATTTACCTTCATCAAGCCCGGCGATTTGCGAGGCGGTAGTTGATTGCGCGGAAGTTGATTCCTGACATCAGGTCGTTCTTTAAGCATTATTATTTCTCCCTATCTTGAAAGTGAGCGCCTTCTGAAATACCAAGCGAAGTGTTGGTACCGGGCAAATTAATCACAGGCAACGAATTGATAATGTTAGGCTGCGAAACTGCGTTATTTGGCGCGTTCAACTTGAAATCCCTCAAAGGGCTGAAAAGTTTCAGTTGCTCCAGACTGGTAACACTAGCAGTCTGCACCTCCGCAACAGGGGTTTCCTTTACCATAACATGAGAACTAATGCCGAAATTGAAAATCAATATCGCCAGTAGTCCCAGTATGATACCGGGGAAAATCTTCTTAGTTTCCTGCACGCTTCTTTTCTCCTCAAAAATTACAATAATAAGCCAAGCGCTACTAATAAATTACAGCGCCACTAAGGTTCATAAACCTTATTACCGGAGGAATATAGTTATAATTGCGGGTAGTAGCTTGCTACTAGCCCATTCAAGCAGAGTAGTATTAGTTATTTTGATTCTAGCTTGATACAATGTGACTTTCAATGCTGATACAGTACTATGCGATTAGCTAAAAAGTACTGTATTAAAACTTTTTTATTCCATCGTCGCTACTGGTACTTTTATCCAACCATAGCGCAGCGCTGCTAGAACCGCTTGTGTGCGATCATTTACACGCAACTTTTTCAAAATATTGTTTATATGCGCTCTTACTGTATGCTCGCTAATGCTAAGAGTTGAAGCAACTTCTCGATTAGGGCATCCGAAGGCAATCGCCTCAAGGACTTCCGATTCGCGCATAGTAAGAGGATTTAATCCGGTAGCGCCGGAATTCGCGCCACCCTTATTCTCTTGGGAACGCAGCATATTGGAAGTAGCAACAGATGTAGTCAAACTTGGTTGCTTTTGTCCTACTTCAACCATAAGCTTCAAAATTTTCTCAATATGGGTTGTTTTGGAACAATAACCAGCCGCACCGGCTTGGAAAGCGTTCACAACCTGGTCATCATCCTCGTACATGCTCAAAATGATTATTTGAGTATCAGGAAATCTTTTGACAAGCAAACGAGTTACATTTAAACCGTCCATATCAGGCAGATTGAGATCACATATAACCAGATCAGGTTTTAGCTGTTCAGCCATTGCCAAGGCTTGATTGCCAGTGACGGCATTACCGACAACTACAAATTGTGGTTCAAACTCAATGATATGCTGAAAACCGACAATAAATAGAGGGTGATCATCCACCAACAAAATTCTAATCTTTTCTTCTCTCGAATTTGTTTTTATGAGCACGGTTGATCCTCTCTAGCTTAGAAAAAATCGTTTTAGTTTGGATATTATCCAATTACTATCTATAACACCGTAGAAGGCAAAAAGTAGCGGGTAGAATTGCGTATTTTAATAAACTTTCGATTAAGAGAATCTCTCATTTTCGCATCATATTAGCCTTTTCGCTGTATTTGAACCTGAGAAAATAAAGAAAGCATAAAGATGGTTCTATTATTTGTTTTCGTCACTTTTTAAAACCCTATAACTAATCAGAGATTAATTATACTTGCCTCAAAATCCCAGAAATAAAAAAACCCCCATCATCTAGTAACAGATGACGGAGGTAAATAAATCAGTAAACTATTTGTCGCGTACAGTTTCACCAATCGCGGCTTGTGCGGCAGCTAAGCGCGCAATCGGCACACGGAAGGGCGAGCAACTTACATAGTTGAGATTAATCTGGTGACAGAACTCTACCGAGCTTGGCTCACCACCATGCTCACCGCAGATACCGACCTTTAAATTAGGGCGAGTGCTGCGTCCGCGTTCCGTTCCGATCTTCAACAATTGCCCTACGCCTTCACGGTCAAGCGCCTGGAAGGGATCATCCTTCAGAATCTTGCGCTCTACGTAAAGCGGTAGGAACTTACCGCTATCGTCACGGCTCAAGCCAAAGGTGGTTTGAGTTAGGTCGTTAGTACCAAAGCTGAAGAACTCGGCTACTTCGGCAATTTTATCGGCAGTTAAAGCGGCTCTTGGCAATTCAATCATAGTACCGACTGAATAAGCTAAGCCTGCTTCTTTAACGCCTTCTTCCAATGCAACCCTTTCAACTATATCGCGCTGTAGCTTAAGCTCGTTCACATCACTAACCAGCGGGATCATAATTTCAGGGTGAACATTTACGCCTTCCTTCTTTACTTCCAACGCAGCTCGGAAAATCGCACGCGCCTGCATTTCGGTAATTTCAGGATATTGGATGCCGAGGCGACAACCACGGAAACCTAGCATTGGGTTAGACTCTTTTAGATACTCAATGCGATTCTTGACTTTTTCAACGCTGATTCCCATCTCTTGCGCCAGTTCTACAATTTGTGCATCCTCATGAGGAAGGAACTCATGTAGCGGCGGGTCAAGGGTGCGAATGGTAACAGGAAAACCGTCCATCGCCTTGAAAATACCTACAAAGTCTTCCTTTTGATAGGGCAGAATCTTTTCAAGAGCTTTTTTGCGATCTTCTTGATTATCCGAAAGGATCATCTCGCGGATCGCCATAATGCGATTACCTTCGAAGAACATGTGCTCGGTGCGGGTAAGACCAATACCCTGTGCGCCAAACTCACGCGCTTTGAGAGCATCTTGTGGCGTATCGGCATTGGCACGTATCTGAAGTTTGCGGAACTTATCTGTCCATTCCATAAGTGTTGCAAAATCACCACTCATTTCTGGAGCGATAGTTTTAACTCTACCAGCCAACACGCGCCCTTCATTCGAGTCTACATCAAGGGTAATCCAATCGCCTTTTTTAATCACTACATCGGTATCATCAATGCTAAAGCCTGATGCATCTTTGGCAATATGAATTGAGCCTGCCCCTACGATACAGCACTTGCCCATACCACGTGCCACTACGGCAGCATGGCTGGTTTTACCACCAAAGGCAGTCAAAATACCGCGTGCCGCTACCATACCGCGAAGGTCTTCGGGTGAGGTTTCCCGACGAACCAGAATCACATCTTGTCCGGCATTACCAAGAGCCTCTGCTTCTTCGGCAGTAAAGACAACTTGACCAACTGCTGCACCGGGACTACCAGCTAACCCTTTGGTAATAAACTTAGCATGAGCTCTCGCCACGGGATCAACACGTGGTAATAACAACTGAGTCAGATCATCGGCAGGAACTCTTTGCAATGCGGTAGCTTCGTCAATTACCCCTTCGCGTACTAGATCAACCGCAATTTTCACAGCGGCAGGACCGGTGCGTTTACCGTTACGGGTTTGGAGCATGAAAAGTCTGCCCTTTTCGATGGTAAACTCCATGTCCTGTACGTCTTTATAGTACGCTTCCAAGCGGTGAGCAATCTCACGGAACTGTTTGTAAACACCGGGGAAGTTCGGGTCATGTTCCATGTCAGAAATGGGGTGGGGGGTACGAATACCGGCTACTACGTCCTCACCCTGTGCATTGGGCAAATATTCGCCGTACAGCACATTCTCACCGGTGGCAGGGTCACGGGTAAAGGCTACACCAGTACCGCTATCGTCACCCATGTTACCGAATACCATCGTTTGTACGTTTACGGCAGTACCAAGAGCATCGCTAATTTTGTTAACTTGGCGATAATAAATGGCGCGATCATTGTTCCAACTGGCAAACACGGCTTCAATTGCGCCTTTGAGTTGTTCCAGCGGTTCTTCAGGGAAAGGCGAGCCAGTTTCCTTAAGCACAATCGCTTTAAACTCATCTTTTATAGCACGCAAATCTTCCGTAGTAAGGTCTGTATCTTTGGCTTTAGGCCCAATCTTGTGCTTATATGCATCCAGAACATGCTCAAAACTGTCCTTGTTGATATTCAGCACCACGTTACCGTACATCTGCACGAAACGGCGGTAAGCATCGTAAGCGAATCGCTCATTGCCGGTGCTAGCTATCAAGCCTTTAATAGTGGTGTCATTTAAACCGAGATTGAGAATGGTATCCATCATACCCGGCATTGAGAATTTCGCACCACTGCGAACAGAAACCAGCAATGGATTGACCGGATCACCAAATTGACGATCCATTTGTTGCTCTACAACCTTCAGAGCATCCATCGCCTGTTCCCACATTCCATCAGGGAACTTCTTGCCTTCATCATAATAAGCGTTACATACTTCGGTAGTTATGGTAAATCCGGGGGGAACGGGCATTCCCGCGATTGTCATACCTGCAAGGCCAGCGCCTTTGCCACCAAGCAGATCTTTCCAACTTGCGTTGCCTTCTCTAAAGAGGTAAATCCACTTCTTTGACATGCTAATTTTTCCTCCGATGCAGTTTTCTGCTAATTCGTCTTTAGTGCGTTGCAAGCATTGTACTACTTTGGCTAATGACTGGCAAGATTAGGACTGCTCGAAGATTTTGAACACAAAAAGAAGGCGCATACAATATGCGCCCTACCTTGCAAAGGTTAAATATGATACATAACTTGCGTTTGTAGCGAGTGGTGACGATCCATTAAAGCTTGTAAAGAGGTGGATTTGAGCGTACTAATTATTTGCTGCTCTACCTCATCCCAGATAGGATTGAGAATTTCGTCAACCTCCACCATGCTTTTTTCTCGCAAATCGTTAGAATATTCTACAGGCGAGAGAGAACCTTCCAATTCGCTCAAAGCATCATAAAGGGTGATTTGATGGGGGGGACGCGCCAAAACGTGCCCACCCTGCGGGCCGCGCAAGCTATGAATTAGCCCCGCTTTTCGCAAAATTATCAACAACTGGTTAAGGTAATCCTCCGCAACCTTTTGAGCTTCAGCGATCTCGCGGCTACGGCGGGGACGGCTGCCATAGTGCATTGCCAAATCAAATAAGGCACGCAGACCGTATTCCCCTTTACTGGAAATCTTCATTTTACCCCCTGATTAAACCTGTAAAGCCTCGCGAATATCGGCGAAAAGAATAGTGCTAAGATAACGTTCGCCAGTGTCCGGCAATATTACCACAATATTTTTCCCCGCGTTTTCAGGACGTTTCGAGAGTTGCAAGGCTACCCAAGCAGCAGCGCCGCAACTAATGCCTACCAGCAAACCTTCTTTACGCATAATTTCTCTGGCTGTTTGGATAGCATCATCATTACTAACCTGCACAACCTCATCTATCAAATCACGCGCCAGCACATCCGGTACAAATCCTGCGCCAATACCTTGGATTTTGTGTGGTTTGTGCGTACCACCGCTTAACACCGGGCTATCAACAGGCTCAACCGCTACTATTTTTACGCCGGGTTTGATTGATTTAATAACCTGAGCAATACCGGTAATTGTACCACCCGTACCGACTCCACCGACAACTATATCTACCTGACCATCGGTATCGTCCCAAATTTCAAGAGCGGTGGTATTACGATGAATTTCAGGGTTAGCCGGGTTCTTAAATTGCTGAGGCATCCACGAATTAGGAGTTTCAGCCAGCAATTCTTCCGCTTTGCGGATAGCGCCGGGCATACCCTGTGAACCGGGAGTAAGCACTAGGTCTGCACCATAAGCTTTCAGCAACATGCGACGCTCGATACTCATCGTATCGGGCATACAAAGAACTAACTTGTAGCCTTTTACTGCCGAAACCCAAGCAAGCGCGATACCGGTATTACCACTGGTCGGTTCAATTATGGTGGTCTCCTGAGTAAGCACCCCACGCCGTTCCGCATCTTCTATCATGCCAACCCCAATGCGGCATTTCACACAAAAACCTGGATTAAAAGCCTCCAACTTGGCAAGCACATTTGCTACGCCATTTTCATTAACTTTATTCAAGCGTACTAGAGGGGTATTACCCATTAACTCTATAGCATTGGCAGCAATTTTGGGACGATGCCGTCGTCGCTGCACAAGATCATTACTTGCATCTACAAGGCTCATTTCTCACCTTTTCCTCATTACTAAGGACTCTCGTTGCTCTCCGGCTAACTATTCTATATTTAGGGGTTTTGCTGTACGTAAGGGAACAAAGGAGTAGCGAGAGTGTAATTTAATTATTCTAAAGTACAATCTTGAGTAGAATACTCAATTTAGTGTACATCTGGTATTATAATAATGTTAATTAGGATTGTCAATAAACCAGAGATTTGAAACGAGGCTATTTATCATTAAAATGAATGTGTAGTAGGAAAGTTTGTTAGGGATATGTCGTGTTTAGTGTGGTGGGCATTTTTCTAATGCCCGGCAATTTCCTATAATTCCAGCAACATGCGGGTGATGATATTAGCGCCCTTCTCTAAGTCGCTAAGGCTGGCATGCTCATTCGGGGTATGGTCGAGGCTGCTATCGCCCGGTCCGTATGCAAGGATAGGGCATTGCCAAATGGGAGCAAGCACGTTCATATCGCTGGTTCCCGTTTTATAACGAAACTTCGGTTGTCCACCTTCACCACGAATTGCGGATAAGAAAGCTCTTACCAGCGGGTTATTTTTCTCGCTACGCACCGGCGTTTCCTCGCCGCTTAGCTCAAGTACCGCATCACCTCGCCAAGCATCTAGCAAGGTTTTAAATTCTTGTATGGAAAAACCCACCGGAATCCGAAATCCAATATATAGATGTGCTACTTCCTGAAACCCGTTAGCTTGGCTGTTAAAATTGCGTAGGGAAGGTTGCAAAGTTTCGAAAATACTTTTACCCGCGTTTAACTCGGTTGCATATGCCTTGATTTTATTCCAGAAATCCACCGCCTCCTCGCACGCGCTAGGACCATCGGCGGCAGTATGTTTGGTGTCACGGCTTAAAGTATAATCTAGCAGCAAACGTCCTTTGTAACCCAACGTGATATTAGACCAACCACTAGGCTCACCGATTACACAAAATTCCGGGCGATAGCGGTTTGCGGCATAACGCGCCCCCTTACTGCTGGCGGCTTCTTCTTCCACTGCTCCCACCAATACGATGCGTTTTCCATCGGCAGATAATTGCGCTTGCTGACGCACCAACGCGGCAGTACCTAGGGTGAAAGCCGCAAAAGGACCTTTAGCATCAACCGAACCGCGCCCGTAAATAGTATCGCCATCTTCCATAAGCTGAACCGGAATAAAACCCGGTACAGTATCGATATGCCCTAACAGCACTAAAGTTTTAGTAGCTTGCTCCTCTGTTGCACCGATTTCGCCTACCGCATTCCCGGCTTCATCTACATAGGCTTCTCGAAAGCCCCACTCTTGCATCTTGCGCACCAAAAACTCGGCAACAGCACGTTCCTGATAGCTAGGGCTGTAAATTTCGAGCATTTCCTGAAAAAAAGCCACTCGTTCCTCACTGGATATCGGTTGCGGTAAAGTAGTAGGATCGGTCATTCTACGTCCTTCATTGAAGTAATGTATATCTCACCAAAAAGTTCGTCTTGCTGTGCTACTACGGCATGCCTTCGCAGTAGTTCTAGCAATGCCATAAAGGTAACTATAATCTCAAGCTCAAGCCGAGTTTCGGCGCTACGAGACTCAAACAAACTGCTAAAAGCAAGTTGTTTTTCATCTTTTAACCGGGCTTCAACTAACTCAATACGTTCTTCTATTTTAACGCTGCGCCCCAATTGTTCCTGATTCACTGCCAATGGCAATTTTAACTGTTCCCTTTGCTGAGCAGCCAATCTGCGTTTTACCAGCGCCAGTAAATCTTGCAGTTTTACGCCATGTAAAGCAAGCCCGCTCTTACCATGCCCCATTTTTTTCAGCGCTGCGTTTAATTGTTCTAGTTGTAATTCAGTAGGTCCGCTACGTTGGCTGCTATAAGCCCGATAGCCTGATTCGTGGCGTTGTTGCAGAAATCGTGCCGCCTCTTTTATGCGCTTATATTCGCGCAACTGGGCGATCAGTTCCTGAGCATCGGTTGTGCTTTCTTCCGGTTCCCCCAGACGAGCGGGTGGAGCAGGTAATAGCGCAGCGCTTTTTATCAGAAGTAATTTGGCAGATATAACCAGAAATTCTGAAAGTTCGGCAGGATTGATTTCGGTTAGCTGGTCTATATAAGCGGTATATTCTTCGGCAATATTTGCCAAGGAGATTTCTGTAATGGGCAATTCGTTACGCTCAATCAACTGCAATAACAAATCCAACGGACCCTCAAAATCAAAGCCCGGTAAGCGCACCTGATAGCGATATACCGTCATCCCAAATACATTTTTCTGGCGAGTTTGTTTTTCCATTAGCTTTCAGCTATCAAGTTAGTTTGCATCGTCTGCCCCTTTCAACGCAGTAAAAGCCGGGTCATTATCAGGAACACGCCCTGCTATAAGCGCAACCACACGCGGTAAACTACCCACCGCTTCTGCCAATTCTGCGCTACGTTGTTCGTGGCGAGCTTGTAACCAGAATACATAAAGCCAACTGCTTGGATCAGGCTTTGCCACTTTATATAGTAGGGGCTTACCACCGATTTTCTTTAGCGCCACCACCAGAATTTTATCCCACAGGCTAATGTATCTGCCCGAAAGGGGGTCGCGTTTGCCTAAATCATGCAACAAGGCTGCTTGTAGTAAGGCTGTATCTGTCTGATGCCCTTCTTCCCAAAGCATACGACAAACTCTATAAGCATGATGCTGCTCGTAAAGAGGCAAAGCAAAAAATAACGTGGCTTGCTTCTCACTCAATATTTGGTGTACAAATTCGGACTCAGCCTGATTAAAAGGGCGCGCCCGGAGTGCCATTAGCAATTGCTTACAACGGTAACGAACATCCATCTTTGAATCTACTATCCTAATGGTATTCCAAATAATCCGCATACCGCCCGTACTATTGGATTAATAATAAAATCGAAAATTGGGTTGCCGCCTCTGGAACTAAATATACCGAATAAAAAAGGAATGAACAGGACAACAATTACCAGTATGAGTGTGCCGTAAGTTTCATAGCTTTGCAATTTCACATCCCATTGAGCCGGAAGTAAGCCCTTGATGAAATAATAGCCGTCTAAAGGTGGGATTGGAAGCAGATCAAAAGCAAACAGAAGAAAATTTACCAGCACCAAGCCGGACAGAAAGTTTGCCAGCAAATCAGTGCTTTTAGCATTTCGGATATAAGGGCTTGCCGCCAGCCAAATTAGCCAACCAAGCAGCAGATTTGCAAGGATACCAACTGCCGATACAAGGGTAGTACTGCCACGCCCGCCACGCAGGGCATTGGTATTCACTTCAACGGGCTTGCCCCAAGTTATAACCGGGTAGCCTACACTAGCCATAAAAGCTAACACCAAGCCTAGCCCATGATGATGAGCAGTGGGATTAAGGGTAAGCCTTCCTTGTGAGCGGGGGCGCTTATCGCCGAGCCGATCTGCTATTAGGGCTTTAAGGTATTCGCGAATTGCAATCCCAAAAATAAAGGCTACAACCCAAGCTAAAAAAACAGCCGTTGAAAAAGTCATCTAAAACTCCTGCCGGATTTACCATCTGGTCTCATTGTATTATCTAAACATATGCCAGAAATTATAGCATATCCCTGTTTATTACTTGAGATATTCTTCCGGTTGGGAAGTTTCGTGATTAAACTAACAAAGCGTTTGTAAAGCGCAACGTTATAATAGCTCCCGATTGAAAAAAGCTACAGCCCGCCGGGCATATTCATCGGGATAGTCTTGAAAACTGCGCACATGCTTCGATCCCGGTACTAACCAGCTTTCTGCCACATTCGCGCCACCTGATTTAAGCAATATTTGAAATTCGGAGACCGGGATTTCTTGGTCTTTTTCAGCGTGAATCAGAAATACTTTTCGCTCTCCTAGTTTGGTAATAGCAACTTCTGGATTAGATTGATCTACATCCAAATCATACATGAGCTTCGCCATTAGCTTGATTCCGGGATAAAGCAGTATGGGCATCCCGGAATCAGGATAGTATTTTTCATTTATCACCCGGTCAAGGCTACCATAACTGGATTCGATTAACCCGGCTTTAATATCGGGCGTTTCTGCCATTGCCATTAGCGCGGTAGCAGCGCCCATACTCCAACCTACTACCCCGATATGATTGGGCGAAAATCCTTTACTCTTCAGAAATTCCACTGCCCCAACTACATCATATTTTTCTTTCCAACCAAAGGTATAACGCTCACCATCGGACAAGCCCTGACCTCTGGTATCGAAAAGCAGAATATTAAAGCCTTGCTGCCAGAGACGCTGACTCACCGGAAGCAGAAAAGTGCGAGTGCCATCTTTGGAATGAACCATAATCAGCGTTTTCTGCGAATTCTGGCGTGGTATCCACCACCCTCTAATTGTTAGCTGCGCGGAATCGCTGGTCTTGAAAGTAATTTCTTCATAAGGCATCCCAAATGTAGTAGGAGTATTAGGACCAAGATCGCGGGTGGCGCTGGTGGTAAAAACGCTGGCAGCATAGGCACATATTCCGATATAGATTGCTATTACGCCCAGTACCAACCCTGTCAGCGAAATTTTGAACCGCTTTGTTTTGTAAAAGGCTCTCTTTTGCTTAACACTCGTCTGTATTTTCATAGCAGCTTCCTTTCTTTGCCAGTAAAAATATTCTCCGGTTAGAACTTTACGAACAAACGAGAAATCTTCCTCCAACCTTAGTTTAGCTGTAACCCGACTGCATATTACAGCGTAATTACTGTCAATTACTGTCATTTCGAGCTTGAATCATACATGAGTAGGATTGATTTAGGTGCGGTAGCAAACCATTGGGAAAATTAGCGGTGCTATAGAAAAGAAACTCAGGGGATAAAAAATCCCCCTTCGCAGTTTGGAAGGGGGAGCATTTCTTACTCTAAATAATCCTTGAGTTTTTTGCTGCGGCTGGGGTGTCGCAATTTCCTCAAAGCTTTTGCCTCTATCTGGCGAATGCGCTCACGGGTTACCCCGAACTCACGCCCAACTTCCTCTAGTGTGCGGCTACGCCCGTCATCTAGTCCAAAACGAAGTTGCAATACCCGACGTTCGCGCTGAGTTAGGCTGTCCAACACATCCTCCACCTGTTCTTTAAGTAACTGGTGGCTGGCGGCATCGGCAGGAGCAAGCGCTTTTTGGTCTTCAATGAAATCGCCTAGATGCGAATCTTCTTCTTCGCCGATTGGCGTTTCAAGCGAAACCGGCTCTTGCGAAATTTTGATAATCTCGCGCACTTTCTCAGCCGGTAAGCCCATCTCGCGAGCAATTTCATCGCTGGTTGGGTCACGACCGAGTTCCTGTACCAACCGGCGGCTGGTGCGAATCAAACGATTGATGGTTTCAACCATATGCACCGGGATACGAATTGTACGTGCTTGGTCAGCAATTGCACGAGTAATCGCTTGGCGAATCCACCAAGTAGCGTAGGTGCTGAACTTATAGCCTTTGCGATAATCGAATTTCTCAACTGCACGGATTAGCCCGATATTGCCTTCTTGAATAAGATCCAAGAGTGACATACCGCGCCCGATATACTTTTTGGCAACGCTAACAACTAACCGCAAGTTAGCCTCGGTTAGATGGCGACGCGCTTCATCATCTCCGGCTTCCATCCGTTTCGCCAAATCTACTTCCTTAGCAGCAGTTAGCAAAGGAACTCGCCCAATCTCTCGCAGATACATACGAACCGGATCATCAATGCTCATGCCTTCTAGGTCGAAAGCAATATCTAAGTCAGGATCAGGCTCATTCGAATCTTCACCCTTACCACGTGGGTTAAATTCTTTAGCATCGTCCAATATTTCAATGCCGAGTTCAATAAGTTCAGCATAAACATCTTCTATTTGCTCTAGATGTGACTCCGGCTCAGGAACCGCTTGCAGGATCTGATCTTGGGTAACATAGCCCTGTTTTTTGCCCCGTGCCAGCAAATCACTGAGATTGCTTACAGGTTCTAAAGCTTCTAAGGCTTTATCGGGGCTAAGGACATCCTCGTCCATCAATACCACATCCTCATCCAGCAAATCAGGTTCCAAAAGATCCTCTGGCTCTACTTCTTCCTCGGCAGGTTTTTCAGCCAGACCGAGCAAGCGATCTACATCGTCGACCTCCTCAACAAGAGTATCTCCTTCGTAGTGCCGCTTGCGCTTTGTATTACCCATTATTTTCGCACTCCCCTATCCCCTAAAAGAATATATTTTTAATCAAGCAGTTTGCGTTTGTAATTATTATTTGATATATTGAGCTTGTTTGAAGCATATGTACTCAAACATCATATGCTGGTCTGGTTTTGGCTTCGCAACGTTTGCGCCAATAGAGACCTTTGTTTAAGTTGGTTTGCTTCCAGACCATAACCACATAAACTATATGATTCTCTAGTATAACCCCTAATTACCGATCACGACTATCTTTAAAAATAACGCTCAAGCTGGGTTGGTTATTAAAAATTTCTACCCTAAGCTGGTCGGCTTGCCGGAAAATTTCATCTTCATTTTCCAACATGTTTTCGTTAGCGCCATCCGCATTTTCGCCAGTATTTGCCAACTCTTCGCAATTGCGTTGCATCTCTACTAATGTTGGTACGAAATCCATTGCCCTAGAGTTACGCAAGCGCCTCAGTTGAAACTGAAAAGCCAAACTTACTTCACCATATGGGTCAAGTTCCGGTTGCGCGTTTACATCTTCCATAAGCTGCGCAAAGTAGCTTGCCATCTCCGGAGTAAATGATTCTTCTACTTCAGTTAATGAAACCCCATGTTGCTTGGCTTCAATCAATGATTCATACAGAAATCGATTTTCGCCTTTTCTAAAATCATCAGAAGAAACCTGTTTATCCTCTTGCCCGGTATTATCGAGAGCTTTCGAATAACGCCACACGAAAGCAAGGAGCTTGTCCTCGTAATCCAGTTGGCGACGCGCTCCTATTTGGATAACCCGTGGTGGAGTTTCTTCACTTGTATCTATATCAACGCCAGAAACCGTGTTATCGTTCCTGCTTTTTTCGGCAGAAGGTTTGGAATATTGTGCTCTGGAAACCCGCTTTAACTCAGCATATAGCAAATCCGCGCCGGTATTGGTTATTCGCGCCAGTTTCTGGATATAATGTTCACGTTCTATACGATCGCGTACTTCCAGAATTACCGGAATAAGGATTTCTACTGCTTCACTCTTGCCCCGCGCATTATTTAAGTCCATTGAAGCAGCTACACTAGTAAAAGTGTAATCGACTACCGGAACAGCGCGCGCGATCATTTCTTTCCAACGATCGGGACTCTCGCGAACCACTTCATCAGGGTCTTTGCCGGTCGGTAAAATCGCTACTCTTATATCGGCATCGAGTTGCTGTTCGAACTGAATCAGCCCTTTGGGGTTAGGAACCGCAACGCTATAGCTATCAAAACCTCGTTTTAGCACTTCAATGCCTTGCAAAGTTGCTTTCTGTCCGGCATAATCGGCATCGAGCGCCAACACTATACGTTTGGTAAGTTTCTTTAATGATACAACATGCTTTTCGGTCAAAGCCGTTCCCAAAGGCGCAACCACATTACTAAAACCTGCTTCGTGCGCCGCGATAACATCCATGTAGCCTTCAACCACTACCGCACAATCACTGTGGCGGATGCTATCCCGCGCTAAATCAAACCCGTAAAGTGTGGCGCTTTTGTCAAACAGAAAAGTTTGAGGCGAGTTCAGATACTTTGGCGCATCGGAAGGTGCGCCTTCAAGCACACGACCCCCGAAAGCGATAATCTGTCCTTGCCTGTCTTTGATCGGAAAAATCAGCCGACCCCGAAACCGATCGTAATAGCCGTCCCCATTTTCTCTTTCGCCCACCAGCCCGGCTTGCACCAATTCTTGTGGTGAGAAGCGACCTTTGGCGGTAAGATGTTTAAATAAATTATCCCAACTATCCAGAGCATATCCAAGCCCGAACAGTTCAACAGCTTTTGGTGTTACCTCACGTTTCGCCAAATAGTCGCGGGCAGCCTGACCCTCATTGGATTTGAGCAACAAATGGCTAAAATAGATTGCCGCCGCTGCATTTATTTCTTTAAGACGTTCTTTAAGCTGCTGTTGAGATTGGATTTCAGGATCGGGGGCGATTTGTGGCTCGCGTTCAGGCAAATCCACTCCCGCCCGCTTTGCCAGCATTTCCAGCGCTTCGTTAAATTCCAGCCCTTCGGTTTTCATGGTGAAGGTAAATACATCGCCGGATTCATGACAGCCAAAACAGTAATAGCTCTCAGTTTGGGGAAATACAAAAAAACTTCCGGATTTTTCACCATGAAAAGGGCAAAGACCTTTATAATTTTTCCCGGATTTTTTAAGCGGGACTCGCGCGGAAATATGATCCACCACGCTCAAGCGTCGCTTAATTTCTTCGATGTAGTTAGGCACAAAGCCATTCATACGCATCGCCTTTAGCCGGTAAAACCTCGATAACCCTAAACAGTCAGCCCCTATTAATACAAAATAATACTGCCGCCCTTAAATTCAAGGTCGACATATAAAAAGGATTTTGTTTTTTTTATTCGATTCAGGGCACCGGTAGAATATCGGATATCCCTAAGCAGTAAGTGCCAAGATTCGCACACTATTATGTACGTCTTTTGGGTGACCTTTTATTCTACCCCTTTTTACATTCAATTTTCAAGTGGTTTTTCCACATATATTGTTCCAGTTTGGTGTATAACTATGTGCAAAATTTGTGGGCAAAATGTTTATTAATCAAGCGTCTTGGAAAAAACAGGGGGTAGCTCGAAGAATTTTTGGGCGATTCAGCCCTTAATACTAGCATTGGAGGGTGAAATTACTAGGATTTCGGGTGGCGCTGACTAGCTACCTCTATGAGAAAAGGCAAGTATCCGAAAACTGAACAAAGTTTGAGGAAAATTGCCTCGGGGGAGCTTTGCCTAAACCAAATGGATACTGGGCAGTTGCAACCCGGCACGTCGTAAGACTGGCGCTGACACATTATAAACCGGGATGCCTTTGCGGGTCAGCCCATTATAGCTGCCACGATGGGAGTGCCCATGAAAACATACGGTTGCGCCTTCTTCATCCAAGGGTCTGGCAAGCCATTCCGCCCCCAAAACCCCGTATAGTTCAGGCGATTCACCTTTCAGAGTATCTTTAATCGGTGAATAGTGCATTATGGCAACTTTAAGCGGCGTATTGAGAGAACGCAGCCCTTTAGCCATCCTACGTACATCCTCAGCGGTTTCCCGCATTACCGCTTTGCCTTCTTCCTCCCCAAAGGCAGAAATTACGTTGGGATTGAAACCGCCCCAAAAGCCTTTCACCCCTACAAAACCAACTTGGTCATTATAAACAAACAGGTTGTCATCCCCAAAGAAAACGCGCACCCCTGCTTCTTGCATCAATTGAACCAATTGGCGTTCTTTCCCACTATGGAAATCATGATTACCCAGCACTGAAAGAACCACTACACCCTTTTGAAGGGCTGGTTTAAGGGCAGCAAGAAATACTTCCATCTCAGTAGTGCGCCCGTTGTCGGTAATATCTCCGCACAGAATTAATACTTCTGCACGTTCATGGACACCCGAAAACAAGTGTTTCATCTGGGAAAATGAGCGTTCGGTACAGTGAATATCACCGATAGCCGCGATACGGATGGGCTTAGAATGGGCAGGTGCGATCGCTGAACCGATACTCTGTGAAGGCGATTCCATTTATGTAAAGCTGTTTCTACTTGGCTTGAATCTTAACTTCGATCATTTGTAATGGTTAACATTCTACTATGCTGATCACGATTTGTCATGCAACCGGATTTTAAAAATGGTAAAATGACAGCGCTGTCGCGGAAGATAAGTACAAAACTAGTGCGGAAAGCCACATAGAAGTGGCGGGGAGTGCAAATATATGGATTTCCAGCTAAGTGAAGAACATCAGCTTTTCCAACGTACTGTTCGTGAGTTTGCTGATAAAGAAATAGCTCCTAAAGCCCTTTATTATGATAAAAACCACGAATTCCCATGGGAAAATATCAAAAAGATGGCAGCGTTAGGGCTATTGGGAGTGCCTTATTCCGAAGAATGGGGCGGCGCGGGCGGTGATAGCCTGATGTATGCCATAGCGGTTGAGGAAATCAGCCGTGCCTGTGGTAGCACCGGAATTATTCTAGCAGCACATACCTCCCTTGGATCTGCTCCCTTCTATCTATTTGGTACGGAAGAGCAAAAACGGAAATATCTGATTCCGCTGGCACGCGGTGAAAAGCTCGGTGCATTTGGTTTATCAGAAGCTGAAGCTGGTAGCGACGCAGCAGGAACGCGCACAACCGCTGTACTTGATGGTAACGAGTGGGTTATCAACGGCACTAAAAACTGGATTACCAGCGGTAGCCTCGCAGATACTGTAATCATTACCGCAATGACCGACAAAAGCAAAGGGGCGCTTGGCATATCGAATTTTATTGTTGAAAAAGGTACGCCCGGTTTCAGCTATGGTAAAAATGAAGAAAAGATGGGGTTGCGTGCCTCTGTAACCAGCCAACTTTTCTTTGATAACTGCCGTATCCCCAAAGAGAATATCCTAGGACAACCTAATGATGGCTTCAAGCAATTTATGCAAATTCTGGACGCAGGGCGCATCAGTATCGGCGCGATGGCGCTTGGTATAGCGCAAGCCGCCTATGAAGCTGCGATTCGTTACGCCACCCAACGCCACCAATTCGGGCGACCGATCAGCGATTTCCAAGCGATTCAGTTCAAGCTGGCAGATATGGCGACTCAACTTGAAGCGGCACGTCTCTTAATTTATCGCTCTGCTTGGTTAAAAGATAAAAAATTACCCTTTGGCAAAGAAGCAGCAATGGCAAAATTGTTTGCCAGCGAAGTAGGCGAACGTGCCTGTCATCAAGCGATTCAGATACATGGAGGCTATGGTTACGTCGAAGAATATCATGTCGAGCGTTACTACCGTGATATTCGTCTCTGCGAAATCGGCGAAGGTACTTCTGAAATCCAACGAATAGTCATAGCACGCCATCTGTTGCGCGAATTGAAGCATCAATAGGATAAAACAAAACTATGGATTTACATCTTACGTCAGAACAGGAAATGATTCGCCAAGTAGCCCGCGAGTTTGCCGACAAAGAACTATTACCCACTGCTGCCCATTTTGACGAATTGCAGGAGTTCCCTACTGCCCTTTGGAAAAAGCTCGGCGAAATGGGCATGATGGGTTTGGTTATCCCTGAAGAATGGGGCGGTGCAGGGGTGGATACGGTTAGTTATGTGCTGGCATTAGAGGAAATTGCGCGGGGAAATCCTGCGCTCAGTACCGCTATGTCGGTAAACAATTCGCTAACTTGCTATGGTATCTGGAAATTCGGTACTGCCGAACAGAAGCGCAAGTATCTGATACCGTTGGCACAAGGTCAAAAGCTAGGCGGATATTGCCTTACTGAAGCCGAAAGCGGAAGCGATGCTGCTAAAATGCGCTCTACAGCGACCCTTCAAGGGGATAAATACCTTCTGAACGGTTCCAAGATATTTATAACCAGTGGCATCTCCGGGCATATCTATCTGGCTTTTGCCATAACCGACAAAACGAAGGGTTCGAACGGTATTTCCTGCTTCATAGTAGAGAAAAGTTTTCCCGGTTTCAAAGTTGGTAAAAAACTGGACAAATTGGGGATGCGCGCCAGTGACACCACCGAGATAATTTTCGAGAATTGTGAAGTGCCGGTTGAAAACCTCCTCGGAGAGGAAGGGGCAGGATTTAAACTTGCCATGCAATTGCTGGACGGTGGCAGAATCGGAATTGCAACCCAAGCGTTGGGTATCGCACAAGCCGCCTACGAGTTTGCCTTACGTTATGCCAACGAACGGCAACAATTCGGGCATAAAATATATGATTTTCAGGCGATTCAGTTTATGGTGGCGGATATGGCAACCCGTATAGAAGCCGCCCGTTTGTTGGTATATAAAGCAGCGAGCATGCGAGATCAAGGCAAAAATGTGGGACTTGAAGCCAGCATGGCAAAGCTGTTTGCCAGCGAAACCGCTATGAAAGTCACTACCGATGCCGTCCAAATATATGGTGGTTACGGGTATATCAAAGAATATCCGGTTGAGCGTTACTTCCGAGACGCAAAGGTTACAGAAATATATGAGGGTACAAGCCAGATTCAAAGGTTGGTAATTGCCAGAAATCTGCTCAGGTCGCTTGCCGGTTCACACTAGCCAGCGACGTGCCCGAATTTAAATGGAGGATATTTGTCAACCACTTCTCAGGATAATTTTCAAAACAGGGCGCAAATTATTCCTGCAACCTTGAATCATAGGTTTTCCACTTTATCTATAATTATCTGGCTGCTGCTAACGGTTTTCTCAGCTGTTTTGCTTTACTCAATTACTCGGCGAGTTACATTCCTCGCCGATGATTATATTTTTCTAGGGCAACTTACGTTTACCCATCCAACATTTGCCGATAACTTGAGTTGGTTTGGGCGTGATTGGGGAATAGGGGCACAGTTTTATCGTCCGTTGGTAAGGCTTGGTTACTATTTTCAATTTCTGATTTTTCAGGATAACCCCACCGGATGGCATTTGGTTTCGGTAGCCTTACATGCCGCTAATGCCGCACTAGTATGTTTGATCGGTTGGCTGATAAGCAAACGAACAGTGGTAGGCGGGGTAGCCGGGCTGATATTTGCCCTCCAGCCGATTCACAGTGAACCAATCGCTTGGATTAGTGGTCAGGGTGATTTGCTGGCAACGTTTTTTGCGCTTGGCAGTCTGATATGCTGGATAAAGTATCGGCAACACCCTAAACATGCCTTAAAATGGTACATTGCAACATCAAGTCTATTTGTATTTGGGCTGTTCAGTAAAGAAGCCGCCATAGCCATTCCATTGGGATTGTTGGCGTATGATTTTGTAACCGGAGGGCTAGATCTCTTTTGGCAACACAACAAGTTTTCTAGAGCTGCATTGCAGCGGTTGATTATTGCCTATATCCCGGTTTTATCCATATTTCTTGCTTACCTGATTCTCAGGATTGTGCTTTTTAAGGGTCTGGGTGGTTATGGTGGCGAGGCAGGACAAAAGCTAGATTTTGGATTGCTTGTGAGCAATTACACAAACTGGCTAATTACACCTTTTCAGTTCTCAGGCACTACCGGGCTGGTTTTAGTAGGACTTATTATTGCGTTTACAGCGTTAAGCGCGGTTCAAGAATGGGAGCGATTTCGCCTTCAACATGGTTTATCCCTCGATACCGAACCAACCCGCCCAACCAAAGCTGCCTTGCCTGCTGAGAATGATGAATTAGATGATCCGAATTTTCCTATCTTCCCTCAAATTCAACTTACTCCCAAACCTGTAGAAGCGCCAGTTATTCCAAAGTTTCCTTCACCGCCCTACTATACAATGCGCACCGCTGGCTTTGGCTTTCTTTGGATAATTCTCTTTCTTCTATCGGTGCTATTTACCCTACCGGCAGAACGTTTTACCTATCTACCAAGCATTGGTTTTGCGCTTTTTACCGGAGCGATCATAGCTCCTTATTTTGCCAATACTCAATCAAAAACCCGCACTTTCATGGAATTGGGTTTTTGGCTCAGAGTAATTGCAATAATAGCCTTGCTTGGTTCATATGGCGCAACCAGTTCTGCCAGAATCCAACAATGGTTGGATGCCGGTAATACCTCACGTCAGATTCTAAATCTGACCAAAGAAGTCATACCGAGCGTGACAAATTATGTCCACATTGTGAGTGAAGGAGTACCTGATAGTAATGGTGGTGCATTAATTTTCCGAACCGGATACCCTGATGCAATCCGGTTGCTCTACAAAAATCGCACAATTGATGTGGAAAAGGTTGATAAACTGCCTATTTTGCAAGATCGCCTTAAAAACTCAATCTTCCTCGAATACAAAGGCGAGAATCGGTTGATAAACCATACCGAAATCGTGGATGCGATGCTAAAGCGCAACGAGGCGTTAAAGCAGAGCAAATCTTTTCTTAGCTGGAGCTTTGAACTTAGCGTTTCCGGCAATGCGGTTTCAGGTAACTGGTTTGATCTAAATAATACTGGTTCATTAGTCTCGCAAGATACGGGTTTGTCCGTCAACGCCTCACGAGGTGTTTTGCTGCAAAGCCCCGATTTTACACTTGCGGCTGCGCAAGTGGGTTCGTTGGATATTACAATGAAAGTTGCCTCAAAAGGGCGCGCCTATCAGGGGCAAGTAACTTGGCTAACTAATAGCTCACCCGACACTGCCTCCAAAACTACCGTTTTCTTCGACATCATTGCAGACGGGCAATTTCATACTTACCATATATCACCCGAAGTTGCGCGTAATTTTGGCTATGCCGAACAGGTAGCGAGGATCAGACTTAGCTTACCAGATGGGCTTGAAGATGTAATAATCAAGAAAATTGAGCAGTTCCAGCTACCGTTCGATTACCAAACGCTTCAAAAGTAGCCGGATTTCATTGAGGCTTGGGAATTAGCTTGCAGTACAAGTTCCCACGCCGATGTGAAGAACCTTTCAAAAGCCCATGCCGCCGAATAGTGATAGTTTCACCGCTAAGGGAATGCGCCGGTATTTTAAATATTAGCTCGCCTCCCTCCGGCGCGGGTAAAGCCCATTCTCCCCCCTTTGCTAAGACCTCTAAAGGCACTTCAACGGTAGTATATAAATCACGTCCTTCTATCTGGAATTGTGGGTGTGGCAATAGTTCAACCAGAACGTGAATACTGGTTGCATAGGGCATATGTAGCGGATGCGGAACATTATCTATCCAATGACGCATTTCTATTCGCATCGACATATCCGGTAACATTCCGGGTGGAATATTTATTTCTAATATTTCAAAAGAAACCAGAAATCCGTTACCATCACAACGAGGGCAGGTTTGAGCTTTGTGAGGTAGTACACGTGCCCCTCTGCAACGCCCACAAGTGTGAGTTTGTCCAACGTTGATAGTACGTTTCGCTCCTCTAAAAAGCTCTTGTAAAGTAATTCTGACCCGGTAACTCAAGTAAGAAGTACGCGGCATATGCGGTTTGCTCATAGAGCAGCGTTTGGGGGTTGAACGCACTTCCTGTTGATAAGTTTTGGTGGCAGCCGCAGCATAGGCGCCAACCCCAAACCAATCGTCTTCCGATTCAACACTATGGGATGTAGCGCTTTTTTGAAGGATGGAATCGTAGGCAAGCCGTTTTTGAGGATCGCCAAGAATTTCGTAAGCCTGTTGTATAGCCAGAAATTGATCTGCTGCCTTGGGGTTGTCAGGATTCAAGTCAGGGTGAAATTTCTTGGCTAAACGCCGATAGTTTGCCTTTATTTGTTCGGGCTGTGCCCCTATATTTACTTCGAGTAATTCATAATAATTTTTCATATCTATCGAATCTGTATTTTACTAAAAAAAGGAACTTAAAAAAGGGCTAAAAGGCTGTATTCAAGCCTTACTACTTTAGGTTATAATATAAAAGAACAAGCATCCATCATTCCTTAATTCAGCTTTTGAATAAAAAAACGCGGGACTGCTCCCGCGACTCGTTTCTATAGCAGCCTGAACGCTAAAGAACATTTCTTTCCCGATTATAATTTCCGGTACGGAATCTTTCGATATTGAGTTCTGCCACCTCCACCGTTTTGATATCACCGTCAATTATGAGTTCGGAAATTGAAAGTCCAACCGCAGGGCTTTGCATGAAGCCGTGCCCGCTAAATCCGGTGGCAAGGTAGAAATTATCTAATTCGGGAACTTTGCCGATAATACCGTTATGATCCGGCGAAGTATCATACAAACCCGCCCAACCGCTCAGGATACGCGCACGCTCAAGCGCCGGGACTCGATACATAGCGTGTTCCGCCACCGTATCAAGCCAATTCCAATCCAGTGTTATATCAAAACCGGGTTTTTGAGTAAGGTCGCTTTCTCCCATCAAGAAACCGGGACCTTCCCGCCGAAAATGAAAGCCGTTTAGCATATCAATGACGAAAGGAATTTGCGCCGGGATTTCTGAAAAAGGCTCAGTAAAGAAAGCCTGCCGCTTGACCGGCTCAACCGGGATTTCTACATCTAGCATCTCTCCTAAAATGCCACTCCATGCTCCGGCACAACCCACCACTATTCCGGCAGAAATCTCACCCCGATTAGTTTCAAGGCTAAGCAATTCCCGACCGCGCCGTTTAATAGCGGTAACCTCAGTATTTTCCCAAACTTTGACCCCCATTTTGCGGGCTTGTCTAGCGTAAGCGAAAACTACATCGGTGGTGCTGGCATAACCATCGGTCGGACAAAAAGTTGCGCCGATGACATCCTCAGTCATTAGAAAATCCCACCTTTTCGAAACTTGTTCATTTGTCAGAACTTCAACCGGTACACCTAGACCTTGCTGAAGCGCCGCATTTTTCTTGAAGACTTCCATATCTTCAGGTCTGGTAATAAGAAAGAGGTAGCCAACCTGTTTGAAATTTGCGCCTGTTTCGTCCGGTTCCATCCCAAGCCGCTGGTTAAAATGTTTGAAAAAATCCACCGAGTATATACAAATACGAATATTGGCTTTAGTAGAGAATTGCTGCCGCACTCCCCCTGCCGCTTTCGCGGTTGAACCTGACCCTAACAAATCGCGCTCAAGAATTACTATATTGGTACAGCCACGTTTTGCCAGATTCCAAGCAATACTAGTTCCCAATACTCCCCCACCGATTATTACGACATCAGCCTTTTGGGGAAATGTTTTAGAACTGGACAGGATTTGTGACATCTTACTACCTTCTAAATACTGAAATAATTCTGGCAAATCATAGTGTGCCTAATGTAACACCGCTAGCTATCTCGGTCAATTGTAAATTGTTTTAAAATTCTTTCTATTGTATGAATGCACATAATTTCATGAAGAGTTGCTACTTGAAGTTTGTGTTTTAGACTACCGCAAAGTAACACTTGAGTAGTATAATCTGAATATGAGGTCAGTGGTAAACTCATATTTTTAAAATTATACTGCAAAACAAGAAATTACTGGGAATGAGATCACAAGAAACTTTAACGAAAAATAAGCCTAATATGCCAAAACCTGCAAAATCCACCTTGCGAGGTCACTTGGACTTGCTTGATCCGGTAACATGGGTAGCAGGACCACAAGGTTTTATAAGTGGTGCTGTAGCAAGCGGCGGGATGCAGCTGGATTGGAAAACCCTAGGGCTGATGATTATCGGCTCAATTCTGGTAGGACCACTCCTTATTGGTTTCAGCCAGTCGATCAACGATTTTTTTGATCGTGAACTGGATGCCATTAATGAACCGACACGCCCGATTCCGGCAGGGTTGGTAACTTTAAGGGGCGCTATTCTAAACTTCACGGTTATAGCAATACTTGCAATAATTTCGGCAGTTTTGCTGGGCTTGCTAGGTGGGCAAAACCCCGGGTTTATCATTCTAGTGACTATCCTAGGTCTAATACTAGGCGCAATGTACAGCATACCGCCCTTCGAGTTCAAACGCAACGGTATAACCGGACCACTTTCAGTAGGAATAGGCTATAACCTGATGACCTGGATGACAGGTAATATGGTATTTAGCGATTTCAAGATCGAAATATTTGTGGTCGCGTTAGTAAATGCTTTTGTGGCAGCCGGTTTGCTAGTACTGAACGACCTGAAGAGTATAGAAGGGGATAAGAAACTTGGCTTACGCACCTTGCCCGTGATGCTAGGCGTGAAAAAAGCCTTGTGGGTCTCATATATCTATATTGACTTGTCACAAGCAGCATATGCGGTGTATCTTGCTGCTATTGGGCATTACTGGATAGCATTAATACAAGTGGTGGCATTGGTATTCCAGTTTTTAGCGCAACGCCCGTTATACCTGAACCCCACTCACAAACAATACAAAAAATATTTGCTTACAGGCAACGGCTTAATTGCAGTAGTAGTATTTATTTCTGCCCTTAGTTTTGGTGGTTACGACCCGTTTAGAACTTGGTAAAGAAATGGCTTACGTTAAAATTGGACAATCCAATAGCCCTATTTTTTATGAATTAAGCACACCTGCCGAACCAGAGGGCACTGTTATATTCATTAATGCGTGGTGTTCATCAGCACGGTATTGGAAAGAAACAGTAAAAAGGATTTCGTCCCGTTTTCAAACCCTGACTTATGATCAACCGGGTATCGGACGTAGCCTTTCAAAAGAAAAACCATTACCAGCCACATATAAAGGCACAATTGATAATGGCAGTAACGAAGTGCTTGAATTAATCGAACACCTTCAACTGCTAGATAAACCTGTACATGTGGTGGGACATTCATTGGGCGTCGTTATAGCAACGCATCTCGCTACTGTTTTGGAGTCACGTGGCAAACTGGCAAGCTTAACTATCATCAATTGCGGTAGTTTTGAAATCGAGGATCGCAAGGGCGAAATACTTATACCCTTTATCAAATTAGTGGTAAACGTAAAACGTATCCTTGAACTGCCGGGTTTGCGACAATTAACTATCCGTAAGTTGACCGCACGCCCAATCGAAAGCATCTACGAGCAATTCATTATTAGCGATATGGTAGCTTCAGATATACGTATAGCACGTGAACTAGCGCTTTCTTCACTTACTCCTGTCAATCTAGAACGCTACCATCACGAAGTTGATGCGCTTAAAGCGCCGCTTTTGCTAGTAGTGGGTGATCGAGATGGAACGATTCCACCTAAGGGAATGTACAACATTAAACGTTTCAAACCAACAGCTAATCTTGTACCATTTCCCGACTGTGGTCATTTTCTTATGCTTGAACGACCTAACCGTTTCGCCGAAGTGTTGTTGCAACATCTAAGCCTTAATGTTATATCTTTTCGTTGAAAACCATTTAGTTAGTCAGTACATTTTAATCGACAATAAGAACAATAATATAAACTGGTAGCCCAACAAAATAATCTGGAGAATCCCAGCATAATGTTTCGGTATTAATTCGCAAGAATATATCTCCAGATTTCGGGTAATCACCTGGCTCGAAAGGAGAAATTTGCCTTGAGCCGAAATGCAAACAAACAAACTGTACCACGTAAACTCCCCCATGTCGTCACTTATGAGGGTGATGGTTTACGACATTGCCTGTTTGACCTACTCAAGTCTAATAGAAACGTGATGTTTCTAGCTTCAGGACAGGCAACTCATAGTTTTCCCACACCGGGAAACCTACTGGCACAAATAGCGTGGGAAGTAGGGAACAGGTATCCACCTCGCCTGTTTGGACTTGGGGAATTTTTACAAGACCTTGTACCCACTTCTATTAATTTAATCGCGCAAGGTTACCATCCATTGGTAATAATGAACACCACCGACCTTGCTCGCAATTATGCCGGATTATCGGCTGCCTGCGCGGCTAATATACCGATTACTTTTATACTCATCGCCGGTAAAGAAAACGGTCAAACTTGGCAACCGGCTGGCGTAAATGAGTTGTCGGTGCTTTTGACTCTTCCAAGTTTAAATATCGGTGAGCCATCCGACACGGTTGAGCTACGCCAGATGATTAAAACTGCGCTCTCCCATGAAGAGGGACCAACCGTTATTCGTTATATCCCGTTCGAGTTTGGCAAATCTATCGTCAAACCAAATCTCGGACCTATTCCCGGTCTTGGTAAAGGGCATATGCTCAGACAAGGCAAAGAAGTAGCATTAGTTGCTCTTGGGGATAGCGTCGAAGTCGGGTTGCGAATTGTGGAAGAACTTGAAAAGCAAGGACACGATGCAGCACTGTTAGAAGCACGATGGGCACGTCCGCTTGACCAACCACTCCTGAATGCAGTAGCGCACCACTTCAGACGCTTAATAACGCTAGAGCGCGGCGAATTAAACGGCGGATTTGGCACAGCAATTCTTGAGCATTTTGAACGGCGTAATGAGCAAGAAATTGTGGTACATCGGGTAGGGCTGGGAAGTCGAGAAAGCGATGATGTGTTTGCTTTGTGCGCTGAAGTTATTCGCTTTATCGATATTTACAATGAAAAGCAAGGATTTCAGCTACCTGTCGCTTTAAAAAGAAAATTTAGCAATTAAGTCTTTATTTCTTTTATCTAATAATCTAAGCAAAGCCGGGAGGGAACATTTCCACCCCCGGTTTTTTATTAATCGAGATATTATATAATACCTCGCGATATGCTATAAATTAAAGGAGATTTGAATTTATGCAACTGAGTCGCGACTCGGTGCGATTGATTATGCTGGCTACCCAAAACTTGCTAGAACCTCCCAAGGCTACCTCGGACAAAGAAGGTGTACTTAACACCATTCGACAAATGGGGGTTTTACAAATAGATACCATTAATGTTATAGCACGTAGCCCGTATTTGGTGCTGTGGAGCAGAGTGGGTGAGTATAATGCTACATTGCTGGAAAGCCTGCTGGCGGAAGGTAACCTTTTTGAATATTGGTCGCACGAAGCCTGTTTTTTACCAATTGAAGACTACCCCCTATACCGCCGGCTGATGCTGGATAAGCGCAAAGGATGGCATCCCGATTCTGCATGGGTTGAAGAAAATAAAGCTGAAATAGAGTATGTGATAGAGCGAATTCGCAATAATGGGGCGGCACGTTCGGCTGATTTTTTACGAAAAGATGGCTTAAAGGCAAGCGGTTGGTGGGATTGGAAACCGGAAAAAATTATACTCGAATATCTCTTTAATTCAGGAGAACTAATGATCGCGGCTCGTCCAAATTTCCACCGTGTATATGAGCTAAGGGAACGGATTTTACCCCATTGGGAAGATTCTTCCACACCCGCTTATTCCGAAGTAATTGAAGGATTGGTACTTAAAACCGTGCAAGCGCTCGGTATTACGCATCCCCGCTGGATTGCAGATTATTTCAGGCTAAAAAAGAAGGAGATTCCGCCCTTACTCGAAAAGCTGGTTTCAGAAAACCGTCTTAAATTGATCGAGGTAGAAGGTTGGGATAGTTCCGGCTATTACCACCCTGATAATCACCCGCTAATTCAGCAAGCGACAGAAGGTAGTCTAGACGCAACCCATACTACCTTGCTTTCACCGTTTGACCCGCTGGTGTGGGACAGAAACAGAGCACGGGAATTATTTGACTTTAACTATACTATTGAATGTTATACGCCTGCTCCCAAGCGTCAATATGGCTATTTCTCTTTGCCGATATTATGGCGAGGAAAATTGATCGGACGGCTCGATCCCAAAGCGCACCGACGTGAACGACTCTTTGAAATTAAGAGCTTGCATTTTGAACCACAAGTACAGATAACCGATGAAATAGTAAAAGACGTTACAACCGCAATAAAACAACTGGCAATTTGGCATAAGACTCCAGAGGTGATTATTCGGCATTCCAACCCACCTGAACTGGTAGAATTATTCTCAAAAGAGATTAATTAGAATCAAAGCCTATTTCTTTTAGATAGTTGGATATGATGATTACTACGCCTGAAATAATAATTAAAGAGGCTACATTGGAAGATGCTCCACTGGTCTATGGCATAATGATGCAAGCCTTTGAAGCTTATAATACCAAGCTCGCAGTACCTTCATCTGCGAATAGAGAAACCGTTGAGGATGTCGTTGAAGTAATGAAACAAGGCGGAGCGTTACTTGCCTTTGATAAAACAACAGCGATAGGCAGCGCGCGCTATATTCTCAAGCCAGATCATTTGTACGTGGGAAGAGTTTCAGTGTTACCAGCCTATCGCAAACGTGGAATTGGCTTGGCTTTAATGCGCTATTTTGAGCACATTGCATTTTATAATGGACATCGCGAAATAAGATTGGGAGTGCGGCAATCCCTTCCTGAAAACCGACAATTTTATTTAAAATTAGGCTATCAAATCACCTCCATTGAGCCGCACCCCAAAGGGAACGACACAATTCTCTGGATGAGTCTTAAGTTAGCTGACTCCTCACCTCAATAAATGTTTAGTCTAAATTACAACTCAATCTGAATAAAACGTAATGTTTAGCTATTGATTTAACATTGCATTTTTGATAGATTGGGTATAATGTGCTGAGTTTTCTGGAGATATATGTGGGCTATGCCTAACATATAGGTCGTTATTGCGATCAAAAACCTTGCAAATTGCAGAAAGAATCCCTATGAAAAGGGTCCTCTTAACTAAAAGTGCGCTTCATGACCTTTTAATACTCTTCACAATAGCATTTTTCGCGTTTGTACTGGCTCTAATATTTGATGTCTGCGAAACTCTAATAGAATTCACGTTGCGCTACAAAGCGTGGCATATGGATGAAATCTGGAGTGTCTTGATATTATTAGGTTTTACCTCAAGTATTTATTTCCTTAGACGCGGTAAGCAACTGAGAAAAGAAATAAATCAGCGTAAATTTACCGAAAATCTTTTAGAAGGGCAAAACCGGATACTAGAAATGGTAGCCTCCGGTGTTGAATTACCCAACATACTTGCAAAAGTAGTTGGGGTGATTCGAGACCACTCCAGCGAAGCGGCATGTTGCATTATGCTGTGGGAACACGAACGTAATATATTGCGTATAGGAGCTTCTTCAGGGTTACTGCCAAGCTTTGTGAAAGGTATTGATGGGATACCGATTAATCCGAGTGGGAATTTATGCTGGAGTGTTTGTACCTCTGGAAAACCCATATTTGTAGCGGATATATCTAATAACGCGCAATGGAGCAATCATTGTGAAGTAGCGCGCAACCATAATTTGCGTGCATGCTGGTGTATCCCAATATATTCTTCCGCTGGAAATGTAGTAGGCATACTTTCCATATATTTTGAAACACCAAAAAGCCCTGAATCTCGGGATATTAACTTGATAGAAACTACCGCTCGTTTGGCGGGAATTGCGATAGAACGCTGTAAAGCGGAAGAATCGTTGCGCCAATATGCTGGGCGACTCGAAATTTTACGTGAGATTGATCAAGCGATTCTTTCTGTGAATACACTTGAAGATATTTTGAGTGAAAGCCTTTTCCAAATCCGAACATTATTACCCGTAGATTGGGCTGGAGTAGCTCTTTTCAATCAGGATACGACCCAGATACAATTGTTCGCTTCGAGTGACAATAAAATTTCTGGCATGACTGAGCTTTACGATTTACCTTATGACCAAAACATTTTATACGAATACAATAACCCGATTGAAGACTTGGAGCAGTATCCGGAAAATAATGAGTTTCTTCAAATACTTCGAGAGCAGGGATTGCGTTCATTGCTATATGTGCCGTTGATCTCTGGAGTTAAAGTGGTGGGTTCTTTGTTATTAGCAAATCGAGAACCGGGTATCTTCAATGTTGAACAAAAAGAAATAGCCCGTGAAGTAAGTATACAGTTAGCAGTAGCCATACAACACGCCCGACTTTTTGATCAATTACAGAATACCCATCAACGCTTACAGAGTATGTCGCACAAATTAGTAGAAACCCAAGAATTAGAGCGACGCCATATTGCCCGTGAGTTGCACGACCAAATCGGTCAGGCTCTAACTGCCCTTAAAATTAATCTGCAAATCTCACAAAAACACACACCCGATCAAACCCTTCAACCCTATTTTGAAGATAACATCGGCATTATAGAACAAACTTTGCAACAGGTAAGAAACCTTTCGCTGGATTTGCGCCCTTCGATTCTTGATGATTTGGGTTTGGTAGCGGCTTTACGTTGGTATATTAACCGCTTTGCGCAGCGCAGTGGTGTAAATACACAACTTGAATCAGATCATTTTGAATTCCGCTTGCAACCGGAATTGGAAACGACTTGTTTCCGTATTGTACAAGAGGCTCTGACAAATATCGCCAGACACGCAGAAGCCACCACCTCAAAAGTATCAATTCATTTAAATGGCACGAAAATTGAACTGAAAATTATAGATAATGGCAAAGGCTTTGAAGTTAAAGAAGCTATCTCACGTGCCGAACAGGGAATGAGTTTGGGAGTGCTAGGGATGGAGGAACGCGCTACCTTATTGGGCGGAAGTCTAAAAATAGAATCGACTCCTAATAAGGGAACTTGTATTCTAGCTGAATTTCCCTTGCAGAATCTCAAGCCGATTTACCACAAAATGGGAAGAGTAGCATAACGATGAGTACTCTGAAAATAATTCTAGCTGAAGACCATAATCTCGTAAGAGCCGGTTTGATTGCCCTATTACATAATATCCCCGGTGTAACCGTTCTGGCTGAGGCTGCTAATGGCAAAGAAGCATTGAATCTTGTTGAGAAGCATAAACCAGATGTATTATTAACCGATATAACGATGCCTGAAATCAACGGGCTGGAATTGGTTAGAAAGTTAAAACAACGCTCGAATGTAAAAATAATTATACTGTCTATGCATTCAAGTGAAGAATATGTCTGGGAAGCCCTTGATGCCGGAGCAAACGGTTATCTGCTAAAAGATGCCGGTATCAGTGAACTAGAATTGGCAATTAAATCGGTAGCGATAGGGCAATCCTATTTAAGCCCGGCTGTTTCCAAACATGTAATAGGCAACTATATCCGTCGAGTGAACTGTGAGAGCAGTTTATTTGAGAAACTTACGCCCCGTCAGCTTCAGACTTTGCAATTAGTTGCCGAAGGTTGTACTACAAAGCAAATCGCTGAGAAACTAAATATCAGTGTAAAAACAGTAGAAACACACCGTACTCAGTTAATGGAGCAATTGAGTATCCACGATATAACCGGATTAGTGCGCTACGCAGTAAAAATGGGACTCGTTTCTGCCTGATTTTATTTGTTCTTTTACTTATATTTACCCTTTGTTTTATATTCACCTATTATGATAAGAAATAAAGGCAGGTGCTAATATATTATACTTGCCTATTCTTCCCTCGGCTTGTCCTATGTTGAGCAGAGGATACCCGTAACTACTCAACAGGAGGCATAATCATATGGCTACCCTTACACTGCAACCTGAACCAGATACTGCTCCAGATAATCCAGATAATTATAATTACACTACCTTAACCCCAGATGACCTCTTAAAAGCAATAGATAAGTTCAATTACAGTCAACCCGTTAAAAGCAGCCTTCGCAATCTGAAGAGCAATATTCTGGTAGATGATCCGGTAATCGAAACAGACGAAGCAGGCTCTCTAACATTGACCGGTACAATCGGGAAATCGAGATTTTTACTGAAGTTTCCGCCAAAGTGGAATCATGAGTTGGTTTTATTGGTGCATGGCTATATAGACCCAGGCACTCCAATTAGCTTAGAGCAAATTGGGCTAGATCAAATTGATTTAGGAGTATTAAATAGCGCTTTTGAACAAGGCTTTGCCTATGGATACTCTACTTTTGGAAAAGTTGGTTACGCAGTAGAAGAAGGCACCAAACATACTTTATATATCAAGAAGTTGACCGAAGTCTTGGGGTTGGAACGCGCTTATCTTTCCGGTCGTTCAATGGGCGGTAACATTACTATCGCTTTGCTGGAAAAATACCCGCGTGAGTTTGCAGGGGCGCTTACTTATTGTGGAGTAATGTCCGGTTGGTACGAACAGATAAAATATCTGTCCGATTTCAGGGTAATTTATGATTATTTCACCAAACCGCTTGGCGCACCAATCACTCTCGCGGGTTGTGGCGACGTATTGACTGTGGTGACATTGCCCAATCGCCAAGAAGTGATCAATTCGGTAAGCGCCCTGTTCTCTATGGCAGAAATAAATATGAACACCAGCCCGGCAAACTCTACAATGATAAACATTATCAAACGCATTTCATTGATAACAGGGGTTAATCCCGATCCCATATCATATATGACTGTGTTACTCACCAATACAGTAGGTCTGAGTGATTATCTTGAGACTGCCAGCGCTAACGGCTATTCCAACGAAAACAAGGTGTATAAGTATCCGCCAGAATATATACCCGCGTCAGAAGATATAAAAGCGCTAGAAACCTTGAATGATTGTGTGCAGCGATTACCCTGCAAGCGGGTTGCTACTGCTTACCTTAAACGCTGGTATACACCTACAGGGAAATTCAGAGCTAAATTGCTAGCTCTACATAACCTCAAAGACCCCTCTGTTCCTTTCATCCACGAGCTAAAGCTGGATGAAATGGCAAGGAAATTTGGAAGCAAACTGGTGGTCTGGATAGCACCTGATAAGCCAACTGTACCCGGTGACCCTGAATCAGGTCCCGGACATTGCTTTTTTACGCCAGAGCAAATGAGTTTTGCCTGGAAAGAGTTGAGAAATTGGGTTGAGACTGGCAACCTGCCCACCGGGGGCTTTCCAAACGAATTAATGAGTTGAGTTTGATTATAAGCCCTCCGGCTTGAACCGGAGGGCTTTTTTAAGATTCATTATTGGCACAAAGAATACCCAGTTTCTTTTAGACTTCTTTCAATAGCTTTACAAAGTGTCATTGTACTTGTTGACAAATGGTTAAAATCGGGTTAATATTTATTTGCGATTTCTTTACATTCCCTCTCATTTCACTCATCTGTAAGTTTGTTGCCAGCTAAATATCAAGCATCATTACACTTTGTTCTAGTTCTACACTAAGTTTGAGCTAATTACTCTCAAAATGAGCGGGAAGTGTTGAATAGGAAAGTTTTAAATTAAAGCCAGTTTCGTGTTTTCGCTGATACCTTTTTAGTCCACTTCAAACCTTTTTTAACTCACGCCAGCTAGGAACTGCTTAGGCATAAGTTTGTTGTGGCTATTTTCTCATCTCAGGCTCAAGGAAGAGAGCCTCGCATAAATCAAAATCGCAGATTTATAACAAGGAGAGGTTGATGAGAACTAACCAAAAACGGCGGGCTAGCCATACGCTAGTAATGCTGTGTATGCTACTTTCGAGTGTTTTAACTACTTTCAGTGGCGCAATTTCATTTGTACAAGCTGCCAACACGCCCAACCCAACAAGTGTTACTATTGCGGGAAGTTTGCAAACTGCAATAGGTTGCCCCGGCAATTGGGATCCTACCTGTGCATCTGCCCATTTGGATTACAATACAAATAATGATGTTTGGGCGAAAAGCTGGGCAGTTCCTACCGGAAACTATGAGTATAAAGCGGCGCTCAATAATAGTTGGAACGAAAACTATGGGCTTAATGCTGCCTCGGGTGGCGCTAATATTCCCCTCAATCTTACCGCTAACACCTCGGTAAAATTCTATTATGATCACAAAACCAACTGGATTACCGATAATGTTAATTCGATAATTGCTACCGTTCCCGGCGATTTCCAGCAACAACTGGGTTGCTCTGGCAATTGGGATCCTTCTTGCTTACGCACATGGTTAGAAGACCCTTCGGGTAGTGGCACTTACAGCTTCGAGACTAAGAGTCTTTTGAAAGGCTCATATCAAGGCAAAGTAGCTATCGGCGAAAGCTGGAACGAAAATTACGGGCAAGGTGGTCTACCCGGTGGCGCTAATATTAGCTTTGTCGTCGTGGCTGACCATGCCAAAGTAACTTTCAAATATGATCCGAAATCCCATATCTTATCAATCAGTTCAGGTCACCAACTTGATAATAACGTCGAATACGATGGGCTATCCCATAACTCACGCGACACCCTCTATCGGACACCGAGCGGAGCAGTAAACCCCGGCACTCCGGTATCGCTTCGTTTCCGCACTTTCCACAATGATGCGGCTAATGTAACCATTCGCTTATATGATACTGCTATTGGGCATGAAGACAAAGAGCCAATGACTATAGCCGCCAGCAATGTAGATTGCTATGACCCGGCGTTAACCAGTAATGGGGATACCTGTGATTTCTGGGAATATACCTATACCCCTAGCGCATTAGGCACAGTGTACTATCGATTTATTATCACCGATGGCACTGCCACCGCTTATTATTCGGATAATTTGCCACGCTACGGCGGTTTGGGCGAAGCTACCCCGAACGAACGCGATAACGGCTTCCGCCTTAATATAGTTGATCCCAAATTTAAGGTTATTCCTTGGGTAGAGAACGGGGTCATGTATCAAATCTTCCCCGACCGTTTCCGCAACGGCGAAAATGGCAACGACCCTAAACCCACCGATCCCCGTTATGATTACCCTGCACCCGCCAACGCCACTCCACAGCAAATTCAGGCTGCTAACGACGCTCAAATAATGCTCAAAAACTGGAGTGACCTACCCGAAGGTTATTGCCGCGCCTACACCAATCTAACTACACCTTGTAATGAATCTGCTAAAGGGCGCGACTATTTCGGTGGTGACTTGAAAGGTATTATAGAAAAACTCAATTATCTAAAAAATCTGGGTATTACGATTATCTATCTAAACCCGATTTTCGAATCAGGTTCTAATCATGGCTATGATACCCGCGACTATACCAAAATTAGCCAGTATTTCGGTACCAACAGCGATTTCAAGGATTTAGTTAAAGAAGCAGATGCTCGTGGCATCCAAATCGTACTGGATGGCGTGTTCAACCACATGTCTTCGGATAGCCCCTTCTTTGACCGCTACCATCACTACTCCACCGTTGGCGCATGCGAGGATGTTAATTCACAATACCGTTCTTGGTTTGTATTCCACGATGTCACGCCGGGTACTGGAGTTTGTGTAGATAGTCAAAATCGACAGAATTCGGCTACATACGATGGTTGGGCAGGCTTCGATTCAATTCCGGTAATCGTCAAGCGCGATGCAACCAATCCTAACAAACCTTACGCACCAGTGGCAAAATACTTCTATTCTGACTCTAAAACCAGTATTGCAAATATTTGGTTGAAAAGAGGGGCAGCCGGTTGGCGGTTTGATGTCATGACCGACCCGTCATTCCCCGATTCGTACTGGCAACAATTACGTACAATTACCAAAGGCATTGACCCCGATGAAATTATCATTGCCGAAGCATGGCACTGGTACGATAATTTACCCTTAACGCATGGTAATGAAGCTGATACTGCAATGGGCTATCGGTTCCGCAACGCCGTATTAGGTCTGCTTGGCGCAGTTGATAACAAGGGGTTTGATGAAGAGGGTAATCCTAACTTACCTCCTTCAACCTTCGCCAAACGTATGGATTCTATGCGTGAGGATTATGCCGACGCTACTTATTACACCTTCCAGAACTTGCTCGATAGTCACGATACCAAGCGATTGCTCTGGAGTCTTACCCCCGGCAACGAAAATCGCCAGGATAAAGAATTCAACGCTGCTAACCTAGCATTGGGCGAGCAACGTCAACGTATTGCGGCGCTGGTGCAAATGACCGTACCCGGTACTCCAACTATCTACTACGGCGATGAAATCGGGCTTACCGGAGCAGATGATCCGGATGACCGCCGCACCTTCCCTTGGAGCGACCTTGAAAACGGGCTGGTTGATACTCGTTGTACAACTGCTGCTTCTACCTCAGCTAAAGGTAAGAAAGATCCCTACTTTGGGGCTTGTGGCGACCATAGCCTGTTCGACTGGTATCAGAATTTAATTCAGGTTCGCAAGTCTAATCCGGTATTGCGTAATGGTAAACTTACTTTCCTGCTTACCGATGATACCAACAAAACGTTGGCTTACGCTATGCGAAACGGTAACAACCTTGCGATTATAGTCGTCAATCGGAACGAGTCTGCCACCCAAACTATCACAGTACCTACCGGCTCGTACCTACGCGATGGCGTAAACTTGACCGACAGTATCGGTGGTGGAAGCATCACCACAACTGCTGGAAAATTCAGTGTAAATCTTGCGCCATTAGGTGCAGCGATATTCCTAATGAAATCGGGCACTGATATTACCGGTCCCGCTCCTTCTACAAAGCTAACGGCTACTCCAATTAACGGAGTAACCAGCAGTGTAACCCTGAGTTGGAAAGGAAACGCCGATTCAGCCAGCTACAATGTATATCGCAGCGTAGTACATGGGGGCGGCTACGTCCTGATTGGCAATAGCACCGTTACTTCTTTTACCGACACCAAAGTTACCAACGGTACAAGCTATTATTATGTGATACGTGGTGTGGATAGCCTCGGCAACGAAGGCAATAATTCCAACGAGGCAAATGCTACTCCCGCTTTCCCAATCGGCTATGCGGTGGTGCAGTGGCCCAAAACCATCACTCAAAATATCACCTCAAATTACGTGACTGTTTACGGACAGGTATGGATTAACGGTTTGACTGACGCAAACCTTGATCCTAGCCTCGTTAAAGCTCAACTGGGTTATGGTGTTTCCGGTAGCAATTCCGCCACGTGGAGTTGGGCACCAATGAGTTTCAACGTTAAAGCGGGGAACAATTATGAGTATATGACCGGGCTTCGTGCAGATAAGGTTGGTATTTACAATTATCTAGTGCGTTTCTCGGACGATGGTGGTAGAACATGGGTTTATGGTGATCAAAATGGGATTGGTACGACTACTCCGGGCGTACTTACCCTGAATCCAAGTTCTGATACAACAGCCCCTAGCACTCCAGTGGCTTCAATTGATTACGGCGCTGCAAGCCTGACGGTAAGTTGGACAGCCTCAACCGACCCAGATAGTCCGGTGGCAGAATACCGTATCTATCGGGGTACTTCGCCCGGAGCAGAAGCGGCTACTGCCCTTGCGATAGTTTCGGGTAGCACGTTATCTTATCAGGATAATTCGGTTGCAGCAGGCGTAACCTACTATTATGCCGTTAAAGCTTTTGATACTTCTTTAAATGCCTCAGCCCCATCTAACGAAGTGTCGCACATCGTTACGCCAAAGATAGTCCAAGTCACTTTCCGGGTAAAAGTTCCCGCCTTCACCCCGTCTAGTGATCAGATTTATATAACAGGTCAGGCAGGGGGAGTATCTCCCGACCCATTGTGTGGCTATTGCGGTGGCAACTCATCAACAGTAATGACCGAAACTGCGCCCGGTTCGCATATCTGGCAGATAACGCTGGGTATCCCCGAAGGCACGGCGATTAATTACAAGTACACTCGCGGAAACTACAACTTTGTAGAAGAGTGGGGTACAATTGTTGGTTTTACCAACCGGGATGGCGGGCTACACGTTCAAGCGGTCAGTCCGACCAATCTAACTCAGTTAGTGGATGATACCAGTGATACAAACCCTGATGACAATCATAAAGCGGTACAGAACTGGCGCGATGCGTTGGTAACCGGCACAACCGCTTCTACAACCGCAATTGGGGTTACTTTCAATTGGGATGTAAAACCTACCGGAACTGATTTCTCCAATGCAATTTCAGTTACAGGCTCCGGTGGGGCTGTTGCGGGAACGATTACCCACGATAGCGCAAACAATAAGCTGGTTTTCACACCCACAACGCCACTTGCAGCGGGTACTTATACTGTCACAGTGAACAATGTGGTTTCTTTGACGGTTCAAAATGACGGTGTATCAATTAGAACACCTTACACTTTCACCTTTACTGTATAGGTGATATATAGAGGAACCGACCTCGAAAGGGTCGGTTCTTTTTTATTTAGCAAATTTCAAATTGCTTTGTAGCAAAACTAACAAGGGCAATTAAGGATATAATATTATGACGATACTAAAACAAATAGAAAGCTAGATCAATGGCAACAAATATTCGCGTAAAACAATATCGTGAAAACTGGCAGTCAGAGATGGATAATGTGACGTTATATCGCGCCCTCTCCGACATCGAAAAACAACCGCAGCTAAAAGAAGTATACAAACGTATGGCTGACGTAGAAGAAGTTCATGCCAAGTTGTGGGAGAGCAAACTTAAAGAATTCAATCCGGTGTTTCCCGCACATAACCCGGGTTGGCGAGCGCGAGCGCTTATCTGGCTGGCACAGAAATTCGGCACTCAATTTGTTCTTCCAACCATCGCTAATCGTGAGCAGGTTGATAGCCACGCATATGATAAACAGCCTGAAGCACAAGCCGCCAATCTCCCCCGCGACGAGCAGACACATGCGCTGTTATTACGTACTATCACCGGAGCATCTCCCGAAGGAATGGTGGGCAGCCAAGTAGCCCAACTGGAAGGACGGCATCGTGGCTCAGGCGGTAACGCTCTAAGAGCCGCGGTGTTAGGCTCCAATGACGGGCTGGTATCCAATTTGAGCCTTGTTATGGGTGTGGCTGGCGCGGATTTGGCAGGGCATACCATTCTCATTACCGGAATTGCCGGGTTACTGGCAGGAGCATGCTCAATGGCGTTAGGGGAATGGCTATCCGTGCAAAGCGCTCGCGAACTGTACGAGCGACAGATTAGTATTGAAAAACAAGAGTTGACGGAAGCCCCTGAAGTGGAAACCGAAGAACTAGCATTAATCTATCAAGCTAAAGGATTGCCAAAAGAAGAAGCGCAGGCGCTAGCTCAAAAATTGATTGGCGATAATAGTACCGCGCTGGATACACTCTCTCGCGAAGAACTGGGTATAGACCCTGACGAATTAGGCGGTTCGGCTTGGGTTGCGGCTGGAACTTCATTTTTATTATTCGCGCTTGGCGCAATAATTCCGGTATTACCCTATTTCTTTGTTTCGGGACTAATGGGCGCAGCAATAAGTGGGGCGTTGAGCGCAGTTGCGCTATTCTTGATAGGGGCAGGTATAACACTGCTAACCGGACGCAACACCCTGTATTCCGGCTTCCGGCAAGTGCTATTCGGTTTACTGGCAGCAGGTGTAACGTTTGGTGTTGGCAAACTTATCGGTGTAGCATTAGCAGGATGAGCCTTGCTCTCTTAAAATTCACGCAAAAGGAATTTACATAGGCTTAGCTATGCTCTATAATAAGTAATGTATCACTTGCCACTGTCATATTAACTGTACCGGCAAATAAAAAAAATAATACTAGCCCGTTAAGCTGGCAAGCAAATAGTACGGGCTGGAATAGTGGTCTAGCAAATATTTTGCAGGAGGGCAAATATGGGCATTGGCTGGTTGGCTATGATACCCGCAATAATACTGGCGGTTGTTCCTTATCTTATTATTAAAAAAGGGCGCTGGTGGCCGGGCGCATTTGGTTGGATGCTAATAATTTTAGCCATAGGTGTTCTGGCATCGGAAGGTTTCCGCAATCTAGGACCTGTTGGTTTAGCCGGGATTTTTTTTGGAACTGTTCTGGGATTCGCTGGACTTTTAGGCGGACCAAGCAGTCCGGCTAGATAGAATCAGGTCTGCGCCGAGCAGCTGAGGCGGGCCTGCAATAAGGCCCGCAATTTTATTTTTGGGGGCAAAACTTTATGGGTTTTATCCAGACTATCAGCGAGAATTGGCCAGAGCTTGAGAATACTCTGCTTGTTGGCGCATTCTCTGGCTGGAATGATGCTGCTGCAGGCGCAACAACTACAATTCGGCTACTTTCAGAAAAATCTCAGGTGGAAGCTTTTGCTTCAATTGATCCCGAAGAATTTTACATGTTTTCCGATACCCGCCCTGAAATTAGCATTACCAAGGAAGGCTTGCGCGAGCTAACCTGGCCCACTATCGAATTTTCGGCTGCTAAATACGTACCGGGCATAAATCGTTCCCTCGTTACTGTGACAGGAATAGAACCCGATCTAAAATGGCGAACTTTCACCGATACGTTTATTGAGATATGCAAACGCTGTAACGTCACTGAGGTGATATTGCTTGGCGCAATGGTTGCGACAGTACCGCATACCCGCCCTGTTCCACTCAGTGGTTGGAGTACCATTCCAGAACGCCAAGTTTTACTTGAGCAATTAGGTGTGACCCGCTCTCGCTATGAAGGTCCCACCGGAATGGTAGGCACGCTACTCACACGCTTTCAAGCTGAAAATATTCCATATTCTTCTATCTGGGGCGTATCGCCGAGTTACCTATCGGTCAGCCCTAACTGGAAAGTAGCCGAGCGGTTGTTGGGTGCATTAAATCGTATTTATAACTTTAGCATGGATTTGAGCGAGTTGAGTACGCTTTCCCTGCGTTTTGAAGCGCAAGTCGCCGAAGCAGTAGCCCGGCAAGCAGACATCGCTACCTTTGTACAAGCATTGGAAGAAAATTACGATAGGGGCTTTAAAGACATATCGGGGGATGATGACGAGGGTGATGAAGGTTGGGGCGATGGCAGCCACGAAGAAGAAGGGGAGTTACCTAGCGCCGACATCCTAATACAGGAATTGGAGCGACAGCTTCGCAAACAGCGCGAGAATAACAACGATAGAGGTTCTTCAAATACCTAATACCTCTGGCATCTGTTTATCGCCTTGCATCCGGTTAGCTATAACGGGGCAGGCGATTTTTTATTGGCTAATTCTCATTATTAAACCTCTCTACTCCTTTTAATGTTCATAATTGGAAAAGCGAGAAATCCCCACCTGATTTATAATATAACAGCATGAAATCCTAAAGCTCTGATGTAAAATATAGAGAGGTTAGAGATGAACGTACTGGAAGCTATCAAATCAAGGAAAAGCGTCGGCAAGGTCACTGAGAAAAAGCCTACCCGCGCACAAATAGAAATCTTGTTGGACGCGGCTTGCCAAGCGCCAAACCACCATATGGTTGAACCGTGGCGTTATTTTGTAGTTGCAGGTGAGACGCGGGCAGAATTGAGCAAAATCATGGGCGAATCGCTTAAGGCAAAGCTGGGAAATACGACAGACGATAAAGCGCAAGCATTGATTGAAAAAGAATGCCACAAACTATTGCGCGCCCCAGTGGTGATTATCGCAGCTTCGCTAAAGCCTTCTTCCCCTAAAGTTGTTGATATTGAAAACGTGGAAGCTGTAGCAGCAGCCGTTCAAAATATGCTACTGGCAGCGCAAGAAATCGGGCTTGGCGCTATCTGGCGAACGGGTGACCCGGCATACGATCCGGCAATTAAGGCTTTTCTAGGTCTAGAACCGGAAGAACACATTGTAGCTTTTGTTTATTTAGGCTATCCGGCTATGCCAAATACCGAGCGCACCTCTAATCAATTCGAAAATAAAACCCGGTGGTTGGGTTGGGAAGATTAGAAGCGTGTAGCGTTAAATAAATGTCGGATTATAGACTTAGAAAATATCGTGCCGCTATCAAAGAACATTTCCCAGATTTTGAGGTAAAGCGAGTTGCTTACCTTGCGGAAGGTTGGGATAGCGTCGCCTGTCAGGTAAATGGGCAGTATATTTTTCGCTTTCCGAAACGCCCGGAGGTTGAGCTAGAACTAAGCAAAGAAATAGCCTTATTACCTGAACTCGCACCACATTTGCCTTTGCCGATACCGCATTTCGAATTTGTAGCAAAGAGTGGTGGGAGGTTTTTTCCTTTTGTTTTTGCTGGATACCGCAAGTTGGTAGGAATACCGCTGGAAGATTGCCCGATTGGAACCGAAAAAGAAGAATGGTGGAAACAGTCGCTCGGTCATTTTTTAAGTGCCCTACACCGCTTTCCGGTGGAAAGAGCGCGCGAATTGGGCGTTAGAGATATGGCGCTGGTATCGCAACCGACTAAGCCTTATAATTGGCGCGATAATGTTTTGGCTTATTATCATTTGGTGCAAAATCAGGTTTTGGGGTTACTAAGCCAAAGCGAACGGGAAAAATTGATGGGTCTTTTCGAGAGTTACCTGCAATATGAACCCGGTTTTTCCTTTGAGCCAAAGCTGATACACGCCGATATTAATCCCGAACATATTCTGTTAGACCTAAAGAAAAAGACGGTTAGTGGCATTATTGACTTCGGAGATTGCTGTATTGGCGACCCGGCGCTGGATATACCGGAGGGAGTCGAACTGTATTACGGTGGTACATTAGGGGAAGGGTGGCAAAAGCGTCGTGAATTTTATCGACACTTATCACCTTTAGATAGTATTATTTTCGGCATTGAACACGATAGCCCTGCGCTGATTGAATTGGGCATAAACCTATTGCGCGATATATTAATTGAGGAGAACCAATGAGCCGGAATCAAGCGGTACTGGAAGCAATTGATCAACATAGAATAAAATTAAGAGGGGCTGCCCAATTACGAGGCGAACTAACCGTACCGGGGGATAAATCCATCAGCCACCGTTCGGTTATTTTTAATGCTATAGCAAGTGGCGAAGCTTTTATCACCAACTTCCTGCCCGGTGAGGATTGCCTAAGCAGCATCGAATGTATGCGCGCGATGGGAGTTGAAATAGAGCTAGATGATACAGCCCGCACCGTCCGAGTCAAGGGCAAAAGCATCAGAGGCTTAACCGAAAGCGCCGAAGTGCTGAACGCCGGAAATAGTGGTACAACTACGCGCCTGCTCACCGGTTTACTGTCAGGACAAAACTTCTACAGCGTGATAACCGGAGATAGCTCATTACGTAGCCGCCCAATGGGGCGAGTGATAAACCCAATGCGACAGATGGGAGCGCAAATCTGGGGACGCAAAGGTGATACCCTTGCGCCGCTCAGTATCAAGGGAACAACGCTTAAGGGTATAAATTATAGTTTGCCGGTAGCCAGCGCGCAACTTAAAAGCGCGATTCTGCTGGCGGCGTTATATGCCGAGGGAGAAACCCATCTTAGCGGTTTAATTGACAGCCGGGATCATACCGAGCGCATGCTCAAAGCAATGGGTGCGCCTTTGCTGGTAAGCGCAGAAGAATTGGTGATGAAAGGGCCTGCTACCGAATTAATCGCGCAAAATGTAAGCGTTCCCGGCGACATCAGCAGTGCAGCTTTCTGGTTAGTAGCGGCAAGTGTTCACCCCGATGCCGACCTGACTCTAAAAAATGTTGGGGTCAATCCCACTCGTACCGGTATAATTGATGTATTAGGTGAGATGGGCGCAAATATCACCCTGATTAATGAGCGAGAAGTTGCCGGCGAACCGGTAGCCGACATTCGAGTTGTATCGGCTGAATTGCGGGGTACAAGTGTAAGCGGCAACCTGATTCCCCGCTTGGTTGACGAGATTCCTGCTCTGGCAGTCGCTGCGATTCTAGCGCGTAGCAATACCTGTATCAGTGATGCCGCAGAGCTTAGAGTAAAAGAGACCGACCGAATTGCTACTATTTGCAGCGAGTTAGGACAGTTAGGAGCAATCCTTGAAGCTCATCCGGATGGTATGACGATTCAAGCAGGCGCAAAATTGCGAGGCGCAACTGTGCAGAGTCATGGAGACCACCGAATGGCAATGTCGCTGGCAATTGCCGGGCTATTACTCCCTGAAGGTGAGGAGCTAGAAATAGCTGATTATCGCTGTGCAGATGTATCCTACCCCGGCTTTTGGAGTGATTTGGAAAAAATCATTATAATATAAGAATTGCAAAGAATTTGTTAAGAAAAGTCTTGAATATTTATTTTTAATAAGGTAAAATCGTATCAAATTATTCCAATTCTGTTTGGGTGAAATGTTTCAAATTACTATATAAATAGATTTAGCCACAAGTTGGGATAACCAGATGAGACTTAAAGTTGGTCTGTTAGATCTGGGAGAGATGTTGCGCGATGTTTCCAAGCAAGCAACGGTAATAAACCCACTTTGCCGCATCAAAGTTAAGGGCTTGAACGGAGCAGTAATAAGAGGTGATCGAGTTCATCTTGAAAGCGCTTTGCTCCGGTTAATTGAAATAAGTGCATCCTACTCACCCGGAAAATGTGAATTAGCCTTAAATCTGTCGCTTGTTGATGAAGGACTGGTGGTAGATATTTGCAACACCACTTTCAAGCTTTCTAATGAGCAACAAAGAAACCTCCACGATTCTTTCCATTTTTACCGACCCACCAATAAACACATTGGTAATTTTGCCAGCATTCGAGATGCAATCGAAGAGCATGGGGGCAAAATTTGGATTAGTGGCACCGATAAAAATTTCTCCATATTTTTCAGTCTCCCTTTTCGAGAAATGGAAACCCCTTTAGCCGAATTCGGAGAGGATCCTACTCCCTATAAACTTCCACCTTCGATAGCCTTAGATTTCGAATTGAAGCGCTCATCGATATTGCTTATCGGCGATAATCGAGATGTGCTTTCACTTCTAAAAGTATCATTAAACGAGGCGGGTTGGCGCGTTAACATTGCCCGCAACGGGGTGGAAGCAGTGGAAAGCATAGCAAAACAGCGTCCTGATCTAATATTGCTCGAATGGAAGTCGACCAGTCGCGATGCTCACAAAATACTTGATCGATTGAGAACTTACCTAAATATTCGACCCGGACAACTGATAAAGCCGCCTGTTGTATTGATGTCTTCCGATAACCTTTCCCCAATGGATTGGTCAAAGATTAAAGATATGGGTATAGCCGGATTCTTGAATAAACCGCTCGATTTTGAAGAGGTCAAACGGGTACTGGCGAATATCTGGAATAATAATTAAAAAAAGCCCTTGTCCTTCAATTAGACAAGGGCTTTTCTTGAGAAGCTAATTGCTAACTTGTACGCTTCCGAGGTTGCTACCTGCTTGTATCATTGCCCCGCCTGCGCCAATTAATCCTCTGAAACTATTTTTAGTCTGCATATAAACAGTGCCAATCGGTAAGCCTACCGAAACAGTGCCTACACTGCTACTTGCTTCTAACGCAAAGGATGAACCGGGCGCAAGCCGCAATTGCACGCTACCAAGGTTACTATGTGCTTCACTATTAATCGAGGGTGTACTGCCCTGATAAAAAACCGAACCCGCATCAGTAGTTAGTTGGAAACCGGGGGCAGTAACATTATTAGCGTAAACGCGCCCTACATTAGTACGTAGCTCAATTACTCCATCGGAGTTGAGGTCGTACACTTCTACGCTGCCAGCATTGGTTCGAGCTTTATAAATCCCACAATTCACACCACGCGCCCTGACATTTCCTGCACTCGATTCAAGGTAAAACATCTCTGCGCCGCCGCCAGTCAACTCAACTTTGCCAAGATTAGTTGTAGCGCGTACCTGACCTGCCGCTATTTGCTGTAGCGTGATACTCCCACTTTGGCTAGTCAAATTTAGATTCTTGCCCGAACTGAAATTCTCTAAAAAAATATTCCCAAGATTTGAACGAGCCGCTAATTCAGCTTGGATGTTTTTTAAGCTCAGTTCGCCGCTTTGTACATTATAAACACCCGGTATATTCTCTGGGACATTTATTTCCAAATCAACCCTGCTTACTTGACCCAACGCGAAATTAATTTTTTCTCTGGTTCCGGCGTATATTCGCAAAACGCCGCCTTCTTGTATTCCGGTAACTTGCATATTTTCAAATTCGCTACGCCCTTGCAACGGGTCTTTAACCCACACTCGTTTATAGCCACTAACGGTTATTTTTTCCAAACCGGGCTTGCCGATAACCTTTACATTTCCAACTTGCACATCTAACTGGATACTATTTAATTGACTGTTTATTTCAAATGCTAAATTCACCGGCTCGGTTTGTTCCAAACCACCCCAATTAAATTTAACTCCCGGTATTGTGACTTGCATTGTATTTCCTTGTACACCTCTTTGCCTATAAGGACGTTGGTACGTCCTATTATAATTATTTGAATTGAAAATGCCTGATTTTATGCCCCAATATCCCAATCCTCCCAGAATTGCGATATTAGCCATGAAATTCAACAGAGTTAACCAGTGCCCGGTTAGTATTAACAGAATTGCTGCAATTCCCACTTCCAGTGCCAGTGCAACCACTAGCCATTTGATTGTCAATTTCGGGTTCATGGTCTGTAACCTCTGTCCCTGTTACTCGACAGTAACACTGCCATTGTTAGTTTTAATCTTGATGTTTGGTGCATTGTTATTTGAAAAAAGCGTTTTGTTATTGTTCTCGCGACGCACAGATAAGCCCGGTATATTAAAGTTAATGCTGCCATTATCGGTACGGATTTCATAGCTGGCTTTATCGGACGTGCCTTTGAAGCTAAATCGAACCGAACCATTGCTACTTTGCACGCTACCACTATTGACCTGACTTAAAGCACCGGAAAGACTTATAGAGCCATTATCACTATTAACCTGTTCGATACCTAAAGTACTGTTGATTGCCTCTATCCTGCCATTATTGGTTTGAGCCGAAAGAGTAGCAGTTACCCCATCCAGATTTATAGAACCATTACTGCTGGTAAGCTCTAGCCTTTGTGCTACTAAATTCTTGACAGTAATGCGCCCATTATCAGTTCCCAGAGACTGATTTCCAGTCGCTGTATTGAAATTAGTCACTAGTATCGCACCATTATTTGTTTTTATTCGATTTAGTAGATTAGAAGGCGCCGTTATAGCTAAATCCACTCGGCTTTCACCGAAACTGATTCCAAAAGTAAAGGTAGAACCAGGATTAGCCCGAATAACCAGATTATTACCCTCAATCTTGGCGCTATAAGAGATGCGGTCAAACGCATCTTCACCCAAGCTACGGGTAACTTTTGTCGCATGTACTGTTACCTGAGTAGCAGTAGAATCCCCGGTTACCTGAACAGTGCCATTGCCACTCTGAATGTCCAGCGTAGCGCCGGGGTTAATGTTAAAGGTTTCATCAGGTAAAATCACTCGTCTTTCGTCACCAATATCGAGGGTGACTAGCCCTTTGAATCCGCCCGGTGCAGTCATCACAATTGCAACTGCGCCGGAGATTTCGGCTAACAGAAAGAGCAATAATATCGGAACTACTACCCTGTGCATACTACCTGCCTTTCAGTTCAAAATCAGTTTTTCCTTAACTGCATTATTTGACACTGCCTAGCACTTATTTGTTTCAACAAAAAAGCCCTCCCCTAAAAGGAGGGCTTCTTTGTTTACTTTTATCCCAAATTTACAAAGCGCAGGTTTTGCATACCATCCACTTTGCTGAGCGATTCAACTACAGTCGCCGGAACTTGATCGTCGATACTCAAAATCATGACAGCTTCACCAGAACGAGAGCGCCGTCCTACATCCATAGAGGCGATATTTATATCGTGCTCTCCTAGCATTGTGCCAACTTTGCCGATTATACCGGGACGGTCGTTGTGACGACTCACCAACAAATAGCCCAGTGGCGCAACTTCTAATGGAAAGCCGTTTATACGCACAATGCGCGGTTCTCCGTTTATCACTGACCCCTCAAAATTGTTGGCGATACCGTTACCATCACTTTGCACTTTAAGGCTAATAGTTCGCCCGCTATACTGCCCTTCAAGCTCGGTACAACTGTCAATAATCTCCAACCCTCGCCGTTCTGCTACATAGCCGGCATTTACTAGATTGAGAGGCTCATCGCTTTTTTCATCTTTTAACAAGCCCATTAAAGTAGCTGCGGTAAGCAAGTGGGCATTATTCGGGCTTTTCTCCCCATGCACCGTAATTTCTAGTTTGCGCAATATTCCATCTGAAAGAGCGGTAGCAAGTCTGCCCAGTTTCTCGGCTAGAAGCATATAAGGGCGCAATTCCAAAAGGGTTTCCTTACTCATTCCGGGTAAATTTACCGCATTGGGAACCAACTCTCCATTAAGAGCCGCTATCACCGACTCTGCCGCATCTACTGCTACCTTGACTTGGGCTTCTTCGCTGCTTGCGCCTAGATGTGGCGTGACTATCACATTATCGAGACGTGACAACTTATAGTCCGATGGGGGAGGCTCTTGCTCGAACACATCCAGACCTGCCGCCGCTACTTTGCCACTGTTCAAAGCATCATACAAAGCATCTTCATCAATGATGCCGCCGCGTGCCGCATTAATGATGCGCACACCGTCTTTCATCTTTGCGAATGCTTCCTTACCGACCATATGGTGAGTTTCTGGAGTTAAGGGAGTATGGACTGTTATAAAATCGGCGCGACTATATATTTCTTCCAGAGGAACCATTTCTATACCGATTTTTTCGGCATAAGCAGGTAAAACAAAGGGGTCAAA